>NZ_JBEZMO010000040.1:0-53518 GCF_040652655.1 Streptomyces sp. NPDC048191
TTTCCCTTTCCGGCGGTTCCGACTCTATCAGATCCTTTCGGCTCTGACTCCCAGTCAGCGGGGTTTGTCTTCCCGGCCGTTGGGCCGTTCCGACGAGTGAGACTTTAGCGGATTCCGTGCTCCCGAGCTAATCGGGGGCGCGTCCTTTCGAACGCGGACTCCTCATTCCATAAATACGCGCGCCAAAGCATTCGGCGCCGGGCGTCGATTGCTGGTCGGTACTTGCGGAGTGGCTGTCCGGGGACCGACCGAAGTCGGCGCTCACGTCGGACAACCCGGAGAACACTACGGATCGGCGTGGCGGGTGTCAACTTCGGTGCACGGTGCACCCCGGGGGCGTACTCTGGGCGGCATGACGACGCGTACGTGTACCCAGTTCTGGTGGGCCGCCTGACGGCGGCCGACTCACGTATGCGACCAACGGCCGCCGCCTCGGCGGCCGTTCTCGTTTCTCCTCCGGACTCCGGGGGCCGGCCGCGGGAGCGGCGGTCCCGATCAGGAGGTGGAGTGGAGATGACGCGGGTCTTCAGCGGGATTCAGCCGACCGGGAATCTGACGCTGGGCAACTACCTGGGCGCCATGCGGCGGTGGGCGCAGACGGACCAGCACCAGACCGACTCGGTGTTCTGCGTGGTGGATCTGCACGCGCTGACCGTGGACCAGGATCCGGCGCGACTGCGCAGGCTCAGTCGGCAGACGGCGATGTTGATGCTGGCCGCCGGGCTCGATCCCGAGGTGTGCACCGTGTTCCTGCAGAGCCATGTCGACGAGCACACCAGACTGTCGTACCTGCTGGAGTGCGTGGCGAGCGACGGTGAGATGCGGCGGATGATCCAGTACAAGGAGAAGGTCGCGCGGCAGCGGGAGCGCGGGGCGAGTGTGCGGCTGTCGCTGCTGACGTATCCGGTGCTGATGGCGGCGGACATCCTGGGGTACGGCGCGGACGAGGTGCCGGTCGGGGACGACCAGGTGCAGCACGTCGAGCTGGCGCGGGATCTCGCGGTGCGGTTCAACCAGCGCTACGGCCACACGTTCGTGGTGCCGAAGGCGACGCGGCCCGCGGTCGCGGCGCGGGTGATGAACCTGCAGAACCCGACGGCGAAGATGGGGAAGTCGGACGATTCGGGTCTGGGGGTCGTCTATCTGCTGGACGAGCCAGACGTCGTACGGAAGAAGATCATGCGGGCCGTCACCGACAGCGGGCGGAGCGTGGAGTACGACCGGGAGGGGCGACCGGGGATCGCGAACCTGCTGGAGATCCTCGCCGCGTGCACGGGTGGGGACCCGGAGGCCCTGGCCGGTGCGTATGAGTCTTACGGCGCCTTGAAGAAGGACACCGCCGAGGCCGTGCTGGAGGTGCTCGAGCCCGTGCGGGCCAGGCATCGGGAGCTGTGCACGGATCCCGCCCATGTGGAGGGGGTGCTGCGGGACGGTGCGGAGAAGGCGCGGGCGATGGCCCGGCCGACCGTGGACGCGGCGTACCGGGCGATCGGGTTGTTGCCGCCGGCGTTCGAGACGGCGTTGAGCGCGGTCGGCCGTTAGGGCCGGGCGGGGCGGGGGCCGTGGGTGAGCCCCCGCCCCGGCGCCGGTCAGTCCTTCTTGCCGGAGGCGAGTTCGCGGCTGCGGTCGCGGGCGGCTTCGAGGGCGGCGATGAGGGCGGCTCGTACGCCGTGGTTCTCCAGTTCGCGGATGGCGTTGATCGTGGTCCCGGCCGGGGAGGTGACGTTCTCCCGGAGCTTGACGGGGTGTTCGCCGCTGTCACGGAGCATCACGGCGGCGCCGATGGCGGACTGGACGATGAGGTCGTGGGCCTTGTCGCGGGGCAGGCCGAGCAGGATCCCGGCGTCGGTCATGGCCTCGACCAGGTAGAAGAAGTACGCGGGGCCGGAGCCGGACAGGGCGGTGCAGGCGTCCTGCTGGGTCTCGGGGACGCGGAGGGTCTTGCCGACGGCGCCGAAGATCTCCTCGGCGTGCGCGAGGTGCTGTTCGGTGGCGTGGGTGCCGGCGGAGATCACCGACATGGCCTCGTCGACGAGGGCCGGGGTGTTGGTCATGACGCGGACGACCGGGGTGCCGGCGGTCAGACGCTCCTCGAAGAAGGACGTGGGGATGCCGGCGGCACCGCTGATGACCAGGCGGTCGGCGGGGACGTGCGGGGCGAGCTCGTCCAGGAGGGTGCCCATGTCCTGCGGCTTGACCGTGAGGATGAGGGTGTCGGCGGTCTTGGCGGCCTCGGTGTTGGTGACCGGGGTGACTCCGTGGCGGGTGCGGAGTTCTTCGGCGCGTTCGGGGCGGCGGGCGGTGACCAGGAGGTCGGCGGGGGCCCAGCCCGCCCGGATCATTCCGCTGAGCAGGGCTTCGCCGATCTTGCCGGTGCCGAGGACTGCGACTTTCTGGCTCATGTGGGTCAGTTTGGCACCGGTGCGGAAGGGCGCGGGTCGGCTGTCCGGTGGGCGGACGCCGTTTGCCGCCAGGGGGCTTCGTCCCCCGGACCGCCGGACCGTGCTCGCCCGCCGCCCGGCCCGGTGGCCGACGCGTGGTCGCTACGGGCTCACGCCGTCCGGCGTCGCAGTGTCGCCGCCCCCAGCGCCAGCACGAGCAGTGCGCAGCCCGCCACGATCAGGACGTCCCTCACGAACGTGGCCGTCATGTCGGTGTGGTGGAGGACCTGGTTCATGCCGTCGACGGCGTACGACATCGGCAGGGCGTCGGAGATGGCCGTGAGGGCGGGGTGCATCTCCGAGCGGGGAGTGAACAGGCCGCAGAGGAGGAGCTGGGGAAAGATCACCGCGGGCATGAACTGGACCGCCTGGAATTCCGAGGCCGCGAAGGCCGAGACGAAGAGACCGAGGGCCGTGCCGAGCAGGGCGTCGAGCAGGGCGACCAGGAGCAGGAGCCATGGGGAGCCGGTGACGTCGAGGCCGAGGAACCAGACGGCGAGGCCGGTGGCGAGGGCCGACTGGACGATCGCGATCGCGCCGAAGGCGAGGGCGTAGCCGGCGATGAGGTCGGCCTTGCCGAGGGGCATGGCGAGGAGGCGTTCGAGGGTGCCGGAGGTGCGTTCGCGCAGGGTGGCGATGGACGTGACCAGGAACATCGTGATCAGCGGGAAGATGCCGAGCAGGGAGGCGCCGATGTTGTCGAAGGTGCGGGGGCTGCCGTCGAAGACGTAGCGCAGCAGGACCAGCATCAGGCACGGGACGAGGACCATCAGCGCGATGGTGCGGGGGTCGTGGCGGAGTTGGCGCAGGACCCGGGTGGCGGTGGCGGTGGTGCGGGAGAGGTTCAGGGCGCTGACGGGTGCGGCCGTGGTGGTCGCCGTCGGAGTGGTCGCCGTCTGAGTGGTCATCGTGCCGTTTCCTTCGTGCGGGCCTTGGCGGCCTCTTCGTCGACCAGGTGGAGGAAGGCCGCCTCGACGGTGTCGGTGCCGGTGCGGGTGCGCAGGGCGTCCGGAGTGTCGTCGGCGAGGATCTCGCCCTCGCGCATGAGGAGGAGGCGGTGGCAGCGCTCGGCCTCGTCCATGACGTGGGAGGAGACGAGGAGGGTGGCGCCGCGGGTGGCGGCGATGTCGTGGAAGAGGTTCCACAGGTCGCGGCGCAGGACGGGGTCGAGGCCGACGGTGGGTTCGTCCAGGACGAGGAGCTCGGGGGTGCCGAGCAGGGCCACGGCGAGGGAGACCCGGTTGCGCTGGCCGCCGGAGAGGTTGCCGGCGAGGGCGTCGGCGTGGCTGGTGAGGTCGACGTCGGCGATGGCCTGTTCGACGTGTGCGTGGCGGCGTTCGGCGGCGGCGCCGCCCGGGTCGAGGATCGCGGCGAAGTACTCGAGGTTCTGGCGGACGGTGAGGTCGTCGTAGACGGAGGGGGCCTGGGTGACGTAGCCGATGCGGCTGCGCAGGGTGGGGTGGCCGGCCGGTCGGCCGAGGACGTCCAGGGTGCCGGTGACCTTGGCCTGGGTGCCGACGACGGCGCGCATCAGGGTGGACTTGCCGCAGCCGGAGGGGCCGAGCAGGCCGGTGATCTGGCCGCGGGGGACGGTGAAGTGGAGGTGGTGCAGGACGGTGCGGGGGCCGCGCACCACGGTGAGGTCGTCGGCGTGGATGGCGTCCGGTGCGGTGGGCCGGGGTGGGTCGGCCACGTAATTCATCATGTGATGAATAATTGCCCCGGCGGGCCGCGGTCGTCAAGGGGCGAGCCGGTGCGGGCGCGCACGAGAACGGCGGCCCGGTGGGAGACCGGGCCGCCGCGGTTCTGGGGTGGGGACGGGTCAGGGCTTGGTGGCGACGAGCAGCAGCACGTCGTACGTCTCCTCGACCATGCCGTCCGGGAAGGCCTTCAGCAGGTGGCCGCGCTCCTCCTCCAGGAAGGCGGTCCTGCGGTCCTCGGGCGTGAGGAGGAACGCCGAGTGGCTGCCGATGTTCGCGAGGTGGGTGTCGACGGTGACGCGGCGGCTCCAGCGGACGTCCCGGCGGCTGAAACGGAGGACGCCGCTGGGGTCGGCCAGGTCGGTACGGTCCGCGGCCTTGCGCTTCTCGGCGGGGATGTCCACACCGGTGAGCCGGCCGGTGCGCTCGGCCGCCTCGGCGATCCACGGGACGTCGAGGGCGTCGGTGTTCCACCACAGGGCCAGCGCGCCGCCCGGCCGCAGCACCCGCAGCGCCTCCGGTACCGAGCGGGCGGTGTCCGTCCAGTGCCAGGCCTGGGCGTAGGTGATGAAGTCCGCGCAGGCGTCGGCGACGGGGAGGGCGTCGCCGTTGCCGCGGACCAGCGGGAGGTGCGGCAGTGCGCGGCGGAACTCGGCGGCCATGCCCGCGCCGGGTTCGACGGCGAGGACCTCGGCGCCACGGGCGTGCAGGAGGGCGGTCGCGATGCCCGTACCCGCGCCGACGTCCACGACCCTGGCGCCGGACAGCGACCGGCCGGCCAGCTCCTCGACGGCGTCGAAGAGGGCGGGCGGGTAGGACGGGCGGTTCGCGGCGTACTGGGCCGCGGCGGAGTTGAAGGAGTGCGCGCGGGCCGCGGGTGAGGGTGAGTGCGGTGGTGTCGTGGTCATACGGACATGGTGGGCAGGCCGGGCGCGAAGAGCAGCGGGTTTTCGGGTCTCACGGCGGCCGGGGTGCGGGCGGCCGGGGCCGACGGGGCATGCGGCCGCCGGGAGCGGATAGCGTGGGATCAAGTCACTTGTAGCGCTGGCGGGTTGGGAGAGGGGGCCGGTGTGGCCGGGCAGGGTCGGGACGTCGGAGACGTGGTGGTGCGGCCGGTGGGCCGGGTCGTCGGTGGGCGGCGGGAGGTGCGGGACGACGAGTGGGGTGAGGTCCGTGCCGTGATCCGGGTGGACGGTGATCGGTTCACGGCCGAGGCCCTGGCCGGACTGGAGGACTTCTCCCACCTGGAGGTCGTCTACCACTTCGACCGGGTACCGGAGGAGCGGATCGAGACCGGGGCCCGGCATCCGCGCGGCAACACCGACTGGCCGAAGGTCGGCATCTTCGCCCAGCGGGGCAAGAACCGGCCCAACCGGATCGGGGTCTCGCGCTGTCGTGTGCTGCGGGTCGACGGGCTGGACGTGCACGTGCAGGGGCTCGACGCGGTGGACGGCACTCCGGTGCTGGACCTCAAGCCGTACATGGCGGAGTTCGGGCCGCAGGGTGGGACGCGTCAGCCGGAGTGGGCCACGGCGATCATGAGCCGGTACTACTGACCTGGCCGGCCGTGGACCGGCCGCCGGGAGCCGGTGTCAGCGGCGGCGCTTCTTCTTCGACGGGTTGCCGGTGCGCCGCGTGCCGCGGCGTTCGTACTCCTCGCGGGCCTTCTCGTACTCCTCGCGGTGCAGCTTCTCGCCCGGGGCCTCGGTGAGGGAGCGGAAGAAGTAGGCGAGGAGGGAGCCGACGAAGCCGATGGCGAGCAGACCGCGCAGGGAGGCCTGGCGCTGCGGGTCGTGGCGCTTGCCGAAGCCGTCCCAGGTGTTGCGGAAGGCGAGGGCGCTGCAGATCGCGAACATGGCGATGATCAGCACGGTCACGAAGGAGCCGGTGCCGGCGATCCGGATGCCCTCGTAGGCGAAGCGCAGGACCAGGCAGGAGACGACGGCCGCGACGAGCGAGCCGACGGCGACGCCGGCGCGGCGGGCCGGGTAGCCGTTGTCGTGGTGCACCCAGGTGGTGCCGAAGAAGCGGAGAGGCTCGGGGCGGGGGCCACCGCCCTGGGCCGCACCGCCCGAGGAGCCCGCCGGGGTGTCCGGGGTGCCGGTTTCGTCGCTCACGGAACGATTATGGCGCCGGGCGGGGGCGGGCTCCGGGCGGGGTCAGGCGCAGCGCGAGGCTATGTAGCCGTCGCTGCCGGTCTGGACGTAGGCGTCGGAGACGTACTCACCGTTGTCGATGTTGTCCCAGATGTTCGTCGTGCCGTAGGTGCCCGTCACGGTCGTGCCCGGCGCCTGGCAGAAGATCGGTACGCGGGTGTTCTCCACGAGGACGCGGATGATGCTGTAGTTGGTGCCGGGGCCGCTGCGGACGTTGATTCTGACGCCGGGGGCGGTGGGGTACGTCTGGACCGTGGCCGCGTTGGCGGTCGCCGACGAGCCCAGCACCACGAGGAAGGCCGCGGCGGCGCCGGCGGCCAGGGCGGATCTACGGCCCAGGGTGGTCATCTCGGATTCCTCTCAAAAAAAGGGGGGTCAGCCGCAACGGGAGGCGATGTAACCGTCGCTTCCCGTCTGGACGTAGGCATCGGAGACGTACTCACCGTTGTCGATGTTGTCCCAGATGTTCGAGGTGCCGTACGGGCCCGTCACGGTCGTGCCGGGGGACTGGCAGAAGATCGGGACACTCATGCCCTCGGGCAGGACGCGGACGATCCCGTAGTCGGTGCCCGGGCCGCTGCGGACGTTCAGGCGGACGCCTGGAGCGACGGGATACGTCCGTATGGTGGCCGCGTTGGCGGTCGCCGACGAGCCCAGCACCACGAGGAAGGCCGCGGCAGCGCCGGCGGCCAGGGCGGATCTACGGCCCAGGGTGGTCATCTCGGATTCCTCTCAAAAGGGGGGGTCAGCCGCAGCGCGGGGCGATGTAACCGTCGCTGCCGGTCTGGACGTAGGCGTCGGAGACGTACTCACCGTTGTCGATGTTGTCCCAGATCTTCGTCGTGCCGTACGGGCCGGTGACCGTGGTGCCGGAGGTCTGGCAGTAGATCGGGACCTTGGCGCCCTCAGGGAGGACGTACAGGACGTTGTAGCTGGTGCCGGGGCCGCTGCGGACGTTCAGGCGGGTGCCCGGGGCGACCGCGTAGTAGCGCAGGGCCGCGCTCCCGGCAACGGCCTTGACGTCCTCGCCCTCGTCGGTGTTCCGAATGTCTTCGGCGCGTTCAACGGACATGCGTGCCTCCCCCGTCAGCCCCATGTGCGCCATGGGGCCCGTTGGTTCCCATGAAGCGAACCGCGAAACATCTGTGCGCGACTCGCACGCGGAGGCTAGCAAGCCGCCTCTGTCTCGTACGAGTCATCGACTAGGCTCCGTGCGTCGCGCGCGCGGACGAACAGCACGGGGGTGGTCCATGACGCCACAGCGCAACACCGGAGCGGGCGCGGAAGCGGAACTTCCCGAACACGTCGGTCACTACCGGCTCGAGTCGTGCCTGGGCTCGGGCGGCATGGGGGTGGTGCACCTGGCGCGGAGCACGTCGGGACTGAAGCTCGCGGTGAAGGTCGTCCATGCCCAGTTCGCCAGGGATCCCGAGTTCAGGGGCCGTTTCAGGCAGGAGGTCGCCGCCGCCCGACGGGTGAGCGGTGCTTTCACCGCGTCGGTCGTCGATGCCGATCCCGAAGCCGAACGGCCTTGGATGGCCACCCTGTTCATTCCCGGGCCGACCCTGTCGGATCACGTGAAGCGGAACGGCCCCATGCCTACAGCGCAGTTGCGTCGTCTGATGGCCGGACTGGCGGAGGCGCTGCGGGACATCCATCGAGTCGGGGTCGTACACCGCGACCTGAAGCCGAGCAACGTGCTGCTCGCCGAGGACGGGCCGAAGGTCATCGACTTCGGTATCTCCCGGCCGAAGGACAGTGAACTGCGCACCGAGACCGGCAAGTTGATCGGTACGCCGCCCTTCATGGCGCCTGAGCAGTTCCGGCGGCCACGGGAAGTGGGGCCGGCGGCGGACATCTTCGCGCTCGGGTCCGTGATGGTGCACGCGGCGACCGGCCGGGGTCCGTTCGACTCCGACAGCCCGTACGTCGTCGCGTACCAAGTCGTGCACGACGAGCCCGATCTGACCGGCGTTCCGGAGACTCTGGCGCCGCTCGTGCGACGTTGCCTCGCCAAGGAACCGGAGGACCGGCCGACCCCGGACGAGCTCATGCGCGAGCTTCGGTCGGTCGCGGCCTCTTACGACACGCAGGCGTTCATACCGGCCCAGCGGGAGGGCGAGGACCCGACTCCGGAGGCCGCTGCGGCACGGTCCGAGCGGCGCCGCAAGCCCTTCTGGGGACGGGCGGGCAGGAAGGCGGTACTCGCCGTCGGAGGGCTCGGTCTCGTCCTGTCCGTCGCCCTCGCCTCGGTGCAGCTCCTCGGCGGCGGCAGCCATGCGTCCCGGGAGGCCCCTCGCACCAGAGCCGCCGCCTTCACCGCCTGGCGGGAGAAACCGGTGGGCAAGGGCACGGGTATGCCTCAATGCTCCTACGGAGCGGGGAGGTTGCTCTGCGCGCGGCCCGGTGTGGTCTTCGCCCTCTCCCCCGTCGACGGAAAACTGCTCTGGCAGCGCTCGGTGGCCACCCGGTCCGCGAGTGGTCCACCGATCCTGTCGGGCGGTCTGGTGCAGCCGTACACCGGCGGCGGCACCCGGCTGGCGGCGCTGGACCCCGCCTCCGGCAGGACCGTCTGGCAGCGGCGGCTGCCGACGGGCACGTGGATCCGGTACGCGGGCAGTGCGGCCCTGCTCACCGGTCCCGACGGGACGGTGACGGGTGTGGACAGCGCCCACGGCCGTACGCTGTGGCACCGGACGTACCCGGGCCGGGGCGTGCCGTCCTTCGCGTCGTTCCCCGGGGACTCACTGGCGTACACGACCGTCGTGGCCGCCGAAGGGGCCGGCGCGCACGTGACCGCGGTGGACCCGCGCACCGGTGAGGTGCGCTGGGAGGCTCGGCTGAGCGGTCGGCTCAAGCCGTTCGGTGCTCAGCACGGCTCGGTCTACTTCCTCGCCCTGAACGGCGTCTACGGAGACACTCAGGCCGTCGTCCGCTATGTACCCGGATCCAAGTCGGCGCAGCGGATGCCCCTGTCCCTCACGCTCGCAAGCGCTCACGCCTCCGTGCGCGGGGACGTGGTCCACATCCTGGCCTCCGGCGGCACCCTGGTGACCGTCGACATGGCCTCCCGGAGGGAGCTGTGGCGTCTGGAGACCTCCGTGAGCCGCGGATCGACGCCCGTCGCAGACGGCGACCATGTCTACTTCACGGCAGCGGACGGACGACTCCTCGCCGTCGACGCCCACCGGGGCACCCTCGTCGGACAGACCCGCGCGCTCCTGGGAGCGAACTCGGCCGAGGTCACCGGGGCACCGGCCGAGCCCGTGCTCATGGGCGCCCGCCTCTGCGCCACCGCCCCCGACGGAACCGTCTTCGCGGTGGGCACGCGGGATCCGGCCGGGTGGTGACACGCGAAGGGGCCGCCCCCGTCAGGAGGCGGCCCCTTCGCGTGTGCGTTCAGCCCAGCTTCGTCACGTCCCGCACCGCGCCCTTGTCGGCGCTGGTGGCCATCGCCGCGTAGGCCCTCAGTGCCGCCGACACCTTGCGGTCGCGGCTCTTGGGGGCGTAGACGCCGTTCAGGGACTGCTCGCGACGGGCGAGTTCGGCCTCGTCGACCAGGAGCTCGATCGTGCGGCCCGGGATGTCGATGCGGATGCGGTCGCCGTCCTGGACGAGGGCGATCGTGCCGCCGGAGGCCGCCTCGGGGGAGGCGTGGCCGATGGACAGGCCCGAGGTGCCGCCGGAGAAGCGGCCGTCGGTGATCAGCGCGCAGGTCTTGCCGAGACCCCGGCCCTTCAGGTACGAGGTCGGGTAGAGCATCTCCTGCATGCCGGGGCCGCCCTTGGGACCCTCGTAGCGGATGACGACGACGTCGCCGTCCTTGACCTCCTGGGTGAGGATGCGCTGGACGGCCTCCTCCTGCGACTCGCAGACGACCGCCGGGCCCTCGAAGGTCCAGATCGACTCGTCGACGCCGGCCGTCTTCACCACGCAGCCGTCGACGGCGAGGTTGCCCTTGAGGACCGCCAGGCCGCCGTCCTTGGAGTAGGCGTGCTCGACCGAGCGGATGCAGCCGCCCTCCGCGTCCTCGTCCAGCGCCGCCCAGCGCTCGGACTGGGAGAAGGCCTCGGCCGAGCGCACGCAGCCCGGCGCCGCGTGCCACAGCTCGACCGCCTCGGGGGACGGGGAGCCGCCGCGGACGTCCCAGGTCTTCAGCCAGTCGGCCAGGGACGGGCTGTGGACGGCGTGGACGTCCTCGTTGAGCAGGCCCGCGCGGTGCAGCTCGCCCAGCAGGGCGGGGATGCCACCGGCGCGGTGCACGTCCTCCATGTAGTACGTGCGGTTCTTCGCGACGTTCGGGGCGACCTTGGCGAGGCAGGGGACGCGGCGGGAGACGGCGTCGATCTGCTCCAGGCCGAAGGGGACGCCCGCCTCCTGGGCGGCGGCCAGCAGGTGCAGGATCGTGTTGGTGGAGCCGCCCATCGCGATGTCCAGGGCCATGGCGTTCTCGAAGGCCTGGAAGGTGGCGATGTTGAGCGGGAGGACCGTGTCGTCGTCCTGCTCGTAGTAACGGCGGGTGATGTCCATGACCGTGCGGGCCGCGTCGACGTACAGCTGCTTGCGCGCGGTGTGGGTGGCGAGGACCGAGCCGTTGCCGGGGAGCGACAGGCCGATGGCCTCCGTCAGGCAGTTCATCGAGTTGGCCGTGAACATGCCGGAACAGCTGCCGCAGGTCGGGCAGGCGTTCTCCTCGATCCGGAGGATGTCCTCGTCGGAGATCTTGTCGTTGACCGCGTCGGAGATCGCGTCGACCAGGTCGAGGGTGCGGACCGTGCCGTCCACGAGGGTGGCGCGACCGGACTCCATCGGGCCGCCGGAGACGAAGACCGTCGGGATGTTCAGGCGCAGGGCCGCCAGCAGCATGCCCGGGGTGATCTTGTCGCAGTTGGAGATGCAGACCAGGGCGTCGGCGCAGTGGGCCTCGACCATGTACTCCACCGAGTCCGCGATCAGGTCGCGGGAGGGGAGGCTGTAGAGCATGCCGCCGTGGCCCATCGCGATGCCGTCGTCGACCGCGATCGTGTTGAACTCGCGCGGGATTCCCCCGGCCTCCCTGATCGCCTCGCTGACGATCCGGCCGACGGGCTGGAGGTGGGTGTGGCCCGGCACGAACTCGGTGAAGGAGTTCGCGACCGCGATGATCGGCTTCCGGCCGATGTCCGCACCGGGTACACCGGAGGCGCGCATAAGGGCGCGGGCGCCCGCCATGTTGCGGCCGTGGGTGACTGTGCGGGACCTCAGCTCGGGCATCGTCGCTCGCTCCTTCGAAGACCTTCTGCCAGGGAGTTCTGACTGTCTCCGAGCGTACGCCGGTGCTCCAAACCCTGGACACGGTTGTCCGGAATGCGGGACGCGTGTTTCATCCGTCCGTGAGACGGGCCGCTCACCTGTCCGTGAGGTGGTGCTGGACGACGGGGGCGACCCGCTCGATGATCTGCTCCAGGTCCGCCGACGCCAGCGGCTCCAGCTTGATCACGTAGCGCATCATCGCCACGCCGACCACCTGGGCGGCGGCCAGCTCGGCGCGCAGTTCCGGGTCCGGCAGATCCACCTGGGCCGCGATGCGGCGCAGCAGCTGGGCGGCGATCAGGCGGCGGAAGACGGCGGCCGCGGTCTCGTTGTTGACGGCCGAGCGGACGATGGCCAGCAGCGGGGTACGGGTCCTGGGGTTCTCCCAGACACCGAAGATGAACCGGGTCAGCCGCTCCCCCACACCGTCCAGGGGACCGGCGGCCACCGCCTCGGGGGCGTTCAGCGCGGGCGCGAAGGCCACCGCGACGGCCGCCTCGAAGACCTGCTCCTTGGTGCCGAAGTAGTGGTGGACCAGCGCGGAGTCGACGCCGGCCGCCTTGGCGATACCGCGCACGGACGTCTTCTCGTACCCGCGCTCGGAGAACTCCTCACGGGCCGCGGTGAGGATGCGGTCGCGGGTGCCGGCGGACTCGGTGCGCGGGGGTCTGCCTCTTCTGCGGGCGGCCGGCTCGTTCCCGGAGGGGGGCGGGGTCTGGCTCATGGCCGGAGTCTCGCTCATCGCCGGGGCACCCGGACCGCCGACGCCAGGTGCTTGCGGGTGAAGGCCAGGGCCTCGGCGAGATCGGCCTCGCGCTCGGCGCTGGACATCGCCCGGCGGGTGTTGACCTCGATGACGACGTGGCCGTCGAAGCCGGACAGGGTCAGGTGCTCCAGCAGCTCGGCACAGGGCTGGGTGCCGCGGCCGGGCACCATGTGCTCGTCCTTGGCGGAACCCCGGCCGTCGGCCAGGTGCACATGGCCGAGGCGGTCGCCCATGCGGCCGACCATGTCCAGCGCGTCCGTACGGGCCGTGGCCGTGTGGCTGAGGTCGATCGTGAAGTGCCGGTAGTCGTGCTGGGTGACGTCCCAGTCGGGGGCGTAGGCGAGCATCTCGCGGTCGCGGTAGCGCCACGGGTACATGTTCTCGACGGCGAACCGTACGTCCGTCTCGTTCGCCATCCGCCAGATGCCGTCGACGAAGTCACGGGCGTACTGCCGCTGCCAGCGGAAGGGCGGGTGGACGACGACGGTGGAGGCGCCCAGCTTCTCGGCGGCCGCCCGGGCCCGCTGCAGCTTGACCCAGGGGTCCGTCGACCAGACCCGCTGGGTGATCAGCAGGCAGGGCGCGTGGACGGCCAGGATCGGGATGCCGTGGTAGTCGGACAGGCGGCGCAGCGCCTCTATGTCCTGGCTGACCGGGTCGGTCCACACCATGACCTCGACACCGTCGTACCCGAGGCGCGCGGCGATCTCGAAGGCCGTCGCGGTGGACTCCGGGTAGACGGAGGCCGTCGACAGCGCGATCCGCACGTCCGCGTCCCTTGGTTCAACCACGTCCGTCACCTTACGGGGTGGAGTGGTGCGGGTGTTGGGTGCCTGTTCGCCGTTGTGAGCTTTGCCATGCGAGCGGGCGCGGCGTGCGTGGTGGCCGCTCGCGCAGCTCGCCGCGCCCCTTCCGGGGCTCCGGGAGCCGGTGGGGGAGCGTGCCGGGCGTCGCGGGACTGACTGGAATGCGACGGCAGGCGCTAAGCGGACCCCATGTGATCCAGGCGCCGGAGGATCACGCCCTCCCGCAGAGCCCACGGGCAGATCTCCAGGCTCTCCACGCCGAACAGGTCCATCGCGCCCTCGGCCACCAGGGCGCCCGCCAGCAGCTGGCCGGCCCTGCCCTCCGAGACTCCCGGGAGCTCGCCGCGCTGGGCCTCGGTCATGCCGGCCAGGCGCGGCACCCAGGCCTCCAGGGACTCGCGCTTGAGCTCGCGCTGGACGTAGAGGCCCTCGGCGCTGCGGGCGGCCCCGGCGATGCGGGCGAGCTGCTTGAAGGTCTTGGACGTCGCGACGACGTGGTCGGGGGCGCCCGAGCGGCTGAACTCGCCGACCGTGCGGGCGATCTCCGCGCGGACGTGGCGGCGCAGCGCGCGCACGGACTCGGGGGAGGGCGGGTCGCCGGGCAGCCAGCCCGCGGTGAGCCGGCCGGCGCCGAGCGGCAGGGAGACGGCGATGTCCGGCTCCTCGTCCATGCCGTAGGCGATCTCCAGGGAGCCGCCGCCGATGTCCAGGACCAGCAGCTTTCCGGCGGACCAGCCGAACCAGCGGCGGACCGCGAGGAAGGTCAGGCGGGCCTCCTCCTCGCCGGTGAGGACCTGGAGTCGTACGCCGGTCTCGTCGGCCACGCGCGCGAGGACGTCGTCGGCGTTGCCGGCCTCCCGGACGGCGGAGGTCGCGAACGGCAGCAGGTCCTCGACGCCCTTGTCCTCGGCGGCCTGCAGCGCGTCCTGTACGACGGCGATCAGCTTGTGTATGCCGCCGTCGTCGATGGCACCGCTGTCGTCGAGCAGCTGGGCGAGCCGAAGTTCGACCTTGTGGGAATGCGCGGGCAGCGGGCGTGCACCGGGGTGGGCGTCCACCACCAGCAGATGCACCGTGTTCGAACCCACGTCCAGGACACCGAGTCTCATATACGGAACGCTACTGCCAGATCGTCCGTCCACGGTCCCCGGAGCGGCCTTCGGCCACTTACCCTGGACGCGTGCCAAAGACGAAAAAGGCGAAGGACCACAAATCCTCCAAGGGTTTGAAGGATTCTGCGCAGGCGACGGCGTCGTCCGTGACCAAGAAGTCGAGGAAGGCCCCCCAGGTGAGCGACGAGAAGGGGCTCGACTTCGCGCGCGCCTGGGTGGAGTTTCCCGATCCCGCGGACGACGAGCAGGTCTTCCGCTGCGATCTGACATGGCTGACCTCTCGCTGGAACTGCATCTTCGGCAGCGGCTGCCAGGGCATCCAGGCCGGCCGCGCGGACGACGGGTGCTGCTCGCTGGGCGCTCACTTCTCGGACGAGGACGACGAGAAGCGGGTGACCGAGCATGTGGCGCGGCTCACGCCGGAGATCTGGCAGCACCACGACGAGGGCACCCGGGGTGGCTGGGTCTCCACGGACGACGAGGGCTCCCGCCAGACCCGCCCCTTCCAGGGCTCCTGCATCTTCCAGAACCGGCCCGGTTTCGCGGGCGGCGCGGGCTGCTCGCTGCACATCCTGGCCCTGAAGGAGGGCCGGGAGCCGCTGGAGACCAAGCCGGACGTCTGCTGGCAGCTCCCGATCCGGCGGACGTACGACTGGATCGACCGCCCCGACGACACCCGGGTCCTGCAGGTGTCCATCGGCGAGTACGACCGCCGGGGCTGGGGGCCGGGCGGCCACGACCTGCACTGGTGGTGCACGTCGGCGACGTCGGCGCACGGCGCGGGCGAGCCGGTGTACGTCTCCTACCGGGCGGAGCTGACCGAACTGATGGGCAAGGCCGGCTACGACCGCCTGGTCGAGCTGTGCGAACAGCGACTGGCGTCGCAGCTGCCGCTCGTGGCACCCCACCCGGCCGATCCGGCGCCGTAGCCCCTCCGGCCCCTTTGCTCCGGCCCTTCCCACGCCCTAGCTGCCCGAAGGGCTGGGGGTGTCACTGTCGGACTGCGTCGGCGTCGGTGTCGGCGTGGGGGTGTCGTCCGGTGGGGTCGGGTCCGTCGGGGTCGGGCTCTGGCCGGCCGGAGGCGTCGACGGCGGGGTGGAGGGCGGGTCGCTCGGGGGTGGGGTGGGCGACGTCGGGTCGGGGGACGTCGGCGGGGGTGTGGGGCGGTGCGTCGGGGCCGTGCCGTAGCCGTCGATGGTGACCACCGCGCCAGCCGGGGAGATCCCCATCTGTGCGTGCCAGTGGCCGGAGGGCTCGCGGAGGTGGTCGACGTACACCTTGATCGTGAACGTGTCGCCGGGCGCGAGAGTTCCCGAGGACCGGCTTAGGTAGAGCCAGGGTGCCGGGACGGAGGCGGACCAGCGCACCGGGGAGGAGCCGGAGGCGGTGAGGGTGATGAGTGTGGTGTCGCCGTCGTTCCCGGCGCTGACGTCGAGCCGTCCGGAAACCTTCCTGCCCACCCCGGGGACGCTGACGACCTCCACGGAGACGTCCGCCTTGCCGTCCTTGCCGGGGCGGGCGCCGGGCTTCACACGCGCGTTGCCGGCGTTCTCGTAGCCGCCGTCCGAGTCGCTGCCGAGGGTGTCGGGGCCCTGTGCCTCGTGCGCGGTGGCGGAGGGGCCCTCCCCCTCCCCCGCCGGGGCGCCCCGGTAGGCGGCCCACAGGGCCAGGACGGGGGCGGCCACCACCGTGGCGACGACCGTCGTCGTCACCGCACGCGCGCGCAGCCGGTCGCGGCGGGCCGCGCGGTCCTTGGGGTCCATCGGGAAGCCGCGCCGGTCGAAACGGGGTACGGCCGTGCCCCGCGCGCGTGAGTGGTGCGCCAGGGCCATGTGCAGGGCGGCCCGGGGTGCTTCGAGGACCGGCAGCTCGGCCGGGGTGACGGTGGCGCCGGGCCAGCGGCCGGGGACGGCGCTCTCGGCGGTGCGGCGGCAGCGCGGGCAGTCGTCGACGTGCCGCACCAGTTCGCGGCGCAGGGCCGTACTGAGGACCAGCCCGCTGTCCCCCGTGAGATGGGCCACGCTCGGACAGCCGCCGGTCTCGACGACGGCCAGGGCGGCGCGGGTGCGCTCGACCTCGCAGGCGGCCGTGGCGAGCAGCTCGCGCGCGGCGGCGGGTTCCATGCCGAGGACGGCGGCGACCTCGTGCGCGGCCAGGTGGTGGCGGACGGCGAGCTCCAGGGCCTCGCGCTGCTCCGGGGTCGTGCCGGCCGCCTCCGGCCAGGCGAGCAGGGCCAGTTCGCGGCGCCGGTGTTCCTGGGCCTCCGGGGCGACCGGTGGATCGGGCACCCGGCTCCGGGCCGCTTTCCCGGCGCTCGAACGGCCCGCCGCGTGGGTGGCCTGACGTTTCTGCTTGGCCTCGGCCAGCTTGCGCAGGCATGCCCAGCGGGCCAGGGCGTACAGCCAGGCCCTGCGGTCCGCGGCGGCCTCCGGGGCGCGGTGTCCGCGCCGCTCGGCCAGGGCGAGGACGTCGCCGAGGGCGGCGGTGGCCGCGTCGTGGTCGCACAGCACCGACAGACAGTAGGTGAACAGTCCGTCCAGGTACGGTTCGTAGCGCGCCGGTGTCCGCTGGGCGAGGGTGCGCGCGGCGGCGCGATCGCGCGCCTCCCGGGCCTCTCGTGCTTCGCGCCCCTCCCGCGCCTCTCGTGCTTCGCGCGCCTCGCGGCGGGCCCCGTGCGCGTCGGTGGTGCGGGTGGTGGTCTCCGGACTACTGCTCATCACCCGTGCGACCGTAGGCGGCCCTGGAGTGCCTGTTCTCGCACCTTGAGCTCTTTTAATCCGTACGGGTGAAACGATCCCTCATAAGGGGACAGGAACCCTTTGTTCCGTGGCCCGATCCCGATGGGTGATGGCCGGTTCGGGCTCACCCACTCGCGACCCGGGGACCCGTTGTCAGTGCCGCGGGCTACGGTTTCCGCATGGCTGCCCGTACCAAGACCACCAAGGACCGCCCGTCCTACCGCTGCACCGAGTGCGGCTGGCAGACGGCCAAGTGGCTCGGCCGCTGCCCCGAGTGCCAGGCCTGGGGCACGGTCGAGGAGTACGGCGCGCCCGCGGTCCGCACGACGACACCGGGCCGTGTCACGACGTCCGCGCTGCCCATCGGCCAGGTCGACGGCCGGCAGGCCACCGCGCGCTCGACCGGCGTGCCCGAGCTGGACCGGGTGCTCGGCGGCGGTCTGGTGCCCGGCGCGGTCGTGCTGCTCGCGGGCGAGCCCGGCGTGGGCAAGTCCACGCTGCTGCTGGACGTGGCCGCCAAGTCGGCGAGCTCCGAGCACCGCACCCTCTATGTCACCGGCGAGGAGTCGGCGAGCCAGGTGCGGCTGCGCGCGGACCGCATCGGCGCTCTGCACGAGGAGCTGTACCTGGCCGCCGAGACCGATCTGTCCTCCGTCCTCGGCCACTTGGACGAGGTCAAGCCCTCCCTCTTGATCCTCGACTCGGTGCAGACGGTCGCCTCCCCGGAGATCGAGGGCGCGCCCGGCGGCATGGCCCAGGTCAGGGAGGTGGCGGGTGCCCTCATCCGGGCGTCCAAGGAGCGCGGCATGTCCACGCTCCTGGTGGGCCACGTCACGAAGGACGGGGCGATCGCGGGTCCCCGCCTGCTCGAACACCTGGTGGACGTCGTCCTGCACTTCGAGGGCGACCGGCACGCGCGCCTGCGCCTGGTCCGCGGCGTGAAGAACCGCTACGGCGCCACGGACGAGGTCGGCTGCTTCGAGCTGCACGACGAGGGCATCACCGGCCTCGCCGACCCGAGCGGACTTTTCCTGACGCGCCGGGACGAACCGGTCCCCGGCACCTGCCTGACCGTCACCCTGGAGGGCCGCCGCCCACTGGTGGCCGAGGTGCAGGCGCTGACCGTCGACTCCCAGATCCCCTCCCCGCGGCGTACGACCTCGGGCCTGGAGACCTCGCGCGTGTCGATGATGCTGGCGGTCCTGGAGCAGCGCGGCCGGATCAGCGCGCTCGGCAAGCGGGACATCTACTCCGCGACGGTGGGCGGCGTGAAGCTGTCGGAGCCGGCCGCCGACCTGGCGATCGCCCTCGCGCTCGCCTCCGCCGCCAGCGACACCCCGCTGCCGAAGAACCTGGTCGCGATCGGCGAGGTGGGCCTCGCGGGCGAGGTCAGACGGGTCACGGGCGTGCAGCGCAGGCTCACCGAGGCGCACCGGCTGGGCTTCACGCACGCGCTCGTGCCGACCGATCCGGGCAAGGTGCCGTCCGGCATGAAGGTCCTGGAAGTCGCCGACATGGGGGACGCGCTGCGGGTGCTGCCGCGCTCCCGTCGCCGAGAGGCCCCACGGGAGGCGGAGGAGCGCCGGTAGACTTTGCCCAGGTCTCGCCCGTCCGTACGAAGAGAGTGCGGGTACGGGAGCGCGTCAGAACCTGCGACCGGAGGAGTGCAGTGGCAGCCAACGACCGGGCAGCGGGCCCCGGAAAAATCGGTGGGAGTGCCGGTTCCGATGGCCTGATGCGCGCCTCGCTGAGCGCCGTGGCTCCCGGTACGGCCCTGCGCGACGGCCTCGAGCGCGTTCTGCGCGGCAACACCGGCGGGCTGATCGTCCTCGGCTCCGACAAGACGGTCGAGGCGATGTGCACGGGCGGGTTCGTCCTCGACGTGGAGTTCACCGCGACCCGGCTGCGGGAGCTGTGCAAGCTGGACGGCGGCATCGTCCTGTCGTCGGACCTGTCGAAGATCCTGCGCGCGGGCGTCCAGCTGGTGCCGGACCCGACGATCCCGACGGAGGAGACGGGCACGCGGCACCGTACGGCGGACCGGGTCAGCAAGCAGGTCGGCTTCCCCGTGGTCTCCGTCTCCCAGTCGATGCGCCTGATCGCCCTCTACGTGGACGGTCAGCGCCGCGTCCTGGAGGACTCGGCGGCGATCCTCTCCCGCGCGAACCAGGCGCTGGCCACGCTGGAGCGCTACAAGCTGCGTCTGGACGAGGTGGCCGGCACGCTGTCGGCGCTGGAGATCGAGGACCTGGTGACGGTGCGGGACGTGTCCGCCGTCGCGCAGCGCCTCGAGATGGTCCGGCGCATCGCCACCGAAATCGCCGAATACGTGGTCGAACTGGGCACGGACGGGCGTCTTCTCGCGCTCCAGCTGGAGGAGTTGATCGCCGGGGTGGAGCCCGACCGCGAGCTGGTCGTCCGGGACTACGTCCCCGAGCCGACCGCCAAGCGCTCCCGCACGGTCGAGGAGGCGCTGTCCGAGCTGGACGCGCTGACCCACGCGGAGCTCCTCGAACTCGGCACGGTGGCGCGTGCGCTGGGCTACACCGGGTCGCCCGAGACCCTCGACTCCGCGGTGTCCCCGCGGGGCTTCAGGCTGCTGGCGAAGGTTCCGCGGCTTCCGGGCGCGATCATCGACCGGCTGGTGGAGCACTTCGGCGGCCTGCAGAAGCTGCTCGCCGCCAGCGTGGACGACCTGCAGACGGTGGACGGCGTGGGCGAGGCCCGGGCGAGGAGCGTGCGGGAAGGCCTGTCGCGTCTGGCCGAGTCGTCCATCCTGGAGCGGTACGTCTGAGTCGGGGTCGTGTGCGCGGTTCCTCCGCGCCCTTCGGGTGAGCGAGTCGCGGCGCGCTTCTCAGTCGGCCGACAGCACGAAGGACGCCTGCGCCTTCCCGAATCCCGGCGCCTTGGCCTCCAGCAGGTAGGTGCCCGTCTTCGCCGAACCCGCGGAGGGCGTCGCGCAGTGCGCGGCACTCGGCTTGCGGTCCCACTTCACGGTGTAGGTGATGCTCTGCCCCGCCGGCACCCGGAACAGCAGGCTCCCCGCGCCCGGGGGGCAATCGGCCGACGACCAGAACGCGTTGCCCCCGTCCGCCGACGTGATGGTCAACACCGCGATCTTCGGGCCGAGATCGATCTTGCAGTCGGTGGACGAGCCGTTCCTGGCGGTGAGTTCGAAGGTCGGCGTCTGGTCCGGCGAGTAGGAGTTGTGCAGGCTGCGCAGGCTCAACGTCACTGCGGGGGCGGTGCAGTTGGGCAGCGACGAGGAGGCCGGGAGCGTGTCGCCCGTACCGACACCGCCGCCGGCGCCCGACCCCGCGCCGCCGGCCGAGCCGCCACCGGACCCGGAGGAGCCGGCGGAGCCGGTGTCCGAACCGCCGCCCCCGGAGCCGGAACCGCTCCCGCTGGAGTCGCCGCCGGAATCGCCGCGTCCGCCCGGGTGTTGGCTGATCGCGGGCCCGGACGAGGTCGGCCCCGGAGTGATGGTGGATGCGGGATTCTTGCCGTTGGACGCGCCGGAGTCCTTCTTGCCGCCCCCGCCTCCGGAGGTGACGACCCACGTGATCAGCAGCGCCGAAACGACGACCGCGGACAGCAGGACCACCCTCCTTCGCCAGTAGATGGAGGAGGGAAGCGGCCCGACCGGATTGCGCAGAGATCCCACGGCGCAAACTGTACGAGAGATCGCCGTGCTTGCTGGCCCCACCCGCCGCGCGCACACCAACTTTTCCGGATCATCATTCCGGTAACTGCCGCAACCCCTGCGGTTCTTCCTCCTTCGGCACCCTCGGTGACCGTGCCGTCACCGGCCCCGGGTGCCGGTCCGTGGCAGGATCGGAACGCCATGACTGAGAAGCTGCACACCCCCGTGATCGCCTGGTTCGACATCCACGCCCGCGACCTCCCCTGGCGCCGCCCGGAGGCGGGCCCGTGGGGGGTGATGGTCAGCGAGTTCATGCTCCAGCAGACCCCGGTCAACCGGGTGCTACCCGTGTACGAGGAGTGGCTGGCCCGCTGGCCGCGCCCCGCCGACCTGGCGAAGGAGGCCCCGGGCGAGGCGGTGCGGGCCTGGGGACGGCTCGGCTATCCGCGCCGGGCCCTCAGACTGCACGGGGCGGCGGTCGCCATAACGGAACGGCACGGCGGGGACGTACCGACGGACCACGCGCAGCTGCTGGCGCTGCCCGGGATCGGGGAGTACACGGCCGCCGCGGTGGCCTCGTTCGCGTACGGGCAGCGGCATCCGGTGCTGGACACGAACGTGCGCCGGGTCTTCGCGCGTGCGGTGACCGGAGTGCAGTACCCGCCGAACGCGACCACGGCCGCCGAGCGGCGCCTGGCGCGCGAACTGCTGCCGGAGGACGAGAAGACCGCCGCGCGCTGGGCGGCGGCCTCCATGGAGCTGGGCGCACTGGTGTGCACGGCGAAGAACGAGGGCTGCGCACGGTGTCCGATCGCCGCGCAGTGCGCCTGGCGGCTGGCCGGCAAGCCGGAGCACGTCGGGCCGCCGCGCCGGGGACAGACGTATGCCGGTACGGACCGGCAGGTGCGCGGCAAGCTGCTGGCGGTCCTGCGGGAGGCGCACGCGCCGGTGCCGCAGGCCGTGTTGGACCGGGTGTGGCACGAGCCGGTGCAGCGCGCCCGCGCACTCGACGGGCTCGTCACGGACGGTCTGGTCGAGCCGTTGCCGGGCGGTCTGTATCGGCTGCCGCTCAGCTGACGGACAACCAAGTCACAGCTCCGGCGGCTCTGTTACAGACCCATCAGCCCGACAAAGGCCTACAGAAGGGGACATAACGGTCCGCCTGCTTACCCCGTTCCTACGGCCGTTACACAACCGACGGATAGCCGATTGCTAGCCGCAGGCTGGTTCGGACAACGCCGTGACAACCACTCCGTAGCTTCTTTTCCGTGCCCGGCGGACCACCGGACACGGGGAACGCGGGACTTCAGGCAGTTGAGCCGGAGTAAACGGGGAACGGAGGCGGTTGATCATGGCGCAGGGCGAGGTGCTCGAATTCGAGGAGTACGTTCGCACCCGGCAGGACGCGCTGCTGCGCAGCGCCCGTCGGCTGGTTCCGGACCCGGTCGACGCCCAGGACCTGCTGCAGACGGCGCTGGTGCGCACGTACGGCCGCTGGGAGGGCATCGCCGACAAGCGGCTCGCCGACGCCTATCTGCGCCGCGTCATGATCAACACCCGTACGGAGTGGTGGCGGGCGCGCAAGCTGGAGGAGGTCCCGACCGAGCAGCTGCCGGACGCGTCCGTGGAGGACTCCACCGAGCAGCACGCCGACCGGGCCCTGCTGATGGACGTCATGAAAGTGCTCGCACCGAAGCAGCGCAGTGTTGTAGTACTGCGACACTGGGAGCAGATGTCCACGGAGGAGACGGCCGCCGCCCTCGGCATGTCGGCCGGTACGGTCAAGAGCACGCTGCACCGGGCGCTCGCCCGGCTCCGCGAGGAGCTGGAGGCCCGCGATCTGGACGCACGCGCGCTGGAGCGTGAGGAGCGGGAGCGTTGCGCGGCCTGACCGGGGCCGGGCCCGAGGGGGTCCGAGGCACTACACAGGCGGTGATCACGGTGGGGGCCGTGTTCGCCGCCGTCGCCCTTTTCGTCGCCGCGTGCGGCACGGGGGGCACGGGAACCCGGGACGAGGGCCCGGCACACGCGTCGGCGATGTCGGGAGCCATCGCCTCGCCCACGCCCAGCCCCTCCCGTGGCTACAAACGGGTGAACGCGATATCGCTGCTCAAGAACGACCCGGCGGTCTCGACGACGATCAAGCGGGGACTGAAGCCGTGCAACGGCGACAACGACTACCCGGTCGACGTCTCCTACGGCGACCTGACCCACGGATCGGTCAACGACGTCCTCGTCAACGTGGTGACCTGCGGCGACCTGGTGGGCATCGCCACATACGTGTACCGGGAGGCCGGAGACACGTACAAGAATGTGTTCGGGGCCGAGGACGCGCCGGTCTACGGGGAGATCGACGGCACCGACCTGACCGTGACCAAGCAGGTGTACGACACGGACGACACGGTGTCGAACCCGTCCCGGGAGACCGTGATCACGTACAGCTGGAAGGCGGGCCGGTTCACCCAGGTGAACAGCCACGACAACTACTACAGCAAGGTCGGCGGCGACGCGACGGCCGCCGACAACTGACCCCCCACACGCACATTCACGAGGACTGAGAGCACCGGGATGGCAGACCAGACCCACGTCCTGTTCGTCGAGGACGACGACGTCATCCGCGAGGCCACCCAGCTCGCCCTGGAACGGGACGGCTTCGCGGTCACCGCCATGCCCGACGGCCTGTCCGGCCTGGAGGCGTTCCGGGCGAACCGCCCCGACATCGCCCTGCTGGACGTCATGGTCCCGGGTCTGGACGGTGTCAGCCTGTGCCGTCGCATCCGGGACGAGTCGACCGTGCCGGTGATCATGCTGTCGGCACGCGCCGACTCCATCGACGTCGTCCTCGGCCTGGAGGCGGGTGCGGACGACTACGTGACCAAGCCGTTCGACGGAGCCGTGCTGGTCGCCCGGATCCGGGCCGTGCTGCGCCGCTTCGGGCACGCGGGCGGCGGCGACCGGGGCGAGGCCGCCGAGGACCCGGTGACCGGTGGCGTGCTCACCTTCGGGGACCTGGAGGTCGACACCGAGGGCATGGAGGTGCGCCGGGCCGGGCAGCCGGTGGCGCTCACCCCGACCGAGATGCGGTTGCTACTGGAGTTCTCCTCCGCGCCGGGCACCGTGCTCTCGCGCGACAAGCTGCTGGAGCGTGTCTGGGACTACGGCTGGGGCGGGGACACCCGGGTCGTCGACGTGCATGTGCAGCGGCTGCGCCAGAAGATCGGCCAGGACCGGATCGAGACGGTCCGCGGCTTCGGCTACAAGCTGAAGGCCTGAGCGGGGCGGTATGCGGGGGATCCTTCGATACCCGGTCCGGCGCATGGAGCGCGCGGGCCTGCACACCGGGCTCAGATGGAAGCTCAGCGCAGCGATCGCGCTGGTGGCCGGCCTGGTGGCGATCGCACTGAGCCTCGTCGTGCACAACGCGGCCCGGGTCTCGATGCTCGACAACGCACGCGACCTGGCCAACCAGCGCGTCCAGATCGCCCAGCGCAACTACGACCTGAACCGGCGCCCGAACTTTCCCAACATCAAGCTCGACGACCCCGAACTGCCGCTCCCCCTGCGCCAGAAGGTCGAGAACGGCCGCAAGGCCAGTGACGTCATCGACCGCGGCGGAGTGCCGGACATCTGGTCGGCCGTGCCGACCAAGGACCGGCATGTGCTGTCCCTGCACAGCCATATGCCGGACCGCTCCACCGACGTGATGAAGGACCTGGACCAGGCGCTGGTCATCGGTTCCGTCGCGGTCGTCTTCGGCGGCAGCGCGCTCGGCGTGCTGATCGGCGGCCAGCTGTCCCGACGGCTGCGCAAGGCGGCGGCCGCGGCGAACCAGGTCGCCAGGGGCGAGACCGACGTCCGGGTGCGGGAGGCCATCGGCGGGGTCGTCCGGGACGAGACCGACGATCTGGCCCGCGCGGTGGACGCCATGGCCGACGCGCTGCAACAGCGTCTGGAGGCCGAGCGGCGGGTCACCGCCGACATCGCGCACGAGTTGCGCACCCCCGTGACCGGCCTGCTCACCGCAGCGGAACTGCTCCCCCCGGGCCGCCCGACCGAACTCGTGCTGGACCGGGCCAAGGCGATGCGCACGCTCGTCGAGGACGTCCTGGAGGTGGCCCGCCTCGACGGCGCCTCCGAGCGGGCCGAGCTGCAGGACATCATGCTCGGCGAGTTCGTCACCCGGCGCGTGGCCGCCAAGGACCCCGAGATCGAGGTACGGGTGGTGCACGAGTCGGAGGTCACCACCGACCCGCGCCGTCTGGAGCGGGTGCTGTTCAACCTGCTCGCCAACGCCGGCCGGCACGGCCGGCCGCCGATCGAGGTGACCGTCGAGGGCCGGGTCATCCGGGTCCGCGACCACGGCCCCGGCTTCCCCGAGGAACTCCTCGCCGAGGGCCCGAGCCGCTTCCGCACCGGCAGCAAGGACCGCGCCGGTACGGGCCACGGGCTGGGTCTGACCATCGCGGCGGGCCAGGCCCGGGTCCTGGGCGCCCGCCTGACGTTCCGCAACGTACGGCCCGCGGGAACCCCCGCCGGGATCCCGGCGGAGGGCGCGGTGGCGGTGCTGTGGCTGCCGGAGCACGCACCGACGAGCACGGGCACCTATCCGACCCTGCCGTCGGGGGGAGCGGCCTGAGCCTGCGGCGGCGGGGCTCAGCCCAGCAGTGACTCGGTGAGCCGTTCGGCCGTGGCCGCGTCCAACGGCGCGTGCCCCAGCAGGAACCGGTACCAGAAGAACCCGTAGAACTGGTCGACCAGCAGGTCGAGGTCCCGGCCGGCGTCCAGTTCCCCCCGCTCCCGTCCCCGTTCGAGCACCACTCGCACCGCGGCCCTGCGGGACTGCGTGAACTCCCGCATGAGCTCGGCCAGATGCGCGTCCCGGGCCGCCTCCCGGACGAGGGTGCGCAGGGCCGGTGCGGACGGCGGGCGCTGGGAGGCCTCGAAGGTGGCGAGCGCCAGGGCGCGCAGGTCGTCGCGCAGGCTCCCGGTGTCCGGCGCGGGCACGTCCTGGGCGGCGCGGTCGGTGAGCGCCTCCAGCAGGACGGCGCCCTTGGAGGGCCACCAGCGGTAGAGGGTCTGTTTTCCGACCCCGGCCGCGCGCGCGATGGTCTCCACACTCACCGGGGCGCCGTCGGCGTCGGCGAGCAGCTCCAGCGCGGCGTCCAGGATCGCCCGGCGCGCGGCCTCGTTGCGGCGGCGGCCGGTGTGCGGGCGGGGTTCGTTGCTGTCGTGCACAGGCCCATCCTCCCCGAGCGCGGCGGTTTCCGGCCCTCCCTTGACGAGACTGGCGGTCTCGGTAAGACTTTAACGAGACCGACGTTCTCGGCAAAGGGTCGGGGCCCGGTGATTCCTCGGGAGAGAGCCACTCATGAGCACTCCGAACAGCCCTGTGCACCCGCTCGCCGGACAGCGGGTCGTCGTCATGGGCGGCAGTTCCGGCATCGGCGAGGCGGCGGCCGCGGCCTTCGCGGCGGACGGCGCGGAGGTGGTCGTCACGGGCCGGAGCCAGGACCGCCTCGACGCCGCGGCGGACCGCATCGGCGGCAAGGTCTCGACGTACCGGCTGGACGGGGCGGACCGCGCCGCGGTGGACGCCTTCTTCGCCGGCTCGGGGCCCGTCGACCACCTGGTCGTCACGCTCAGCGGCAGCAAGGGCGGCGGTGCCTTCGCCCAGCTGGACCTGGCCGAGCTGGCGGCTGGCTTCGACGGCAAGTTCTGGCCGCACGTGCAGGTGCTCCAGGCCGCTCTGCCGGCCCTGCGCCGCGACGGCTCGGTGACGCTGGTGACCGCCGCCTCCGCCCGCGCCGCGCTGCCGGGCACCGCGGGCCTCGCCGCGATCAACGGCGCCCTGGAGGCGATGGTCCCGCCCCTCGCGGTGGAGCTGGCGCCGCTCCGGATCAACGCGGTCCCCCCCGGCGTCGTCGACACCCCCTGGTGGGACGGCGTGCCGGCCGAGCAGCGCCGGTCCCTCTTCGACGGCTTCGCCGCGATCACTCCGGTCGGCCGCGTCGGGCGCCCGGAGGACATCGCCCGCGCGATCCACATGCTCGCGGCCAACGGTTTCGTGACGGGCGTGGTGCTGGAGGCGACGGGTGGGGCGACGCTGGCGACGGGGCGCTGACGAGCGTCCTGAGCCGTCAGGCGCTCAGCGGGCCCACTCCTGCTCCAGGTCCAGGCCGCCGTCCGCACGGCGCTGGGTGAACGAGAACCAGTTCCCGGAGTCGTCCCGGAACAGGGCCTCCGTGCCGTACGGCCGCTCCTTCGGTTCCTGGAGAAACTCCACCCCGCGCTCCTTGAGCTTCTCGTAGTCACCGTGGATGTCGTCGGTCACCAGGACACCGGCTCCGAGCGCACCCTTCACGACGAGCTTCCTCATCATCTCGGCGGACTCGGGATCCATCGCCGGCGGCCCCGGCACCATCAGTGTCAGCTCGACGTCCGGCTGGTCGGGGGCGCCGACGGTGAGCCAGCGCGCGCCGCCCTCGCCCATGGTCATGTCCGTCCGGACCTCGAGGCCCAGCTTCTCGGTGTAGAACTCCTTGGCCCGGTCCTGGTCGAGGACCCAGACGGTGGTGATGGCAAGCCCCTTGATCATGCTTCTGCTCTCCTGTCGGCGGTGCCGGCGACTCTGGAGGCGCTGTCCGCCGCGGCGGACGCCTCTTCGCCACCGTAGGCAGGGCCGGTCCCAGAGCGCTTCTCCGATCTTGCGGTGCTGAATCCGCCGGCCCAGAGCATGGCGTAACAGCCGGGGATCAGCGAGGCGTCGCGGCCCACGTGCTTCGCGCGGTACTGGCTCGGGGTGAGGCCGGTACGGGCCTTGAAGCGGGCGGAGAACGTGCCGAGGCTGCTGAAGCCGACGAGTGTGCAGATCTCGGTCACGGTGAGGTTGGCGGAGCGCAGCATCTCCTCGGCCCGCTCGATCCGCCGGTGGGTCAGGTACTGGCCCGGCGTCTCGCCGTAGGCGTCCTTGAAGGCGCGCAGGAAGTGATACCGCGAATACCCGGCACACGCGGCCACCGCGTCCAGATCGAGACCGGGGTCCGCCCAGTCCCGGTCCATGGCGTCCTTGGCCAGACGCATGCGGTGGAGTCTGTCCATGCGCCCGATGGTGACACGAGGCACTGACAACGGCGCCGACCAGCGCGGACGCGGCCGGACAAAGGAGAAGACCCCGGGGCGGACACCAACCGGGGTCTTCCGTTCAGGCAAGGCTCAGACGGCCTCGATCACCTGCACCGGAGGCGCGTCCTCGCCGGCCTCGGCCGAAGGCTTCGGCTGCCCGCTCTTCAGCGGGACCTCCTTCACGAACAGGGCGGCGATCAGCACGACCACCGAGATCGCCGCACCCAGCAGGAACGCGGAGTGGACACCGGCGGAGACGGCGTACTGGTACGCGTCCCGGATCGGGGCCGGCAGCATCTTGAGGTGCTTCGCGTCCAGTTGTGCGGACTTCTCGGTGACGCCCTTGGCCAGCGAGCCGCCCCGCTCGGCCATGACGTGCTTGACCCGGTCGTTGAACAGGGCGCCCATGATGGCCACGCCGAAGGAGGAACCGAGCGTCCGGAACAGGGTGGTGGACGAGGAGGCCACACCCATGTCCTTCATCTCGACGCTGTTCTGCGCCACCAGCATGGTGATCTGCATCAGGCAGCCCATGCCGAGGCCCAGCACCGCCATGTAGAGACCCGAGGTGAACCGGGTGGTGCCCGTGTCCATCAGCGACAGCAGGTACAGCCCGACGATCATCAGCGCGCCGCCGACGATCGGGAAGATCTTGTAGCGGCCGCTGTTGGTGGTGACCCGGCCCGCGACCATCGAGGTCACGAGCATCGCGCCGAGCATGGGCAGGAGCAGCAGACCGGAGTTGGTCGCCGAGGCGCCCTGCACGGACTGCTGGTACAGCGGCAGGTAGAGCGTGGCGCCGAACATCACGAAGCCGGTGATGAAGCCGATGAGGGACATCAGAGTGAAGTTGCGGCTCCGGAACATGTGCAGCGGGACCACCGGCTCGGCGGCCCTGGTCTGCCAGAACACGAACCCGACCAGCGCGGCCACGCCGATGCCGATCAGCTCCATGATCCGCGCGGAGGTCCAGGCGTACTCGGTGCCGCCCCAGGTGGTGACCAGCACGATCGAGGTGATGCCGACGGTCAGCAGCAGGACACCCCAGTAGTCGATACGCGCCTTCGCCCGCTTCTTCGGCAGGTGCAGCACGGCGCTGACCAGCGCCAGGGCCACGGCACCCAGCGGCAGGTTGATGTAGAAGGACCAGCGCCAGCCCCAGTTGTCGGTGATGGTGCCGCCGACCAGCGGACCGCCGATCATCGCCAGCGCCATGACGCCGGCCATCATGCCGGTGTACTTGCCGCGCTCCCGCGGCGGGATCAGGTCACCGATGATCGCCATGACGCCGACCATCAGACCGCCGGCGCCGAGACCCTGCACGGCGCGGAAGCCGATGAGCTCGCCCATGTTCTGGGCCATGCCGCTGAGCGCCGAGCCGATCAGGAAGATCACGATCGAGGTGAGGAACGAGCCCTTGCGCCCGTACATGTCACCGAGCTTGCCCCAGATCGGAGTGGAGGCCGCGGTGGCCAGGGTGTAGCCGGTGACCACCCAGGACAGGTGCTCCAGGCCACCCAGTTCGCCCACGATCGTCGGCATCGCCGTGCCCACGATCATGTTGTCGAGCATCGCGAGCATCATCGCGATCATGAGCGCGAGCAGGACCACGCGCACGCTCTTGGGTTGTTTACTCTCCGTCACGCTCTCCACCGCGTCCGCCATCTCTTCCCACTCCCCCTGCGACAGCTACTTACTTGCCGCCCGGCTAGTTCACTACACTGGGGAAAGTAGACCTGTTACTAGCCGGGCGTCAAGTAAGTTTCCGCGGGAGCGCGAGGAGTACGAGGATGGGCGTCACCATGGACGGCACCAAGCAGCAGCGCCGCGGCAACACCCGCCAGCGCATCCAGGACGTCGCGCTCGAACTCTTCGCGGAGCAGGGCTACGAGAAGACCTCTCTGCGCGAGATCGCCGAGCGTCTCGACGTCACCAAGGCGGCCCTGTACTACCACTTCAAGACGAAGGAAGAGATCATCGTCAGCGTCTTCGACGACCTGACGAAGCCGATCCAGGACCTGATCGAGTGGGGCCGCAGTCAGCCGCCCACGCTGGCCACCAAGCAGGAGCTCGTACGGCGCTACAGCGAGGCCCTGTCCGGCGCCGAACCGCTGTTCCGCTTCATGCAGGAGAACCAGGCGACGGTCCGCGAACTGCGCATCGGCGACACCTTCAAGGACCGGATGCGCGGCCTCAGGGACATCCTCATCGACCCGCGGGCCGACCTCGTCGACCAGGTGCGCTCGGTCAGCGCGATGTTCACGCTGCACGCCGGGATGTTCGTGATGCAGGACCTGGAAGGCGACCCGGAGAAGAAGCGGGAGGCCGTTCTGGAGGTCGCCCTCGGCCTGGTCAGGCAGGCGCACGAGCACGCCTGCGGCGAGCTGTAGCTCAGACGGTGACGCCCTTGCCGCGCAGGAAGGCGACCGGGTCGACGGCCGAGCCGTGGTCCGGGTTCTTGCGGATCTCGAAGTGCAGGTGCGGTCCGGTGGAGTTGCCGCTGGAGCCGGACCGGGCCACACGCTGGCCGGTCTTGACGATCTGACCGGCCTTCACGTCGATCCGGGAGAGGTGCGCGTACTGCGAGTAGGTCCCGTCGCCGTGGGATATGACGACGGCGTTGCCGTACGCGGGCCCGTCACCGGCTCCGTCGGCACCGGCCTTGACGACGGTGCCGCCGTGCGCGGCGACGACCTCGGTGCCGGTCGGCACGGCGAAGTCCTGGCCGCTGTGCCTGGCGACCCAGTGACCGCCGGCCTGCATGAAGCTCGCGGACAGCTCGTAGCTCTTCACCGGGTGGACCCAGGAAGCGGCCGAGGGCGCGGCGGCGCTCGCGACCCCGGTCCCCAGTGCGGCCGTGGCGCCGGCTCCGGCAGCCAGGACGGCCACGCGGGTGCGGAGCGAGGACGTGCGGGGAGAACGGGACGTGACGCGCTGGAACATCTGGACCTCGTGGACTCGGGGACGGAACGGCCCCCGGCGAACGGACGTTCAGCCGAGCGGCCATCCCTTGGTAGCCGAGCACCCCATCCATCCCCAAACGCCCCCCTCTACGGCGTTCAGTAGTAGTTGGTGCGTTATTGGAGCTGCTTTGCGTGGCCTTTACCCGCTTTACTCAGTGAGCCAATCCCCCTATCGGGGCTAGTAAGGGACATATCGCCTGTGCGGCATATCACCGGGAATCCGGGTCGGCGATCACGGAAATGGGACGCACACCCCTAGACACCTACCGTCCAGTAACCCTACGGTTCCCCTCGCGCCACCCTCACCACAGATCATGCACCTGCCATTTCCGGCACGCGTACGGACGTGAGAGGACCCCCCACCGATGACCAGTCGCCCCTGGGTGCACCGCATCTCCGCAACCGCCGTCTCCGTGGCCGCCCTGGCCGCCATGGCCGCGCCGGCCCGGGCCGCGGACGACACGGCGCCCACGAGCAGCTCCGCCAAGGTCGACTACAGCACCTGGCAGAAGGACTGCCAGACCGTGATGGACCAGGCCCTGCCGTATCTGAAGGAGCGGATCGCCGAGGCCGGGCCGGGCGAGAAGCAGGCGATCGTCTTCGACATCGACAACACCACGCTGGAGACCGACTTCGGCTTCAGCTACCCGCAGCCGGCCAACAAGCCCGTCCTGAACGTCGCGAAGTACGCCCAGGAGCACGGCGTCTCGCTGTTCTTCGTCACAGCCCGCCCGGGCATCATCTACCTGCCCACCGAGTACAACCTCGAACACGACGGCTACGACGTCTCCGGGCTCTACGTCCGCGGCCTGTTCGACCTCTTCAAGGATGTCGCCGTCTACAAGACCGCCCAGCGCGTCGACATCGAGAACAAGGGCTACACGATCATCGCGAACATCGGCAACAGCGCCACCGACCTCTCCGGCGGTCACGCCGAGAAGACCTTCAAACTGCCGGACTACGACGGCCAGTTGTCGTAGCCCCGGTTCTTCCGGGCACGCGAAAGGGGCCGGTGCTTGCAGCACCGGCCCCTTCGACTCGGCCCGTCGGCCGAAGGCTTACGCCTCCTTGCTGAGGTTGGGACCAGCCCCACCCGCGGCCTGCTCGATCGGCGGGACGTCGGGCAGTGCCGACTTCTCCTCACCGCGGAAGGAGAAGGTCTGGGACTCGCCCTCGCCCTCGGTGTCCACGACCACGATGTGACCGGGGCGCAGCTCGCCGAAGAGGATCTTCTCCGACAGCGTGTCCTCGACCTCGCGCTGGATCGTGCGGCGCAGCGGACGCGCGCCCAGCACCGGGTCGTAACCCTTCTTGGCCAGCAGCTCCTTGGCGGACTGGGAGAGCTCGATGCCCATGTCCCGGTCCTTCAGGCGCTCGTCCACCTTGCTGATCATCAGGTCGACGATCCGCAGGATGTCCGACTGCGTCAGCTGCGGGAAGACCACCACGTCGTCGACGCGGTTGAGGAACTCGGGCCGGAAGTGCTGCTTCAGCTCGTCCGAGACCTTGTTCTTCATGCGCTCGTAGTTGGTCTTCGTGTCACCCGCGGCGGCGAAGCCGAGGTTGAAGCCCTTGGAGATGTCCCGGGTGCCGAGGTTGGTCGTCATGATGATGACCGTGTTCTTGAAGTCCACGACCCGGCCCTGGGAGTCGGTCAGCCGACCGTCCTCCAGGATCTGCAGCAGCGAGTTGAAGATGTCCGGGTGGGCCTTCTCGACCTCGTCGAAGAGGACGACGGAGAACGGCTTGCGGCGGACCTTCTCGGTCAGCTGGCCGCCCTCTTCGTACCCCACGTATCCGGGCGGGGAACCGAAGAGACGCGAGACCGTGTGCTTCTCGCTGAACTCCGACATGTCGAGGGAGATCAGCGCGTCCTCGTCACCGAAGAGGAACTCGGCGAGCGCCTTGGACAGTTCGGTCTTACCGACACCGGACGGGCCGGCGAAGATGAACGAACCACCCGGACGCTTCGGGTCCTTGAGCCCCGCACGCGTACGACGGATCGCCTTCGACAGCGCCTTGACGGCGTCGTTCTGGCCGATGACCCGCTTGTGGAGCTCGTCCTCCATGCGCAGCAGGCGGCTCGACTCCTCCTCGGTCAGCTTGAAGACCGGGATGCCCGTCGCCGTGGCGAGGACCTCGGCGATCAGCTCGCCGTCGACCTCGGCGACGACGTCCATGTCGCCGGCCTTCCACTCCTTCTCCCGCTTGGCCTTGGCGGCCAGCAGCTGCTTCTCCTTGTCCCGCAGGGAAGCGGCCTTCTCGAAGTCCTGCGAGTCGATCGCGGACTCCTTGTCCCGGCGGACGGCGGCGATCTTCTCGTCGAACTCGCGCAGGTCCGGCGGAGCGGTCATCCGGCGGATGCGCATCCGGGAACCGGCCTCGTCGATCAGGTCGATCGCCTTGTCCGGCAGGAAGCGGTCGGAGATGTAGCGGTCGGCCAGGGTGGCCGCCTGGACCAGCGCCTCGTCGGTGATGGAGACGCGGTGGTGCGCCTCGTACCGGTCGCGCAGGCCCTTGAGGATCTCGATCGTGTGCGGCAGGGACGGCTCGGCGACCTGGATGGGCTGGAAGCGGCGCTCCAGGGCCGCGTCCTTCTCCAGGTGCTTGCGGTACTCGTCCAGGGTGGTCGCACCGATGGTCTGCAGCTCACCGCGGGCCAGCATCGGCTTCAGGATCGAGGCCGCGTCGATGGCGCCCTCGGCGGCACCCGCACCGACCAGCGTGTGCAGCTCGTCGATGAACAGGATGATGTCGCCGCGGGTGCGGATCTCCTTGAGCACCTTCTTCAGGCGCTCCTCGAAGTCACCGCGGTAGCGGGAACCGGCGACCAGGGCGCCGAGGTCCAGGGTGTAGAGGTGCTTGTCCTTGAGGGTCTCGGGCACCTCGCCCTTGACGATGGCCTGGGCGAGGCCCTCGACGACGGCGGTCTTGCCGACGCCGGGCTCACCGATCAGCACCGGGTTGTTCTTGGTACGGCGGGACAGCACCTGCATGACCCGCTCGATCTCCTTCTCGCGCCCGATGACCGGGTCGAGCTTGGACTCACGAGCGGCCTGGGTGAGGTTCCGGCCGAACTGGTCCAGGACGAGAGAGGTCGAGGGGGTGCCCTCGGCCGGACCGCCGGCGGCGGCCGTCTCCTTGCCCTGGTAACCGGAGAGCAGCTGGATGACCTGCTGCCGGACCCGGTTGAGGTCTGCGCCCAGCTTGACCAGGACCTGGGCGGCGACGCCCTCGCCCTCACGGATCAGGCCGAGCAGGATGTGCTCCGTGCCGATGTAGTTGTGGCCCAGCTGAAGAGCCTCGCGGAGCGACAGCTCCAGGACCTTCTTGGCACGGGGAGTGAAGGGGATGTGTCCGGACGGGGCCTGCTGGCCCTGGCCGATGATCTCCTCCACCTGCTGGCGGACCGCCTCAAGCGAAATGCCGAGGCTCTCCAGGGCCTTAGCGGCGACACCTTCACCCTCGTGGATGAGACCCAGGAGGATGTGCTCGGTGCCGATGTAGTTGTGGTTGAGCATCCGGGCTTCTTCCTGAGCCAGGACGACAACCCGCCGCGCGCGGTCGGTGAACCTCTCGAACATCGTTAATCGCTCCTCAGAGCGGTCAGGCAGTGGGGGGAACTTCCCCTCCCTGTCCTTCCGCAGCTTAGTCCCGCAAGCGGGGACCGCTCATTCCAACTGCCGACACCGTCCTTGGCCTCCTGACCCCGAACGCCGACATCTGCTCCAACCCGATGGTGCGAGACGATGTTCCCGCAGGCCAGACAGTTACCCCCATCGCCAGTACGCCCATGGCGAACGTGAGACGGCCCGTACTGCGTGTCGCCCCCTCCCACTAGGCATGTCTTACCCGCAGGGACTGACACTCCATGCCGCGCGCGCCGGTTCCCTCCGCTATGGGCGAACAACCTTGCGCCTCCCCGCGCCCCCACGCGCCCCCTCTTTCGGGACGTAGCGCAATTGACGGGCCACCCAGCGTAACTTGCCGGTCGCTTCGGGGGTTGCACTTGGCATGGTTGGCCCGGTCCCCACCACCTCCACGGTGCCCCTTCCCCGTCGATCCCCGGACCCGGACGTACCGGATGTACGGCATGTACCAGATGTACGGCACGTACCGGACGTAGCGGATGGGACGGCTGCTCGTGATCTCCCGGCCGACCCGGACGCCCGGGCCCGGCACTGGTACGAGAACGATCTGGGCTGGGCGACAGTGCCCGGACGGCCGCTGCGGCTTCTCACCGGGGTGCGGTTCGACGTCCTGGACGTGCCGGCCGAGGCGGGCGCGGAGGCGCTCCGGCATCTCGCGCCGGGCTCTCCGGTGGCCCGTCGGGGCGACCGGATGAAGCTGCTGGTGGCCGCGGGCAGCGCGGAGGAGCTGCCGGGGCTGCTGGACTGGCTGGAGTGGAGCGCCGTGACCCTCGATCTACGGGTACGCGGCGCGGGCGACGCGATTCAGGCGCCGGTCCCGCCGGCGGGCGTCATGCCGGCCCGGGCCGGGTCGTCCGTGCAGGGGGCCGCCGTGTGGCTGCGGCCCCCTGGGGCTGGAGGCGAGGTCGAGGCCTCGCTGCCGGCTCTGCCGACCATGGGGCGCGGGGGGAACGCCCCCGATCTCGTGAGGGTCCTGGACACGGTGGCAGCGCGGTGTCACCGGGTCCGGCTGCGGCGCCTGGGCGCCGGGCTGCCGACCGTCTGCCGACGGGATCAGCCGTTGGCCTTCTCGTAAGCCTCGCGGATGTTCCCCGGAACACGGCCGCGGTCGTTGACCTCGTAACCGTTCTCCTTCGCCCAGGCGCGGATCGCCGCGGTGTCCTGGTTGCCACCGGAAGCGGCACGCGCCTTTCCGCGTCCGCCCGAAGCACGGCCTCCGGTACGACGGCCGCCCTTCACATAGGGCTCGAGAAGCGCCCGCAGCTTGTCCGCATTGGTAGTCGTGAGATCGATCTCGTACGTCTTGCCGTCCAGCGCGAACGTCACGGTCTCGTCCGCCTCGCCGCCGTCGAGGTCGTCGACAAGAAGGACCTGAACCTTCTGTGCCACCGGATTTCCTTTCATCGATAACGTGAGGACCAGGGGTGTGCGGCGTCCGCCGTTTCGCCGCCCCTGTTATATGCAGTACTGCAGTACGTCGGAAAGCAAACCGCTTTTGCCGGAAAAACACAAACCCCTGGGAGAGCACCGACGGACCGCCTCCGCCCGGAAACATGCGCGTTTCGGACATAGGGCACCTGGGCAATGACGATCACAGATGCAGAAGCATCCGGCTGTTGCCCAAGGTGTTCGGTTTCACTCGTTCGAGACCGAGGAACTCTGCGACGCCCTCGTCATAGGAACGCAACAGCTCCGCGTACACATCGGTGTCGACCGGCGTCTCCCCGATCTCCACGAAGCCGTGCTTCCCGAAGAAGTCCACTTCGAAGGTCAGGCAGAAAACCCGGCGAACGCCGAGCCAGCGCGCCGTCTGCAGCAACTTCTCCAGCAACTGATGGCCGACGCCGGCGCCCTTGAGGCCGGGCTTCACGGCGAGAGTGCGGACTTCCGCGAGGTCCTCCCACATGACGTGCAGCGCACCGCAGCCGACCACCTCGGCGTTGTCGTCGCGTTCCGCGACCCAGAACTCCTGGATGTCCTCGTAAAGCGTGACCGTGGCTTTGTCGAGCAGGATGCGGCCACGGACGTAGGCGTCGAGGAGGTGGCGTACCGCCGGGACATCGCTGGTGCGGGCACGCCGGACCGTGATGGCTTTTGCGGAGACTTCGGGGCGCTCTGCTGACATGAGCGGACGCTATCGCCCGTCCGCGTCCTCTGCGGAGCCGGGGTTCTCCTCTTCCCGGGCTCCGGACGCCTGCTGTTGCGGAGCTTCCCGGGGGGCTTCCTCTCGCGCGGCTTCCTGTTCCCGCGGTTCGGGGGCTGCCAGGGTTTCCGGTCCCTGGACGATGCGTACGGCGTCCCGGAGGGCCTGGCGCTGTTCCTCGCTCATCATCCCGAAGAAGGCGACGAGAGCGGCGGCCGGGTTGTCGCTCTGCGACCAGGCGTCGTTCATGAGGGCGGCGGCGTACGCGGCCCGGGTCGAGACGGCCTCATATCGATAGGCCCGCCCTTCCGCCTCGCGCCGGACCCAGCCCTTCTGATGGAGATTGTCCAAAACGGTCATCACGGTGGTGTACGCGATCGAGCGTTCCTGTTGGAGGTCTTCCAGGACTTCTCGAACGGTCACCGGGCGGTTCCACTTCCACACCCGCGTCATGACCGCGTCTTCGAGTTCTCCCAATGGGCGAGGCACAACTCAGAACAATAGTGGGACATCCCGTCAATGGCGTGCCGGACGTGCACCAGGCCCACGAATACGGAACAAAAGGGGCGCACGGCCCGAAGGCGCACCGGGAGGGCGGAGCCGTACGGGGAGCGGGGGCGGGTCGGCTCAGGCGTCGCCGGCGGAGGCCTGACGCGCGCTCTCCGCGCGCGCGAGGGCGGCGTCGACGGCCGCGTCCTCCTTGGCCTTGGCGGCCCCGCCCTGGGTCTTCACGATCACCCTGACCACACCGATGAACAACGCGGCCATGACGACCGGGGGCACGAGCGCGGAGACGTAGTCCATGGCACCAGGGTAGCCACGGCGCAACGGGCGAAAGGTACGGGGGGCACGAACCCCACGAGTCACCCTTCCCACCTGCACCGCACCATTCCCGCCTGCACCGCGGCAGGGACGGACGGCCGTCCCGCCCGCGCGGGTGGTGCGGGTGGGACGGCCGTTCCGGCCGGAGGCCGTGGGTTGCTCAGCCGGCGGCCAGTTCGCGGGGCTCGGCCGGGTCCGCTGAGGGCGTCGGCTTGCGGCGCGGGAAGACCTCACCCGGCGTCGGGATGGGCCGTTTCGGCGCGGCCGGCGGCTGCGTGGCGGGCCGTTCGACGGGCTTGGGCGCGGGCTTCGGGGCGGGCTTCTCCGCGGGTTTCCGCGACTCGTCGGCCTGCCGGGCCCCGGACTCCGTCACGCCGCCCGGAAGGGCCAGGAGGCGCGTGCGTGCGGGCGGTACGGCGGGCGCGGGCACCCTGCGCGCACCCTGCGCGAACCGGGCCCGTACGTCCTGCTCGGCCAGCGCCTGGCAGCGGTCCAGCAGCGCGGCCGCCGCGGGGTTGCCGCGCAGCGCCCGCAGCGCGGCGAGATCGTCCGGCGTCGGCCGGTGCCCGGCCCCCAGCGCCTCCTCCAGCAGGCCGAGGTAGCCGGCGGCGGTACCCGGCAGCGCGGCCCGGTACCGGCCGAGGTCGGCCACCAGGAAGGCGCGCAGTCTCGCCCCCTCGCGCATCGCCTCGTCGAGCGACTCGGCGAGCCAGAGGCAGTCCTTGACGTCCTCGGCGGAGGCTTGGCCGGGCTGAAGGGCGAGGGCGAGGGCGCGGCGGAGCACACGCAGCTCCTCCACGCCGAACGCCATGCCGCCGCGGGATCCGTATGGCGTGGGCATGCGGCGACGCTACCGCTAATCGGACAAAAGTGATGGATCGGACTGTTGTTTCGCCGCGTGTCGCTCCCGGTTTCCCCCGACCGGGGCCACGGACCCGGCACCCCGGGCGCCCCCCCGCGCGTGTGCGGGGGCGGGAGGACCGGCACCCCGCACGGGCGCAGGTCACCTCACAGACGCGACACGTTCCGCTCGTACACCAGGCGCAGGCCGATCAGCGTCAGCCACGGCTGGTGCTCGTCGATCACCGAGGACTCCCCCAGCACCATCGGCGCGAGCCCGCCCGTGGCGATCACCCGTACGTCGTCCGGATCGTCGGCGAGCTCCCGCGCCATCCGGCTCACGACCCCGTCGACCTGCCCGGCGAAGCCGTACACGATGCCGGACTGCATGGCTTCGACCGTGTTCTTGCCGATCACGCTGCGCGGCCGGGCCACCTCGATCTTGCGCAGCTGCGCGCCCTTCACGCCGAGCGCTTCCACGGAGATCTCGATACCCGGCGCGATGACACCGCCGACGTACTCCCCGCGCGCGGAGACCGCGTCGAACGTGGTCGCCGTACCGAAGTCGACGACGATCGCCGGGCCGCCGTACAGCTCGACGGCCGCGACCGCGTTGATGATCCGGTCCGCGCCGACCTCCTTGGGGTTGTCGGTGAGGATCGGCACGCCCGTCTTCACGCCCGGCTCGACCAGGACGGCGGGAACGTCGCCGTAGTAGCGCCGGGTGACCTCGCGCAGCTCGTGCAGCACCGACGGGACGGTCGCGCAGATCGCGATGCCGTCGATGCCGTCGCCGAGCTCCTCGCCGAGCAGCGGGTGCATGCCCATCAGGCCCTGGAGCAGCACCGCCAGCTCGTCCGCCGTGCGCCGCGCGTCCGTGGAGATGCGCCAGTGCTCGACGATGTCCTCGCCGTCGAACAGGCCGAGGACGGTGTGCGTGTTGCCGACGTCGATCGTGAGCAGCATCGCGGTTACTCCGCCTCGCGCAGGTCGAGGCCGATGTCCAGGATCGGCGCGGAGTGGGTGAGCGCGCCGACGGCCAGGAAGTCCACGCCGGTGTCGGCGTAGAGGCGTGCGGTGTCGAGCGTGAGCCGGCCGGAGGCCTCCAGCAGGGCCCGCCCGTGGACGATCCCGACGGCCTCCGCGCACTCGTCGGGCGTGAAGTTGTCCAGCAGGATCAGGTCGGCGCCCGCCTCGACGACCTCGCGCAGCTGGTGCAGGGTGTCGACCTCGACCTCGATCGGCACCTCCGGGAAGGCCTCCCGTACGGCCTTGAAGGCCTGGCCGACACCGCCGGCGGCGACCACGTGGTTGTCCTTCACCAGGGCCGCGTCGGACAGCGACATGCGGTGGTTGACGCCGCCGCCGCAGCGGACGGCGAACTTCTCCAGCGAGCGCAGGCCCGGGGTGGTCTTGCGGGTGTCGCGCACGCGCGTCCTGGTGCCCTCCAGCACGTCCGACCACGCGCGCGTGACGGTCGCGATGCCGGACAGACGGCACAGGATGTTCAGGGCGCTGCGCTCGGCGGTGAGCAGGTCACGCGTGCGCGTGGTGACCGACAGCAGCTTCTGTCCGGCCTCGACCCGGTCGCCGTCCTCGACGTGCCGCTCGACCTCGAACTCGTCCGTACAGACCACCGAGAGCACGGCCTCGGCGACCCGCAGGCCCGCCACGACGCCCGCCTCGCGGGCGATGAAGTCGCCGGTGGCGGTGGCGTCCTCCGGGATGGTCGAGACGGTCGTCACGTCCACGCCGCCGTCCAGGTCCTCCTGGATGGCCACGTTGGCGATGTCCTCGACCTCTACGGGATCGAGCCCGGCGGCGGCCAGCAGCTCGGCGAGCGCGGGGTCGAGCCCGCTCTCCAGGTACTCCTCGTCGCCCTCGGCGCCGCAGCCGCAGCCGCCGTTGGGGACGAGGGGAAGGTCGTCGGTGCTCACGTCTGTCACTGCTCCTGGGGACGCTGGTTGTGCCGGGTCGGGGGGAAGTCTGCGGTGTCGGTGGTGCGCACGGCCAGCGACCGGTCCGGATTGAGCCGTACGACGATGTGGCGCCGCCAGTGGCTGTCGTCGCGCTCGGCGCTGTCCTCGCGCCAGTGGCAGCCGCGGGTCTCCTCGCGCAGCCGCGCGGCGGCGACCAGGACGCGGGCGACGCACAGGAGGTTGGTGGCCTCCCAGGTGTCGACGCCGGGCTCGGCCGTCTTGCCGTTCTCCTCCAGGGCGCCGCGGGCGTCGGTGTGCAGCTGCTGGAGCTCTTCGGCGGCGCGGGCGAGGGAGTCCTCGGAGCGCAGCACGCCGGCGCCCTCGGCCATGATCCGCTGGATGGCGAACCGGGTCTCGGGGGCGAGCAGCGGGTGCGCGGGCTTCTCGGGGTGCGCGACCGGTACGGGCACGCGCGCGTGGAGGCCGTTCTCCGCTCGCGCGGCCGCGATGTCGGCGGCGATCCGCTCGGCGTAGACGAGGCCTTCGAGGAGGCTGTTGGAGGCGAGCCGGTTGGCGCCGTGCACACCGGTGCAGGCGACCTCCCCGCACGCGTACAGGCCGGGCACCGTCGTACGGCCCCAGGCGTCGGTGCGGACGCCTCCGGAGGCGTAGTGGGCGGCCGGGGCGATCGGGATCGGTTCGGTGACCGGGTCGATGCCGTTGGCGCGGCAGGCGGCCAGGATGGTCGGGAAGCGGTGCTCCCACATCTCGGCGCCGAAGTGCCGGGCGTCCAGGAACATGTGCTCGGCGTCCTGCTCCAGCATCCGCCGCAGGATGCCCTTGGCGACGATGTCCCGGGGCGCCAGCTCGGCCAGCTCGTGCTGCCCGACCATGAACCGCACGCCGTCGGCGTCGACCAGGTGGGCGCCCTCGCCGCGCACCGCCTCGGAGACCAGCGGCTGCTGTCCCTCGGCGTCCGGGCCGAGGAACAGCACGGTCGGGTGGAACTGCACGAACTCCAGGTCGGAGACCTCCGCGCCCGCGCGCAGCGCCAGCGCCACGCCGTCACCGGTCGACACGGACGGGTTGGTGGTCGCGGAGAACACCTGGCCCATGCCGCCGGTCGCGAGGACCACCGTGGGGGCGTGCACGGCACCCACGCCGTCGTGCTGGCCCTCGCCCATCACGTGCAGCGTGACACCGGCCGTGCGGCCGTCGGCGTCGGTCAGCAGGTCCAGCACGAGCGCGTTCTCGATGGTGTGCAGCCCACGCGCGCGTACGGCCTCCACGAGCGCCCGGGAGACCTCCGCGCCGGTCGCGTCGCCGCCCGCGTGCGCGATCCGGCGCCGGTGGTGGCCGCCCTCGCGGGTGAGCTGGATGTCACCCTCGTCGTCGGTGTCGAAGTGCGCACCGGTGGAGATCAGCCGCCGGACGGCGTCGGGGCCCTCGGTGACGAGGATCCGTACGGCCTCCTCGTCGCACAGGCCCGCGCCGGCCACCAGTGTGTCCTCAAGGTGCTGCTCGGGCGTGTCGCCCTCGCCGAGGGCCGCGGCGATGCCGCCCTGCGCCCAGCGGGTGGAGCCGTCGTCCAGGCGGGCCTTGGTGACGACGACGGTCGTCAGACCCGCGGCCTGGCAGCGCAGGGCCGCGGTCAGGCCGGCGACTCCGGAGCCGACGACGACCACGTCCGCGGAGATGGCCCAGCCGGGGGCGGGCGCGTGCAGTCGTATGCCTGTGCTGGTCACGAGGCGGCTCCGAGGGTTCCGAAGGTGAGGGGCAGGTTGTCGATCAGGCGGGTCGTGCCGACCCGCGCGGCCACGGCGAGGACGGCCTCGCCGGTGAAGCCGTCGCCGATCTCGGTGAAGTCGGACGGGTCGACGAGGGCCAGGTAGTCCAGTTCGAGCGGCGGGGCGTAGCGGGCGGCCTCGTCCAGCACCTGGCGGGCGGCGGCGCGGACGGCCGCCGGGCCGCCGGGGGACGCCGTGGCGACCGCGTGCGCGTCGGCGGCCGCCCGGGACTCCCCGAGGGCGCTCAGCGCCTCGGCACGCGCCTGCGTGGAGGGCACTTCCCGGGCACGCGCGCGCAGGGCCTCCTGCGCGGCGTGCCGGTCGCGGCCCGCGAACAGCGCGCGGGACAGCGCGAGCGCGGTCAGGCGCTCCTCGGGCGAGAGGTAGCGGTTGCGGCTGGACAGGGCGAGCCCGTCCGCCTCGCGCACGGTCGGTACGGCGACGATCTCGACGCCGAAGTTCAGGTCCCGCACCATGCGCCGGATCAGCGCCAGCTGCTGGGCGTCCTTCTGCCCGAACAGGGCCATGTCGGGGCGGGTGAGGTGCAGCAGCTTGGCGACGACGGTGAGCATGCCGTCGAAGTGCCCGGGCCGCGAGGAGCCCTCCAGGCGTTCGCCCATGGGGCCCGCGGTGATGCGGACCTGGGGGTCGCCGCCGGGGTAGACCTCGTCCACGGAGGGCGCGAACACGGCGTCCGCCCCCGCCTGTTCGGCGATCTTCAGGTCGGCGTCGAGGGTGCGCGGATAGCGGTCCAGGTCCTCGCCCGCGCCGAACTGCAGCGGATTGACGAACACGGTGGCGACGACCTCGCCGTCCGGTCCCGCGATCTCGCGCGCCGTGCGGATCAGGGTGGCGTGGCCCTCGTGCAGGGCGCCCATGGTCATCACGACGGCACGCCGGCCGCGGCGCACGCGCGCGTGCAGCTCGTCGGCGGTGCTCAGCAGGGCGGTGGTCATCGGTCGTTCCCCTCGGTGCCGTGAGTGCCTCTCGTGCCGCCGGTCCCGTCGGCCAGGACGCCGAGCAGGTCCTCGGCGAGTTCGGGCTTCAGCAGGCCGTGCGCGAGCGCCCGGTCGGCGGTCGCGCGGGCCATCGCGACGTAGCCCGCGACGGTCTGCGGGGCGTGCTCGCGCAGCTCGGTGATGTGGGCGGCGACGGTGCCCGCGTCCCCGCGCGCGACGGGCCCGGTGAGCGCCGCGTCGCCCGAGCGCAGGGCGTTGTCCAGGGCGGCGCCGAGCAGCGGGCCGAGCATCCGGTCGGGCGCCTCGACGCCCGCCGTGCGCAGCAGCTCCATCGACTGGGCGACCAGGGTCACCAGGTGGTTGGCGCCGAGCGCGAGGGCCGCGTGGTAGAGCGGGCGGTTCTGCTCGCTGATCCACTCGGGCTCGCCGCCCATCTCGATGACCAGGGCCTGGGCGGCCAGCCGCAGCTCCTCGGGCGCGGTGACGCCGAAGGAGCAGCCGGCCAGGCGCTGGACGTCCACGGGGGTGCCGGTGAAGGTCATCGCCGGGTGCAGGGCCATCGGCAGCGCGCCCGCGCGCAGGGCCGGGTCGAGGACCCGTGCGCCGTACCGGCCGGAGGTGTGCACGAGCAGCTGCCCGGGCCGTACGGCGCCGGTCTCGGCGAGGCCGGTGACGAGGTCGGGCAGGACGTCGTCGGGGACGGTGAGCAGCACAAGGTCGGCGCGGTCGAGGACCTCGGCGGGCCGCACCAGCGGCACGTCGGGGAGCATGGTCTCGGCGCGCCTGCGGGAGGCGTCGGAGACTCCGGAGACGGCCACCGGGCGGTGCCCGGCGAGCTGGAGGGACGCGGCGAGCGCGGGGCCCACGCGGCCGGCGCCGACGACGCCGACGGTGAGCCGCGCGGGGCGGTCCTTGAGGTCTGGCTGGTGGACTGTACTCACGCGACGGCGGCCTTCCCGTTCCAGTCCGCTCTGGGTACCGGACGATTTCTCGTCATGTTAACGCTATCTCGGTCCGGCGCCGACCGGTTGTCCACAGGCTGTGGGTTTCGCCACGCGTCGCGGCGGTTTCGCCCGGCGTGGCGGCTGTTTCCCCACGCGTCGCGGCGGTTTCGCCCGGCGTGGCGGCGGTTTCGCCCGCGGAAAACCGGCTGCCCGCGCGCGGGGCCCCACGGCATGATCCGTACATGACCGACACGGCGGAGCAGGGCGAAGAGCGGCAGGCGGAAGCGTCCGAGCAGGAGCGCGTGCGGGAGCGGCGGCGGGCCGCCTTCGCGAACGCGCGGTGCGTGCTGTCGCGCGCGGGCTTCCGGCTCACCATCGGGGAGCGGCTGGCGGCCCTCCAGGAAGCGGCGCCGCAGGTGTACGACCTGGACCAGTACGTGGACCAGTACGGCAACGGGATCGTGGCGGACCTGGAGGGCCGGGTCGCCGCCCTGCTCGGCACGGAGGCCGCCGCCTTCTTCCCGACCGGCACGATGGCCCAGCAGGTGGCACTGCGCTGCTGGGCGGGCCGCACCGGCAGCCCCACGGTCGCGCTGCACGCCCTGGCCCACCCGGAGGTGCACGAACGCCACGCGTTCAGCGAGGTCAGCGGATTGCGTCCGGTGCGCGTGACCAGCGAGCCGCGGCTGCCCACCGCCGCCGAGATACGCGACTTCGACGAGCCCTTCGGGGCACTGATGCTGGAACTGCCCCTGCGGGACGCCGGTTTCGTGCTGCCGGCCTGGGAGGAGCTGACCGAGGTCGTCGAGGCCGCGCGGGAGCGTGACGCGGTGGTGCACTTCGACGGCGCGCGCCTGTGGGAGACCACGGTCCACTTCGGCCGGTCCCTGGAGGAGATCGCCGGGCTGGCGGACAGCGTCTACGTGTCCTTCTACAAGTCCCTCGACGGCTTCGGCGGTGCCGCGCTGGCCGGTCCGAGGACGCTGGTGGAGGAGGCGAAGACGTGGCGGCACCGGTACGGCGGGATGGTCTTCCAGCAGTTCCCCACCGCGCTGTCGGCGCTCGCCGGCCTGGAGCGGGAACTGCCCCGGCTGCCGGACTACGTGCGGCACGCGCGCGTGGTGGCCGCCGCGCTGCGGGAGGGGTTCGCGGCGGCCGGGGTCCCGTGGGCGCGCGTGCACCCGGGGGAACCGCACACCCACGACTTCCAGGTCTGGCTGCCGTACGACCACGGCGTCCTGACGGAGGCGGCGCTGCGCCAGGCCGAGGAGACGGGGACGTACCTCTTCGCCGGTCCGTGGGACCGCGGCGGACCGGGGCTGTCCTTCACCGAGGTCGCCGTGCGTGCCCCCGGCCTCGGCTGGACGGCGGACGACGTGCGCACGGCCGTGGCGGACTTCGTCTCCCGGCTGCCCGCTCCGTGATCACCGCGCGCGGGCGCGGCCGGCGGTGCGGGGCGTGACCGGACGGCGGCCCGCACCCGGGTCGCCCGGCGGCCGGGCTCAGCCGTGGCCGCCCGCGCGCACCAGGCCCGTCTCGTAGGCCAGCACCACGACCTGTACCCGGTCGCGCAGGCCGAGCTTGGTCAGGATGCGGCCCACATGGGTCTTCACTGTCGCCTCGCTCAGCACCAGCCGGGCCGCGATCTCCCCGTTGGACAGGCCCTGGGCGACCAGCACCATCACCTCGCGCTCCCGGTCGGTGAGCCGCTCCAGTTCCCTGTGCTGCGGCTCCTTGCCGGTGGAGGGCAGCATCGGTGCGAAGCGGTCCAGCAGGCGCCGGGTGGTGGAGGGCGCCACGACCGCGTCACCGCTGTGCACGGCACGGATCGCGCCCAGCAGGTCACCGGGCGGCACGTCCTTGAGCATGAAGCCGGAGGCGCCCGCCTTCAGCCCGGAGAAGGCGTACTCGTCCAGGTCGAAGGTGGTCAGGATCAGCACCTTGGGCGGGTTGGGCTCGGCACAGATCCGCCGGGTCGTCTCCACGCCGTCCAGTTTGGGCATGCGGACGTCCATCAGGACGACGTCGACGGCGGTGGACCGCAGCACCTGCAGGGCCTCGACACCGTCGCCCGCCTCCGCGACGACCTCCATGTCCGGCTGGGCGGCGAGCACCATCCGGAACCCGGTGCGCAGCAGCACCTGGTCGTCGACGAGCATCACGCGGATCGTCATCGGGCCTCTTTCGGTCGGAGCGGGGTCGTACCGGTGTACAGGTGCCAACAGGGGGCGTACGGCTGCGTCAGTGCGCCGGTTTGAGCGGGAGCAGCGCGCTGATGCGGAATCCTCCGCCCGGGCGCGGCCCGGCGTCCAGGGTGCCGCCGACCATGCCGACCCGTTCGCGCATGCCGATCAGCCCGTGCCCGTGGCCGTCCGCACCGCCCTCCTCGTACAGCTCGTGCGGGGCGCCCTTGCCGTCGTCCTCGACGAGCAGGCCGAGCCCGTCGTCGAAGTAGACCAGCCGGACGCTCGCGCCCGCGTTGGGCCCGCCGTGCTTACGGGTGTTGGTGAGCGCCTCCTGCACGATCCGGTACGCGGTCAGCTCCACGCCGCTGGGCAGCGGACGCGGGGTGCCCTCGACCTTGAAGTCGACCGGGAGGCCGGAGCTGCGGCACTGCTCGATTAGGTCGTCGATCTGCTCGACGTCGGGCTGGGGGACGTACTCCCCGCCCTCCTGGTGCTCACCGGTGCGCAGCACGCCCAGCAGGCGGCGCATCTCGGCGAGGGCCTGGCGGCCGGTGGAGGAGATCGTCTCCAGGGCCTTCTTGGCCTGGTCGGGCGTGGTGTCGAGGACGTAGGCGGCGCCGTCGGCCTGCACCACCATCACCGACACGTTGTGCGCGACGACATCGTGCAGCTCGCGTGCGATACGGGCGCGCTCGGCGGCCACCGCGACCTTCGACTGCGCCTCCCGCTCCTTCTCCAGGCGGGCGGCCCGCTCCTCCAGCTGCACGAAGTAGGCGCGCCGGGTGCGCATGGAGTCACCGAGCACCCAGGCGAGCGCGAAGGGCACGGTCTGGAAGACGACGATGACGATCTGCCCCAGAAAGCCGGTGTGCTCGCTCGGCCAGCGGATCTGCGCGAGGGTCGCCGCGCCGAGGCTGGCGGCGAGCGCGAGCCGGGAGGCCCAGCGCGCGCCGATCGTCGCGACCGTGTAGACGATCACGAGCATCGCGAAGTCGGCGACGGTCGTCTCGATGTCCAGCACCAGCTGGGCCAGGCCCACGGCGAGGGCCACCAGCAGCATGGGCTCGGGGAAGCGGCGGCGCAGTGCGACGACGACGCACAGGACGGCGGACACGGCCGCCCCGCCGGCGAGCGTCATGTGGTGACCGGGCGCCCCGTGGATGTTGACCACGCTCAGACCGGACAGCCCGAGCAGGACGACGGCCCAGAAGGTGTCGACCCAGGTCGGGTGGCGGCGGAGGAAGTCGTAGAGGCGCTGCACGTAACCCAGAGTAGGGAAAACAGATGCGTGCAGGGGTCAACCGGAGGGCCGATCCGTCCCCCGCACGCGTACTCCGCAAGGTGGAGGAAGTGATCATCTGTGCGCCTAGTCTGTTCCGGTGACGGATGAGACGGCCCCGGAAGCGGAACGGCCCGGCGGCGACGGCCACGGCGCTCACGACCGGCCCGGCCCGCACGGCGCGGGGGCCCGGCGCGGCCGGCGCGGCTGGCGCGCGGCGACCGAAGCGGCGCTGTACGGACCCGGCGGCTTCTACCGCCGCCCGGAGGGACCGGCCGGCCACTTCCGTACGTCCGTGCACGCCTCCCCGTTGTTCGCGCGGGCCGTGGCCCGGCTGCTGTGCCTGGTCGACGGGGCGCTGGGACGGCCCCCCGGGCTGGACTTCGTCGACATGGGGGCGGGGCGCGGCGAACTGGTCACCGGGGTGCTGGCCGCCCTGCCGGCCGAGGTGGCCGCCCGCACGCGCGCGTACGCCGTCGAACTCGCCGACCGCCCGGCCGGACTGGACAACCGGGTCACCTGGCTGGACACGCCCCCGGCCGCCGTCACGGGGCTGCTGTTCGCCAACGAGTGGCTGGACAACGTGCCCGTCGACGTCGTGCAGGCCGACTCCGCGGGGGTGCCCCGGCTGGTGCTCGTCGCCGACGACGGCACCGAGCGGCTCGGTGAGCCGGTGACCGGCGCCGGGGCGGACTGGCTCGCACGATGGTGGCCGCTGCCGGCCGAGGAAGGGCTGCGCGCGGAGATCGGGTTGCCGCGGGACCTGGCGTGGGCGTCGGTCGTGGACCGGATGGCGCGCGGGCTCGCGGTGGCCGTGGACTACGCGCACACCGCCGGCACGCGTCCCCCGTTCGGGACGCTCACGGGCTTCTGTGAAGGGCGCGAGACGGCGCCCGTGCCGGACGGGTCGTGCGACATCACGGCGCACGTCGCACTGGACGCGTGCGCGGCGGCTCCTACGGCGCGCATGCGCTCGGAGGCGCCATGGGACACGGCGCGCACGGCGCGTACGTCGCTGGGCCCGGCGCCCGCACACTCGGACGCGCCCCAGGACCCGGCGCGCTCGGCCTCGCACCCGGGCGCGGCGGACGCGCCCTCCGGCACGACGCGCACTCTGCCCCCCGCGCGCCTGCTCACCCAGCGCGCCGCCCTGCGCACCCTGGACATCACCGGCGCACGCCCCCCGCTCACGCTGGCCTCCACCGACCCCTCCGCCTACGTGCGCGCCCTCGCGAGCGCCGGAGAGGCCGCCGAACTCACCGCCCCGGGCGGGCTCGGCGACTTCGGCTGGCTGGTCCAGGCGGTCGGGATCCCGGACCCGCTCGCCTGAGCCGGCCGCTCTCCCTGCGCCGGCCTACTTGTCGATGTCGCCGACCACGAAGAACATCGAGCCCAGGATCGCCACCATGTCCGCCACCAGCGTCCCCGGCAGCAGCTCGGTCAGCGCCTGGATGTTGTTGTACGACGCCGAGCGCAGCTTCAGCCGGTACGGCGTCTTCTCGCCCTTGCTGACCAGGTAGTAGCCGTTGATGCCGAGCGGGTTCTCGGTCCACGCGTACGTGTGCCCCTCGGGCGCCTTCAGCACCTTCGGCAGCCGCTGGTTGACCGGCCCCTGCGGCAGCTCGGCGAGCCGGTCCAGGCAGGCGTCGGCGAGATCGAGCGCGTTGTGGGTCTGCTCCAGGAGCACCTCGAAGCGGGCGAGGCAGTCGCCCTCGCTCCGGGTGACGACCTTCAGGGTGTCCTGGAGGTCGCCGTACGCCAGGTACGGCTCGTCGCGGCGCAGGTCGAAGTCGACGCCCGAGGCACGCGCGATGGGCCCGCTCACCCCGTAGGCGTGCACGGTTTCCGGCGTCATCGCGCCCACCCCGCGGGTACGCCCCCGGAAGATCTCGTTGCCGAGCACCAGTTCGTCGAAGACGTCCATGCGCGAGCGCACGTCGGCGACGGCGGCACGCGCGCGTGCCGTCCAGCCGGCCGGCATGTCCTCCTTGAGACCGCCGACGCGGTTGAACATGTAGTGCATGCGGCCGCCGGAGATCTCCTCCATGACGTTCTGGAGCACCTCGCGCTCGCGGAACGCGTAGAACACCGGGGTGATGCCACCCAGCTCCAGCGGGTAGGACCCGAGGAACATCAGGTGGTTCAGCACCCGGTTCAGCTCGGCGAGCAGCGTGCGCATCCACACCGCCCGCTCGGGCACCTCCATGCCGAGCATCCGTTCCACGGCGAGGACCACGCCCAGCTCGTTCGAGAACGCCGACAGCCAGTCGTGGCGGTTGGCGAGCACGATGATCTGCCGGTAGTCGCGCGCCTCGAAGAGCTTCTCGGCGCCGCGGTGCATGTACCCGATCACCGGCTCCGCGCGCACGATGCGCTCCCCGTCCAGCACGAGCCTGAGCCGCAGCACGCCGTGCGTGGACGGGTGCTGGGGCCCGATGTTGAGCACCATGTCGGTGCTCTCCGCGGCGCCGCCGATACCGACCGTGGTCTCCGTCGTAGGAGTCATGGCCCCAGTTTCCCCTACGTACGCTGGGCCCATGGAAACGGGGAGCCCGGGTGAGACCGGGATACCGGGGGCCGGCCTGGTCTGGCGGGGACTGCAGCCCGCTCTGATGCAGGTGCGCCGGCTGCTCGTGGCGGTGTGGATGACGGGGCTCGCGGTGGCCACCGGACTGCTGCTCGGCCTGCTCGTGGGGCCCGCGTGGGCGGCGTTCGCGCTGGTCCCCCTGGCCGTCGCCGTATGGTGCCGGTGGCTGATCGGGCGCAACTGGCGCTCGTGGCGGTACGCCGAGCGCGCCGACGACCTGCTGATCAGCCGCGGTGTCCTGTGGCGCGAGGAGACCGTGGTGCCGTACGGGCGGATGCAGCTCGTGGAGGTCACGTCCGGGCCGCTCGAGCGGCGCTTCGGGCTGGCCACCGTGCAGCTGCACACGGCGGCCGCCGCGAGCGACGCCACCATCCCCGGCCTGGACCCGGCCGAGGCGGAGCGGCTGCGCGACCGGCTCACCGAGCTGGGCGAGGCGCGATCGGCGGGCCTGTGACGGGCCCGGACGACGGCGCCGCGATACACGCGACGGGCGCCGCGGACGCCGGGGACTCCATGGACGGCGTGGACGCCGCAGAGCCGATACGGGACGCGGGCGGTCCGGCGGGCGCCGCGGGGCGCGCGGACGTGACCGAGCGCCGACTGCACCCCGTCACGCCCTTCCGGCGGGCCTGGGCCCCGGTCGCCGTACTCGCCGGGTGGGCCGTGCACGACCCGAACGGCACGCAGGAGCAGCTGGCGCGCCTGACCACGACCGCGCTGCTGCTGGGGCTCGCGGTGCTGGTGCCGGTGGCCGGCCTGTACGGCTTCCTGTCCTGGTGGTTCACGCACTTCGCGGTCACCGGAGGCGAACTGCGCATCCGGACCGGCCTGTTGTTCCGGCGCACCGCGCACATCCGGCTGGAGCGCATCCAGGCCGTGGACGTCTCCCGTCCCCTCCTCGCACGCGTGGCCGGCGTCGCCAAGCTGCGGATCGACGTCGTGGGCGCCGACGACAAGGACGAACTGGCCTTCCTGGGCGAGCAGGAGGCGCGCGCCCTGCGCGCGGAGCTGCTCGCGCGCGCGGCGGGTTTCGCCCCCGAGACGGCGCGCGAAGTCGGTGAGGCTCCGGCGCGGGAGCTGCTGCGCGTGCCCCCACGCGCGCTGGCGCTCTCCCTGGTGCTGACGGGCGCCACCTGGGGTTCGCTGTGCGCCGCGATCGTCGTGCCGGCCGTGCTGTGGCTCACCACCCACAGCCTGTGGACCGTCCTCGCGACGGCTCTGCCGCTGCTCGGCGCGGCCGGCGCGGGCAGCGCCGGACGGTTCGCCGGCGAGTTCGACTGGAAGGTGAGCGAGTCACCGGACGGGCTGCGCATCGACCACGGCCTCCTGGACCGTACGCACGAGACGGTCCCGCCCGGCCGGGTGCAGACCGTGCGGATCGTGGAACCGGTGCTGTGGCGGCGGCTCGGCTGGGTGCGGGTGGAGCTGGACGTGGCCGGATCCGCCAACTCGGTGCTGGTGCCGGTCGCCCCGCGCCCGATCGCCGAGTCGGTGGTCTCGCGCGTACTGCACGGGGTGACGGTGCCTCAGGAACTGTCCCGGCCGCCGCTGCGCTCCCGCTGGTACGTGCCGGTGTGGTGGCGCGGCCACCGTCTCGCGGTCACCGACACGGTGTTCGCCACCCGGCACGGCCTGCTGCGGCGCAGGCTCTCACTGGTCCCGCACGCCAAGGTGCAGAGCGTACGGCTGAGCCAGGGACCCTGGCAGCGCCTCTGGCGGCTCGCGGACGTCCACGTGGACACCGGGGCCGACAAGACCGTGACGGCCCGGCTGCGGGACGCCCAGGAGGCCGAGCGGCTCCTGCACGCCCAGGCGGAGAGATCCCGTACCGGCCGCCGGGAGGCCCGTCCCGACCGCTGGATGACCTCCGGATGACAGGAGGCCCGGCTCCCCTGCGCGGGGAAGCCGGGCCCTGTGCCTGGTGAGGTCTCAGGAGGCCGCGGTGCGCAGTCCCTGGACGTCGATCTGCTCGGTCTCGTCGTGCGCGGTCAGGTCGATGACCTGGCCGACGCCGTGTTCTCCCGCACCGGCGTGCTTGAACTCCGCCTCGGCCTCGGCCTTGTGCACGGCGAGGGCCTCCGGGCCGACGACGTCGGCGAGATCCTCGTTCTGCACGGAGTCCAGCGTGGCCTGCGGCGCGTCCTTCTGGGTGCCGAAGAAGTCGAAACCGCCCTCGACCACCGGGCGCCGCGCGGGCGCGGCCGGTACGACGGCCACCGCGGTCGGCACCGTGAAGTGCCCGGCGGGCGGCTGGGTCACGGGCTTGGCGGGCTCGGCCGGTGCCAAGGGGGCGGCGGCCGCGCGCGCGTGCTCGCCGGCCGCCACGGACTGCCCCTGCGCCTCGTCCTCCTGGTTCTCCGGTGCGGCCGACACGGCGGCCTCGCTCCGGGAGGCTCCGGCGCCGTCCGGCACGCCGCCGTCCACCGCGCCTCCGGCGACGGGTGCGGCCTCGCCCGCACCGGCCCTGCGAACCTGGTCCTTGCGCGTGACGACGACGCCCGCGTCGGCCTTGACGCCGTCACCGTCGTCACCGCCGTCACCGTCGTCCTCGTCCACGTCGGGAGACGTCGGCGTCCGAGCCGTGTCCCCGGCGGGCGCGGCGTCGGCAGACACGGGCGCGGCCTCGACAGCGGCGGCCGCGGCCTCGTCAGCGGTGGGCGGGGCCTCGTCAGCGGCGGGCGCGGCCTCGTCCACGACGGTCGGGGCCGCCTCCGCGGCGGGCGTCGCCGACTCGTCCTCGGCCTTGGCCTCGAACCGGGCCAGGGCGGTCAGTGCCCGCCCGTACAGCCGTGCTCCCTCGGGCGAGAACACCGCGTAGGCCGTCGGCTCGTCCGCGGAGTCCGCCTCGCCCACGGCCTTCGTCCCCGCGGGCTCCGGCTCCTCGGCCGGCTCCGGCTCGGGGCTGCGCGCCGGCGGCAGCGCGGGCGAGGACGACGGCACGGCCGCCTCGAGCTCCAGCAGCCGGCGTCCCTCCAGGGCACTCGCGCGCTCGGTCTCCGCCGTGGCGTACCGGCGCAGCAGGGCCGCGTGCTCGTTGCGCAGGCCGGCCAGCTCCGCGCGCTTGGCGCGCAGCCGCTGCTCCAGCTTGGTGCGCAGCTCGCGCGACTCCTCCAGGTCGGTCTCCAGTTCGGCGACCCGCTCCTCGTACCGCCATTCGTCGCCGGCACGCGCGCGCGTGAGGTCGGCGACCTGCTTGCCCGCATGAATGTCCCAGCGGCGCATCACGAAGGCGCCGACGAGCGCGGTCGCCGCGGCGGCCGCGGCCAGCGCGCGCAACACCGTCGCCTCGGAGAACACCCAGGGACCCAGCGCGCAGACGAGGGAGACACCGGCGATCGCCGAGGGAGGCAACAGCCTGTGCAGAGGTGGGGAATGGCGGTGGCGTCCACGTGGCATGGCCAGAAACTTACCGCGCGTAGGCGAATCGCGGACCCCCGCCCCGTAAAAACCCGGCCACATCACCGGCTTCACGGGGCTTCGGGTCCGGGATGCTCAGTGGGCGACCAGTCGGGTGCTGAGCCACTGGAGCGTGGCGGGGATCTCGCGCCGCCAGGTGTTGAAGTTGTGCCCGCCGCTCGGAAGGATGATCGACGAAATCCTGGTCACGTTCGTGTCCTGCACACTCTTGATGAATCTGAGCGTGTCCTTGTAGTTGTGTTCACC
>NZ_JBEZMO010000041.1:0-53226 GCF_040652655.1 Streptomyces sp. NPDC048191
TGAGACGTCGAACACCTCTCTCAACGGCACAGGAGCCTCGTGCGTTGCGGGAGGCCACCCTGTCACCCGACCGGTGGCCACTCTGAAAAGGCTCAGTGACAGGGAGATCGCCGAACGCCTCACGTTGTCCGTGCGTACTGTGAGCAACCACCTCTACCGCATCTACCGCAAGGTCGGGGTGGACAACCGCCGAAAACTACGCAGCGCGATGACCTCCGATGTGTCGTCGCCGTCGCCTGGATAGCGCACTCGCGGCTGGGTCCACGGCTGACCCCAATCCGGCGCAGGCTCCACGGCGTCGGGGCCCCTTCTACTCGGGGAAGTATAAGAAGCACGGGATGAACGTCCAGATCATCACCGATCCTTTCGGTCGGCTGCTCTGGGCCTCACCCGCGCTGCCCAGCGCAGTCCACGACATCAGGGCCGCACGCACCCACGGCATCGTCGACGCCCTGGCCGAGGCCGGGGTGCGCTGCTGGGGCGGACAAGGGGTACCAGGGTGCCGGCGGCACGGTGCGAGTGCCCTACCGGGGCCTCTGGGAGAAGCTGTCCGCAGGCCAGCGGGCCGTGAACCTGTCCCACGCCAAGATCCGCACCCTCTGTGAGCAGGCGATGGCCACCCTAAAGACCCGGCGGCTGCTGCGTAAGCTCCGTTGCCATCCGCATCCCCCGCGGTCAAGGCCGTCCTCACGCTTCACCTGTCGATGTCAAGTTGAGGTTTGAAAGGACTCACGGTCCAGTAAGTGGAGTACCCACTACTCACACGGTCGCTCATGAATTCCTATAGCCTTGCTGCGAGAGGGGTTACTTCCTTAGAAGACCAAGTTCTGCCCCGCCTGATAGACGACTGTCTCGCGGAGATCGCTGGCCCGAGAGCTTTTCGCAGTCTTTCAGCAACATTGCGTGGGACCTCAGCGGGACCTGCGAGCGGCCATCGCAGGGTGCCTGTTTCAATACATCTAGAAAGCAAGGAAAATGAGATGAAATCATGGGTTAAGCGCATTCAAAAGACGGTTACCTCGGCCAAGAGAGAGGAAATCACACGTCGCCATTCCGGTCAGCGTGCCACCACACGCAGAACATTTTTCGGGGTGTCGATTCTCGCTCTTCTCGCAGCAACTATTCCCGCAGGGACTGCACAAGCATACGACGCAAGCATTTGCCAAAGCGGCTGCTGGGTTGATGTGCACCTGGGATACGTCGATATCACGGATCTTTACACCGACGAGAGCGTGATGGGTACATGCGCATATCCGGCACCTCGGGGATGCGGTACCTATTCATCGGCATATGCGGCCGTCTACGGCAGGTTCGGTGCAGACGACAGACCTCAGACCACTTCGACCTATGACTGGAAATGGCTTACCACGGGAGATGCGGCGTACGCGCCAAGAAGAGCCTATAATTCACATAACGGACCCTGGTACGACATGGGAGTTGGCCCAGGCGGGGACGGTGGTCTTTTTTCATTCCAGCACACAATGGCCCGAATAACACATCCTGGAGACGAACTTAGAGGCTGGGATGGCCCATCGTTTTGGAACGACAATGACCTCAACATGTGCAACTCGACAAACGGAGATGAAGTCTGCAATGGCGCCACTGGGGATGCAATCCCCCTATCGGGCACCCCGGTGGTTCCCGGCAGTATCAGGCTATGGGTGCACCCATGGGAGAACATAGATGTCAACCTCGAGTTCAAAAATTTTTTCGACGGGAACGAGGTGTGCACCTTCACGGACCATCTACTAATGGGTCCCTCTTTCCTCAATGACATCAAGGGCTACGAACCCGATAGCTTTATCACCCGCACCTACACAAATCCGAAATTTGATCAGTCTTACACCAATAAGTGCGAGGCGACATACGACATCTCTATAGAATCCTAGAAGTCAGCCTCCGACTTCCAGCAATAAAAGGCGACTGGATCGGTAATGGCGCGGATAAGGAGCCTTTACTGAGCTTGAACTCGTGGTGTCGCCGTGAGTTATCTGGGTCGGAAGACGAGTCCGGTTTCTGTGCGGCATCCGTCGAGGAGCGCCGGGCGATACTGGATCTTGCGAAGGCCCTGGCGGACTGTGCGGATGAGGTGGTCTGCGTTGGAGAAGGCCACGTTGGCGGTGTAGCCGCGTCGTAGCAACGACCACACGCCTTCGACGGGGTTGAGCTCGGGCGCCTAGGCGGGTAGCTGGAAGACGGTCAGCCAGTCCTGGCCATCGCTGAAGGCCCGCTTCTCGGCACGCACGTGGGTGCCGAGGATACTCCTATGCTGCGTCAAGTGGCAGAAGATGCGGCGACGGAGGCTGTCGCCGGCTGGATCTGCGGGTAGATCTCGCGGGCGACGTGGCGTTTGAGTCCTCTGAGTCAAGTCAGGTGGCAGTAAGAGGGTCTGCTGCAGGTAGCAGTGCTTGTCCTCCCCGTAGAAGGCTTCGACTTTGCAAGAGCGTAGACCACGACCTGGTTGGTCGCGAGGAGTTCCGCTGCCGCATGCTGCACATCGGCCGTGTGCCGCGTGTCGTCACCGCCTCCTTGCTTCGGTGTTCGAAAGAGGAGAATCTGAGTGCAATGGAGCCCTCGCGCAGGCTCCCGCCCAGCCTGACCAGCCACACGACAAAGCCCCGCCGGACCAGACCGACGCGGCTTCGTCGTGCAGTCAGGTGTCACGCGCGAATCACCAACTCCGTGGACACCCTCCCGGCGCAGGATCCCGAAACTGGACATACATGTCTGCATAGGACTGGATGGACGGCCCTGGACGGCTTCTACGACATGTGCCATGTGGTACCCAGTGAGGGACCCAAGATCAGGACCGGAGCGTCTTCTGGCCCGTCAAAGCGGTATTGCAGGGTGTTCGGGGGTGTCTCACTCACGCCCCAGACCCTCTCACGTCTCACGGACGCCCCTATAACGCGGGGGCGCGGGAAACCGGTCTGACCAGGTTGAAGACCTCGCGGGCTGCGTATCGCTTGAGGCATCGGACGATCAGACTCCCGATGCCCGAAGTGCAAGCAACGGGGTGGCTCGGCGCGTGAGGGCAGCTGCCCGGCCGGTCACCTGCTGATAGGCCCGGTAAGCGGCCAGGGCTGAGTTGAAGTAGCGCAGCGCCGCGGTCGGGAAACGCACGCCGTATCCCTCACACGGCGTTCCAAGGGCCGGAGTGTCCCAGACTCCTGCGCCTCATCTCCTCGCGCGCCCAGGCGGTGCGTACACAGGCGTCGGGCAGGTGCCCTCCCCACAGTCTCTGCCCGCCCCGCGTGAGTCGCGGGGCGGGCAGATCGCCAAGACTTCAGGGAAGTCAGCGTCCGCTGACGGCGAGTTCGTAGTCGCCGATCAGGTCGCCGAGGAGAGTGCCGGCGGTGAGGTCGCTGGTGACGTGGCCGGCCATGTAGAGGCGGGAGTAGAGGACTTCGTCCTGCATCCACTGATAGTCCTCGGCGCGGTGCGGGGAGAGGGCGCTGAGGAAGGTGACAGCTGCGGCGGAACGGGCCGCGTGCCGGGAGGGGTAGGAGTACGGGCCCTTGGCGCCGGGCTTGATGTGCTTGTCGGGGCGTAGGCTCGGGTCCAGGACGAACGGGGCCGGCTGCTTATCCTTGGCCGCCAGCTGGTCGCTGATCGTCTTGGCCATCTTCAGCGCCGCCTTGAGCTCGGTCTTCTCCGCCGTGCCCTGCGCGGCAGGGATCAGTTCGCGCTGGTCGTGCAGGTAGAGCTTCCAGATGTCCTTCTTGCCGTAGAGCTCCAGCCAGGTCGCGGCCTTCTTGCCGGCTGCCGTGCGGGCTTTCGCGAGCTGCTGGTCCTGGCGGAGTTCGGCGGTGCGCTGCGCGGCCGCGGGCGGTGCCGGGACCTGCTGCGCGGCCCAGGCGGCGAACGCCTTGTCGTCGCGGGTGGTGCCGTGCGCCTTCTTCCACTGGGCGAAGAGGGCGTCCGCCTTCTTGCGCTGGGCCGCCGCCTGCGTGCCGATCGTGGCGATCTCGGCGTCGGTGAAGAGCGTGGGCGGCGGGTTCTGCTTGATCAGCGCCGTCGCGCCGGGCTTCTTCTTCGAGCCGGTGACGGCCGAGACCAGCTGCGGTCGCACCACGCCGACGGCGACGGCCGCGACGGCGAGCAGCGCGATCAGGGCGTACGGCCATTTGATGCCGCGCAGGACGTTCATGCGGCGGGGGTCCTTTCGTAGAGCGGTACCGTGCTCGCCCCGGTGGTGAAGTGGGTGCGGGCGAGGCGGCGTACGTCGTTGTCGGGGAGGCCGGGGGTGAGCAGGGACTGGCCGACGACGTACTTGCTGAGGGAGACGGGCCTGCCGCCCAGGCTCTGCAGCAGCCGGTCGGCCGGGGCCGGCCGGATTCCGCCCTTGGTCTCGACGAGCACGTGGCCGGAATCGAGCGCGGCGGTGCGGTCGCCGTGGTGGCAGGTGAGTGCGCCATCGAGGGTCACGCGGGTGCCGTGGTCCAGGTCGGCGAGGGCTGCCCGGACGTAACGGATCTCTGCGACGGGCGCCAGCTCCTTGGCCGTGACGGGGATACCGGATGCGGCCAGCACCTCGTCCACGAACTCCGCTGCCTGCACGTCGAGTTCGCCGTACGCGGCGGCCGGGACCTTGAGGGCGTGCTTGACCGTGGCGCCGCGGCCGTCCTTGGTCTTCACCTCCACCCGGCACAGCCCGTCCTCCGCGTACAGGCGGGTACGGACCTTCCAGCGGCGTCGGCGCCGCTGGACGTGGGCCCGCCAGGCGCCGAGCTGCTCGGTGTCGAAGTAGGTGCTGAGGTAGCTCGTCGTACGGCGGCCGGCCAGGTCGAGGACGTGGTGGCTGTCCGCGAGCCTGGCGACGAGGTCGCGGGCGCGGTCGAGGGGGAGCAGGTACTTGCGGTCGGTGCGATGCTGCAGAGCAGCCGCCGCATCGACCTCGGCGAGCGTGGCGCCGCGCGGGGCGTCGAGGCCGAGGTCGGAGGCGAGGCTCATGCGGCGGTCACCTGCTCGCGGGGCTCGGCGTCCTGGGCGGTGGCGGGCTCCCCCGGTACGGCGGGGTAGCGGGCGGAGACCCGGGTGGTCTCGCGGACGTAGTCGACCTCGTCCACGACCACCGAGAGGGGCGCCTGGCCGAAGCGGAGCGCCACGTCGTGGGCGATGAGCGCGGGCTCCGGGTAGATCCGGTCGAGGGTCAGCTTGACCGTGCGGGTCGGGGGTTCGTACGACTTCGGGTCGTCCACCAGCAGCACCGCCAGCAGTACCACGGCGTCCAGTGCGGCGACCAGCCACATCTGCCGGTGCGGCAGCCCGGTGCACAGGGCGATGACCAGGGTGACGAAGGTGTAGGCGACGTCGCGTAGGGTGAACGCCGCGCTGCGCAGGCGGACCAGGGAGAGGATGCCGAAGAGGCCGAAGCCGACCCCGGCGGGGAACTTCCCGGCGCTGATCGTGCTCATCGCCGCGAACAGGCCGATGTTCAGCGCGGCCAGCACCAGCGGCATCGCCGGGGCGCTGGGGCGGCGCCGGTAGAGCCAGCCGACCAGGACCATCAGCGCGATGACGTCGAGACCGCCGCGGGTCATCAGGTCCATGGGCGCTATGTGGCTGGTGATGCCCTTGGCGGCGAGCACCAGTGCGTGCATGTCTGTCCCTTCCGTCCCGGCGCGTGGGAACAGCGGACCGGTCGCGGTCCGCGGAGCACCGCGACGTGAACGACGGTAGGGAAGTCACATGAACAGACCATGAAGCCTCCCCGGCGGCTGGAATCCGGACACCTGCGCGGGCGGCTAGCCTGACCGGCATGCACTATCTGGTCGTCGACGACGAGACCCGCCTCACGGACCTGGTCGTCCGCTACCTCACCGAATCCGGGCACACCGCCGAGGGCCACTACGACGGACCGTCCGGGCTCGCCGCCGCCCGCGACCCGCGCGTGGACGCCGTGGTCCTCGACGTGATGCTGCCGGGCATGGACGGGGTCGAGGTGTGCCGGACACTGCGCGAGGAAGGCATACACATCCCCGTCATCCTGCTCACCGCGCGCGCCGCGATCAGCGAGCGGGTCGCCGGCCTCGACGCCGGCGCCGACGACTACCTGGTCAAGCCCTTCGCCATGGAAGAGCTGCTGGCCCGGCTGCGCGCGATATCCCGGCGCCGCCCCGAGCACTCCGGGCGCCTGAAGGTCGGCGACCTCGTCCTCGATCCCGAGCAGCAGCGCGCCTGGCGGGGGGACACCGAACTCGACCTCTCCCGCCGCGAGTTCGACGTACTGCGGGTGCTGATGGCGAACGCCGGGCGCGTGGTCACCCGCCTGCAGTTGCTCGACGAGGTCTGGGACGGCGAGACCGACCTGCGCAGCAACGCCATCGACGTTCACGTCTCCAAGGTGCGCGCCAAGGTCGACCGCGCCTTCGGCCGTACGACGATCACGACCCTGCGCGGGCGCGGCTACCGCCTGGAGACCACCCCATGACCCTGCCCGGCCGGTTGCGGCCGTGGTTCAGGCGGCTGCCCGTCGTCACACGCCTCGTGCTGGCCGTCGCCATCACCATGTCCCTGGTGCTGACCGGGGCGGCCGGACTGGTCTACTGGCGGGTCAGAACCGCCCTCGACCAGCAGCTGAACGACGACCTGACCACCTACCGGCACAGTCTCGACCAGGCGGTGCGCGCCGGAACCCGGCTCCCTCCCGGCCCCAGCGGCAGCCTCCAGCAGGTCCTCGACGCACACGGCCGCGTCCTGCGCTCCAGCGACTCCCTCAGCCACCAGCCGCTGCTCACCCCAGCCGAACTGCGCGCCGTCACGCGTGGCGCCACGGTCCGGCGTGACGTCGGTTCCCTGCTCCCGATCACCCCTGGCACCCTGCGCCTGCAAGCGAAACGCGTCACGGCGGACGGACAGACGCGGATCGTGATCGCCGCCGTCCGGCGCGGTCACCGCGACGAGGCGCTGCGCGAACTCCTCGCCCAACTGGCCATCGCCTCCGGCCTGACCCTGATCGCCGCCTCCTACGTCGGCTACCGCACCGCCCGCGCCGCCCTGCGCCCCGTCGAGCGGTACCGCATCGGCGCCGCCACCCTTGCCGACGGCGCCCAGGACCTGCGTCTGGACGTGCCCGCCGACCACGACGACGAGATCACCCGCCTCGGCCACACCCTCAACCACATGCTCGACCGCCTCGAGGAGTCCGCCGAACGCGAGCGCCGGTTCGTCGCGGACGCCAGCCACGAGCTGCGCACCCCGCTGTCGCTGTTGCGGGCCGAGGTCGACGTCGCCCTGCACCGCCCCCGCTCGGCCGGTGAACTCACCGAGACCCTGCGCTCGGTGGACGCCGAGGTCCAGCGCCTGATCGATCTCTCCAACGCACTGCTGGACCTGGAGGAACTCGGCAGCACCCAGCACATCACCCGTGCCCCCGCGGAACTCGCCGACCTCGTCGACGCCGCCGTCGCACCGCATCTGCGCACCGCCGATCGGGCCGGGCGTGCGGTGACTGTCGACGCCGTCGGCGCGACCGTCGACGTCGACGCCCGCTGGCTGCGGCCCGCGATCGGCAACCTGCTCGACAACGCCCTCCGCCACGGCCAGGGAGCCGTCCACCTCACTGCCACCGTCCACGACAGCATGCTGCGACTGTGCGTCACGGACGAGGGGACGGGCTTCCCACCGGAGTTCCTGCCCCGGGCCTTCGACCGCTTCGCCCGCGCCGAGGCCAGCCGCACCGGCGAGGGATCCGGCCTCGGACTCGCCTTCGTCCACGCCGTGGCCACCGCCCACGGCGGCACCGCCCACGCCGAGAACACCGGGCGCGGCGCCTCCGTCGTCCTCGACCTGCCCTGCTGACCGGCGCACGGGTTCGGCGGCCGCGTACGGTGAAGGCATGGCCCCGCCCCTCCCGGGCCACTGGCTCATCTGGCCCCGCTGCTCAGCCACTACGGCTACTGGGCCGTCGGCGCTGTGGTCCTCGTGGAGGACTTCGGAGTCCCCGCCCCGGGCGAGACCATCCTGATCGCCGCCTCGTCCGGCGAGTCGTCATGGGCCTGGGGGCTGCGATGATCATGCCGGGCAGCCTGTTCAGGTGAGCAGCCGTATCGACGGTGTGGTCGCGTCCGTGGCGAGGAGGGACTTGCAGTGGGCGCAGCGCACCTCGTACGGCCGTACGAGATTGGTCTGGATGCTGTCCGTACCCGACTCCTTGGCCTCACGGCAGTAGTAGCCCAGGTGCAGTCGCACCCAGGGATGGCTGGTGGGCGCGGCGCTCGGACGGTGGTCCCGGATGTCGTCGAACGGTGCCCACCAGAAGTCGAGCAGGGCCCGCACCGCCAGCCGGTCGGCGCCGGACGTCGTGTCGAACGCGGCGATGCGGCCGGCCGTGTAGTGGCGCTGGAGGCCGCTGCGGCTGCCCGAGCACAGGGCCCGCTCGGCGCCGCGTTCGAAGACGGTCGTACGGCCGGTGCGCTCGCACACGAAACAGTCGATGGTGAACTCCAGCTTCGAGCGGAAGTGCAGCGCGTGGGAGCCGTCCCCCTTGAGCGGTCCGGTCAGCCCGGCACTGATCTCGGCGGTGCGCAGCATGCGACGGGTCTCCTCGGCTCGTACGAGAACCGGTGCGGATGAGCCCGGTCGGCGGAGTTCTACCAGCGCACCGGACGGCTGCGCATCCCCCTCATCAGCAGGCCCGGCAGCCACTCGCCCGGCGTGCCGTCGAGCGCGAGATCCGCGGCGCGCTCCAGGAGGGTACCGACGGCTGTGCGGCCCTCCAGACGGGCCAGGGGTGCGCCCAGGCACTCGCACGCGTCTACTCGGTCGCCGCCACCTGCATCCGGGCGGTCTGAACCGTGATGGCGCCTGAAACTCGGCAAGGCCCCTAGGGGGACGGCGAACGCGTCATCAACTACGTCCAGTGGGAGAGCGAGGAGCACTACCGCTCGATGCTCGCCAACCCCGAGGCACGAGTCCACAGGGACAAGGCCACCACCATCGCAAGCGGCGTCCAGCCCCGCCTCTTCCGGGTGGCGTCGAGCCACCGGGGCCGAACCAACTCCCAATCGGCAACAGGTGAGTTCTCGGAAACTTCGCTTTCACGACGGCGGGCGCCGACGGTAACAACCGCTTCCTAGCGTGACCGGCCGTGGGATCAGAGTCGTATACACGGCCGAACGGAAAACATGACGGTCCGTCGGCTCCCCCGTCCTGCCGATGACGCCAAGCGGGGCTTTCCCTCCCGCAGAGGCACCCGCACCAGCATCATCGGGAGGCGCGACATGAGCACCACCGAGTCACGAACCCACACGGCAGGCGCGCCGAAGGCCGCCGCCGATCAGGCGGTCAGGGAGACGCTGGAGGACTACACCCTTCGTTTCGCTCCCCGCAGTTACCGCCGTTGGACCCCGATGGTCGTGGCGACCACCGCCCTTGGCGGCATCGCCTACATGGCCGACTTCTCGATCGGCGCCGGCATCGGCCTGGCGCACGGCACCGGCAACGCCCTCGTTGCCATCGCGGTGGCCGCCGTGCTCATCTTCGTCACCGGCTTCCCCCTCGCCTACTACGGCGCCCGCTACAACGTCGACCTCGACCTGATCACCCGCGGCTCCGGCTTCGGTTACTACGGCTCGGTCCTCACCAGCGTCATCTTCGCCAGCTTCACCTTCATCTTCTTCGCCCTCGAAGGCTCGATCATGGCCCAGGGCCTCAAGCTCGGCCTCGGCCTGCCCCTGTGGCTGGGTTACCTGATCTCCACGCTCATGGTCATCCCCCTGGTGATCTACGGCATGAAGGCTCTCAGCAAGCTCCAGGTGTGGACCACCCCGATCTGGCTGCTGCTGATGGTCGGCCCGCTGGTCTACCTGATCGCCACCGACCCCGGCACGGTCGACCGCTTTCTCTCCTACGCCGGCACCGACGGCGACGGCGGCGTCAACACGGCCTCGGTCCTGCTCGGCGCCGGCGTCTGCCTCTCGCTCATCGCGCAGATCGGCGAGCAGATCGACTACCTGCGCTTCATGCCGCCCAGGACCGAGGCGAACAAGCGCACCTGGTGGACCGCCGTGGTCATGGCGGGCCCCGGCTGGGTGGTGCTGGGTGCGCTGAAGCAGGCCATCGGCGTCTTCCTAGCCGTCTACATCCTCGCCAAGGTCGGGCCGGCCGCCGCGACCGAGCCCATCCAGCAGTTCCGCGGCGCCTTCGACGCGATGATGCCCTCCTGGATGGTCATCCCGCTCGCCGTGGCCCTGGTGGTCATCAGCCAGATCAAGATCAATGTGACCAACGCCTACTCCGGCTCGCTCGCCTGGACGAACTCCTTCACCCGTGTGACCAAGCACTACCCCGGCCGCATGGTCTTCGTCCTGGTCAACCTCGGCTTCGCGCTCGCCCTGATGGAAGCCGACATGTTCAGCTTCCTCAACGGCATCCTGGGCTTCTACTCGAACTGCGCGATCGCCTGGGTGGTCACCGTCGCCACCGACATCGGCGTCAACAAGTACCTGCTGAAGCTCTCCCCGCTCCAGCCGGAGTTCCGCCGGGGCATGCTCCACGCCGTGAACCCGGTCGGCGTCGTGGCCTTCGTCGCCGCCTCCGGCCTGTCGATCGCCATGTACTTCCATCTGCTGGGCGACACCCTCCAGCCGTACTCCCCGGTCGCCGCGGCCGTGATCGCCTTCGTCCTGACCCCGCTGATGGCGATCGTGACGAAGGGCAAGTACTACCTCCGCCGCGCCGACGACGGCATTGCCGAGCCCCTGCTGGACGCGGAGGGCAACCCGAGCGCGGTCACCCTGGACTGCCATGTCTGCCACCAGCCGTACGAGCGCCCGGACCTGACCGCCTGCGCCACCCACGACGCGGTCGTCTGCTCCCTGTGCCTGAGCACGGACAAGATCGGCGACCACGTGCTGCCTTCCACTGCTTAGCCGGCGGCCTGGCGCGGTGGACTCGACGACGGGAGCCTGGGGACGCGGGCAGGCTGTGCCACCACACCCGCAACGGTCAGGCCAACGAACGGCACCGCACATTCAACCGCGAGGGCGGGAGCCGGTCGGGCCATCCAGGGGCCGCCTCGCTGTGCCTGCGTGCAGGGCCGGGTTCCCGGTCAGGGCTTCAGCGCGGCACGGATGAGAGCGCGCAGTTCATCGTCGGTGACGGCCGCCATGTCGGTGGACCGCAGCCGAATGGTGGCCTTTCCGCTGATGAGCTCGGGATGGCGGGAGCTGAAGCCACCATCGCGGTCCGTTCCCCACCCGTAGATCGAGACGCCGTGCTGCCAGACACCGATGTGCAGCCTGCGCTTTTCGACCCGGTAGATGGGCATTCCGTAGGACAGCGCCACGCTCGCCTGCGGGAATTCCTCCAGGATCAACCCGCTCACCCGGTCGAAGAGCGAACGGTGACCGGACGCGATGGAGTCGACGTACTCCTGCACAGAGTCCATGCGACCCATTGTGGTCCTCCCGCGAACACCGCTGCCGCGGGCTCGGCCCCTCGCGCCCGACCGTCGCGGCTTCATGGCAGGGCAGGGCCGTGCGGCACCGGTGGACCGTTCCCGACCGTCAGGCGGTTGACCTGGGAAGATGGAGAACTGGGCCGGGAGTATCTAGGGTCAGCCCGTGGGTTTCATCATGGTGTGCGAAGACGACGCGGCAGTCCGCGGTGTCCTCAAGCGCGCCCTGGAGCACGACGGCCACACCGTCTCCGTCGCCGCCACGGCCGACAGCCTGCTGCGGCAGCTCGCACCGGCGCCTCATCTGGTCGTCCTGGATCTCGGGCTCCCGGACGCCGACGGCCGCGACGTCTGCCTGGCCCTGCGGGCTCGCGGCGTCGACGCGCCGGTGCTGATGCTCACCGCCCTGGACGGCCTGCATCACAAGGTGGGCGGCTTCGAGGCCGGCGCCGACGATTACATGACCAAACCCTTCGACATCCCGGAACTGCTGGTCCGTGTCCGGGCGCTGCTGCGCCGGGCCACCGCGGCGCCCGCACCGCGCGAGGTCGTCCTCGATCCGGCGAAGCACGTGGTGACCCACGATTCGGTGAGCATGAGCCTGACCCCGACCGAGTTCCGGCTGCTGGGCCGCCTGATCGCCTCGCAGGGCGACGCGGTACGCCGCCACGCCCTCATCGCTGCCGGCTGGCCGCACGGAGCGCAGGTCAACGACAACACCCTCGACTCCTATGTGCGCCGGCTGCGGGCCAAGCTCGGTCCGCTGGGTGTGGCCGAGCGGCTGGCCACCGTCCGCGGCGTGGGCTACCGATGGCAATGACGGGATTCCGTAAGCGGGTCGTCGCACTCACCGTGCTGATCGCCACCGCCGTGGTCGCGATCCTGGTCGTCGTCTCGCACGTGCTGCTGAGCCGGGTGACGGACGCCGACGCGCACGATCTGGCACGTACTCGCGCCGAGGCGGTCGCGGCGAACGTCACCGCCAAAGGCGGCCGTGTCGTACTCACGGAGAACAGCAGCGAGGCGCTGGACGAGGTCGCCTGGGTGTATGCCGACGGCCGACTGATCGACGGAGACGTCCCGCCGAGCCTGGTCGATCGCGTCGAGGAGCTGGCGGACTCGGGGCGATCGCAGACCGCGTCGGTCGGCGATTACCTCCTGTACGCGCGGCAGGTCCCGATCCACGGCCACCACGTCATGGTGATCGTCCGGGTGGACCTCACGCCGTACGAGACGTCCGAGCAGCGCAGCCTGACCTTGTCCCTGATACTCGGCGGCCTCACGATCCTCCTCGCCGGCGGTGTCGCACACCTCGTGGTGCGCCGCGCGCTGCGGGTCGTGCACGAGATGGCCGCCCTCGCCGACGACTGGGGCCAGCACGAACCCGGGCGCCGCTTCAACCTCGGCGTCCCCCGCGACGAGTTCGGGGAACTGGGGCGGACCCTGGACCACCTCCTGGAGCGCGTGGACAACGCGCTGGCGGACGAGCGCCGACTCACCGATGAGATCGCCCATGAGCTGCGGACGCCGCTCACGGTCCTGCGGGCCGAGGCGCAGCTGGCGCAGCTGTCCGGCGAGCCGGTGCCGACGGAGGCGGTGCTGAGCGAGGTCGACCGCCTTGATACGGCGATCACGACGCTTCTGCGCGCCGCGCGCGCACGGACGGACAAGGGGACCCGGTGCGACCTGCGCTCCGCCGCACGGCAGGCGATCGCCGGCCGCGCGGTCGAGGTCGCCTTCCCCGCGAAGGTCGAGGTCGCCGTTGCGGCCGACGTCGCCGTGTCGCTGCTGTCACCCCTGCTGGACAACGGCCTGCGGCATGCGAAGTCCCGGGTGTGGATCACCGCCCGCAACCAGGGCGAGGCCATCGTGGTCGACGTCCTGGACGACGGCCCCGGATTCGATCCCGCGGACCTCGACCGGGTCTTCGAAGCGGGGGTGACCGGCGGCGGCGGGTACGGGCTGGGGCTGCCGGTGGTCCGGCGCATCGCCGCCTCGGCCGGTGTGGAGGTCCGCGCGATCGCGGACGGCCGCGGTCACGTGGAGGTGACACTCCCGGCCGCCGCCCGTGCAACCGCGTAGTCAGGTTATGTGCAGATTCCGCGCGTAAACCTCCCCGCATGACAACGACAACGGAAGCACGCACGCGCAGCGGGCGCCTCATGCTCAACAAGGTTCCCGAGGTCACCGTCTGGTTCTGGGTGATCAAGATCCTGTGCACCACCGTCGGTGAGAGCTTCGCCGACTGGATCAACATGAAGCTGGGCGTCGGCCTGGTGAACACGGCGTGGATCTTCACCGCGGTGTTCGTGGTGGTCCTGGCCGTCCAGCTGCGGCTGAAGCGGTACGTTCCGTTCCCCTACTGGCTGACCGTGGTCGTTGTCAGCGTCACGGGCACCCTGTACACCGACATCCTGACCGACCAGCTGAACGTGCCGCTGTGGATCAGTTCCGCGGTCTTCTCGGTGCTGCTCGCGGTGGTCTTCGGCGTGTGGTGGCTGCGGGAGCGCACGCTGTCGATCCACTCGGTCACGACGCTTCCGCGGGAGTCGTTCTACTGGCTCGCCGTTCTCGTCACCTTCGCGCTCGGCACCGCGACCGGCGACTGGACCCTTGAGCTCACCGGCTGGAGCCCGGGCGTCTCGGTCCTGCTGCCGCTCGGCCTCATCGCGGCGATCACGCTGCTGTGGAAGTTCGGCGCGAACCCGGTGCTGTCCTTCTGGCTCGCCTACATCCTGACCCGCCCGCTGGGCGCGAACATCGGCGACTGGCTCGCCTCCCCCAAGGTCGCCCAGCCGGGCGAACCGACTGGTCTCGACCTGGGTACGTTCACCACCAGCCTGATCTTCCTGGGCCTGATCCTGGCGACGGTGGTCTACCTGACGGTGACGCGCTCGGACGTGACCGAGACCCACGAGGCGACCCACGCCGCACCGGCCACCCGCGACCCGCGCAAGGAGCGCGTCGGCCTGGCCGCCTTCGGACTGCTCGCCATCGCCACCGCGGGCCTGCTGGTCTGGGCCCACGGCCAGCCGCACGTCGGCCCGGCGCCGGAGGAGGACAACACCTCCGCCGTCCAGATGGCTCCCGGCCAGGCGGTGAAGAAGTTCCCGACCGCCAAGGTCGCCGCGCTGAAGACCCTCGCCTCCACCTCCCTCAAGGACGCACGCTCCGGCAACGCGACCGGGGCCCACACGGCCGCCCAGAAGCTGCGTGACCTGTGGGACGCCGACCAGGCGTCGCTGCAGCCGCTGGACCAGACCGGCTGGACCTCCATCGACGCGCAGATGGACAAGATGCTCAAGACGTTCGGCATCGACCACTCGAACCCGCCGATGTCGCCCGCGCAGCAGGAGAAGGAACTGACCGCCCTCCTGACGGACATGGGCTGACAGACCGCACAGCGCCCGGCCGGCCCACCCGGCCGGGCAGGCTCAGTGTGCCGGGGCGGCGCGGAGAACCGCGCTTCCTCGGCACACGCCTGCGAGCCGCGGGCACCGCGATGCGGCCGGGGCCACCTGCGGCAGCCCGGCATGTCCGCAGACTCCCGTGGGGCGGTCGCTGACCGGATGATGGGAGGCCAACCTCCCGGTCCGGCCCTGACGATCCGGCAGCGTCACTTGCGGGTTCCTCGGGGAACTCCACACCCCGACGCCGGCCTCCGCGCGCCGAACCCCGATGCAGGAGCGCCTCACCGAGGGTCCCGAGCGCCCACCGCCACCGCGCACAGCGGGGTGCCTGGCAGCCCGGTCAGCTGCCCGGATGGGAGGCTGCCCAGCCGTGTTCGAGCAGCGCGAAGGCCTCGTCGGCGGCCCGGCGCGGTTCGGCGTGCCGCAGGATGAGGCTGCGGGCCTCAAGGGCGAAGCGGGCCAGGGCGGCGCAGCTGACGTCATCCTCGGGCGCACCCACCGCCTCGGCGACGGCCCTGGCCAGGGCCGCTTCGTGGCGCGTCCACATGCGGTGGGCGTAGTCGCGCAGCGCGGGGGTCTCCTGCACCAGGCGCGTGAAGTCGGCGAACCGCGGGTCGCTGGCGTGGACGGCGAGTTGGGCCTGTTTCAGCAGGAGGTGCTCGCGCAGCGCCTGCGGGATCGACTGGCCCGGGGGGCGTTCGCGCACGGCGGCGACGAGTTCTGCTTCCAGTTCGTCGTCCTGATCGAAGACCAGGGCCTCCTTGCCGGAGAAGTGTTTGAACAGGGTGGTCACCGAGACGTCGGCACGGTCGGCGACGTCCTTGACGCCGACCTGGTCGTAGCCGCGCTCGAGGAAGAGCTCGAGCGCGGCGTCGGCCAGGGACTGGCGGGTCTGGGCCTTCTTGCGCTCGCGGCGCCCGGTCGGTTCGGTCACTCGCCCACCGTACCTCGAAGTACAGTCGCTGCAAAAGTTTAGTCATTGCGCTTATTTATCGAGTGTGCTTTCTTGGTCGTGCCGGGGGTCTCCCGGCGGCTCACCCACCTTCCGAGGGGCACTCCCATGAACTCTGCTCGTGATGCCCGCATCGCGATCGTCGGCGCCGGCCTCGGCGGTCTCACCTGCGCCCGAGTCCTCCAGCAACACGGCCGCTCCGTCACCGTCTTCGAACGCGAGGCATCCGCCGACGCCCGCCCGCAGGGCGGCTCCCTCGACATGCATCCCGGCACCGGCCAGGCCGCCCTCGGTGCGGCGGGGCTCCTCGACCGATTCCACGCGCTCGCCCGCCCCGAAGGAGACGAGTGGCGCGTGCTCGACTTCGCCACCGCCGCCCTCCGGTCGCAGCAGGGGCCTTCCCCCGACGGCGGCCGGCCGGAGATCGACCGAGGCCAGCTGCGTGGTCTGCTCCTGGACTCGCTCACCGAGGGCACGGTGCGGTGGGACCGTGCCGTCACCGGCGTCGCCCCGCTGGCGGACGGCACCTGCCGGCTGCTGTTCGGCGACGGCACCGCCGAGGACTTCGACCTGGTGGTCGGTGCCGACGGCGCCTGGTCACGCGTGCGCCCGGCTCTGTCGCCCGCCGTACCCGGCTACACCGGTGTCACCTTCGTCGAGACCGGGTTCGACGACTGCGACACCCGGCACCCCGAGCTCGCGCTGCTGGTCGGCAACGGATCGATGCTGGCGAAGGGCGCCGGCAGGTCCTTGGTCGCCCAGCGCAACAGCAACGGCCACATCCGCGCCTACATCGCGGTCCGCGCGCCCGAGGACTGGCATGAGGCCGCCGGTGTCGACCTCGGCGACCAGCGGGCCGTGCGGACATATCTGTTGAGGCTGTTCGACGACTGGGACGAGGACCTGCGCTACCTCCTGCGCAACAGCGACCACGGGTTCGTCCACCGGTCCCTGTTCGTCCTGCCCGCCCCGCACACCTGGGATCACGTTCCCGGCGTCACGCTGCTCGGCGACGCCGCGCACCTGATGCCACCCGTCGGGCTGGGCGCCAACCTCGCCATGCTCGACGGCGCCGACCTCGCCCACGCACTGGTCACCGAGTCCAGCGTCGACGACGCCGTCCGCGCCTACGAGAGCATCATGCTGCCGCGCTCGACCGAGGCCGCGACGGGGAGTGCGAAGGGACTCGACCACCTCGTTCCCGCGACGGACTCCTGAAGCGACTTGTCTCCGACCGACTGACCGAGCAGGGCAAACAGGTCAGCGAGCCTACCGGCGGGGTTGGTGCTCTGATGCGGGTGACAGCGGCCGGCCGTGCGGCATCGAGGTGGTCGCCTGGACGTATGGGGGAAGCAGCCGGACGGCGCCGGCTACGACGACGCTCCGCCCATGGCCAGCGCGGTCCGCGCCAGCCCGCGCAGCCAGGCGTGGGCGTGGTCGGTGTCGTAGCGCTGATGCCACGACAGGTATACCGGCGCCGACGGCAGTTCGAGCGGGAGGGGGAGCACGACCAGGCCGAGGTCGGCGACCGCGGACCGCGCGGTGGCTTCCGGGACGCTGATCAGGAGATCGGAGCCGCGCGCGAACTCCAGCGCGGCAGCTTCCGTGGGGGCGGTCGCCACCACGCGGCGGGTGAGGCCGAGCCGCGCGAGGGCGTCGTCGAGGGCATTGCCGAGGTTTCCACGCCGCGAGACAGTGACGTGCTCAGCGGCGGCGTACCGCTTCGCGGTGACGGTCCTGACACGGGTGAGCGGGTGCCCCTGCCTCACCACGATGACGAGGCGGCTCTCGCCCACCTTCTCGGCACGGATGTCCGGTGCGCTCGGCCGGTTGGCGTTCGCCTCCAGGTCGACCTCTCCACGCCGCAACTCGGGGGTGTCAGTGCTCGATTCCGCGACGAAGCGCAACCGCACGCCCGGCGCCTGTCCGCGCACGGCCGAGAGCAGTGCGGGGCCGCCCAAGGTGACCAGGGAATCGTGCCAGCGGAGTACGAAAGTGCGCTCCAGCGTCGCCAGATCGAGTTCACGGCTCGGCGCCAGCACTCCCTGGACCTGCTGCAGCAGCTCGTGCACCTGTTCCCGCACGGCGATCGCATACGGCGTCGGGGTCATCGTGCGGCCGGTGCGCACCAGGATCTGATCCCCGGTCGTGCGCCGGATCCGGCCCAGACTCCTGCTCATCGCGGGGGCGGTGACATGCAGGCGCGCGGCCGCCCCGGCCACACTGCCCTCCTCCAGCAGCGCGTCGAGCGCGGCCAGCAGATTCAAATCCAATTGCATGCGAGTAATCCTAGGCGTGCTTTACATGCATTTGAAGTTAATCAAGGGCCTGGATACCTTCGAGACCAGAGCACTGAACCGAGCGCACAGTCCGACTCGAACAGCCTCATCACCCCCTACTCACAAGGGAGTTCACCATGTCCGAAACGCTTCACACCACTGACGCCGCCGCCTCCGACGCCGACCTGCTCACCCAGACCGCGATCGCCGTGCGTGCGGCCGGTTCGGCGCTGCGCGAGCGCTTCGGCGAGGTGGTCCGCTACCAGACCCGCGAAGATCTGATGCGCGCCCTCGCCGCCAACGACGACACGGCCCTCGACATCCTGCGCCCCCGCCTCACGGGCCTGCGCCCGGACGCCGGCTGGGTGGAGGACGAACTGGACGGCGGGGCGCTGCCGCCCGGCGAATGGTGGGTCGTGGATCCGGCCGAAGGCAACATCAACCACCTGCACGCCCTGCCGGAGTGGGCGGTGACCGCCACCCTCGTGCGCGACAACCAGCCCGTGCTCACCGCGGTCCACCTGCCGTTGACCGGCGAGACCTACACCGCGCTCACCGGCGCGGGCGCCCACCTCGACGGCCGACCGCTGCACGTCTCCCGGACCGCGGACCTCGGCCTGAGCATCGTGGCCACCAGCCAGGCCCGGCCCGACGAGGACGAGCAAGTCGTACGCCGCGTCGGCTCCTCGATCACCTCGATGCTCCTCGACGCGCTCGTGGTCCGCACCGCCGTGCCCGCAACCCTGCACCTGACCAACGTGGCAGCCGGCCGCATCGACGCCTTCTGGCAGTTCGCCGGCGCCCGCGCGGACCTGCTCCCCGGAGCGCTGCTCGTCACCGAGGCCGGCGGACGGATCTCCGACGCCCGGGGCCGCCCCTGGACCCCGCAGAGCGAGAGCCTCCTGGCCGCCGCCCCCGGCATCCACGCCCAGGCCGTCGCCACGCTCTCACGCTGACCACGCACCACAACCCGCACCCACGAAAAGGACCACATCACCATGACCACGATCGCAGTACTCGGAAACGGCCGCGTCGGCGGCAACCTGGCCACAGCCCTCACCCGGGCAGGGCATGAGGTGACCGTGGCGGACCGCACACCGGGCGCCGCCGCTGACGCTGCCCGGACAGCCCGGATCGTCATCAACGCCACCCCGGGAGCCGGCTCGCTGGACCGGCTCGCCGCCCTACGGGAGGAACTGCGCGGCAAAATCCTCGTCGACGTCACCAACGCCACCACCGACGGACCGGACGGACTACCCGCCGACCTGATCCACCCCGGCTCAAGCCTCGCCGAGCAACTCCAGGACGCCCTCCCCGAAACCCGCGTCGTCAAGACCCTCAACACCATGCTCTTCCCGGTGATGACCGCACCGGCCACGCTCACCCAGACCCCGACCGCGTTCCTCTCCGGCGACGACCCGCAGGCCAAGCAGGCTGTCGGTGACCTGCTCACCGACCTCGGCTGGCACCAGGAGTGGATCAGCGACCTCGGCGGAATCCAGACCGCGCGCGCCACCGAGGCCGCGATCCTCTTCGTCCCGCACGTGATTCGGTCCAGCGGATTCACACCCTTCGCGATCTCGATCGCCCGCTGATCCGCACACAGCGCACCGCTCCCTGCGGGCCCACATCCAGAACGGATACGACAGCGCAGCCGGGGCCGGCGATCCAGCGCCGGACGGCATCACGCTGCCACTGCTCCACTCCTGCGACGTGCAGAGGCTGGAACAGTCATTCCCATCCGAGTCGTTTCGCCAGCTCCAGGAAGGTCCTCATCATGTCCCTCGACCCCCAGATCGGCGCGCTGCTGGAGAAGTTGGCCGAAGGAGGCGAACCGGCACCGGAGAGTCGAACGGTCGCGGAGAACCGCCACCTCGTGAGCAGCTTCTCCACCCTCGCGGGCGACGTCGAGCCGGTCGGCAGCGTGCACGACGCGGTGGCCGCCGCCGAAGGACTCGAGGTTCCCGTCCGCGTCTATGCCCCCGCCACCGTCCCGCGCTCCGGGTCGCTGCCCGTGACGGTCTTCTTCCACGGGGGCGGATGGGTGCTCGGAGACCTGGACAGCCAGGACCACATCGCCCGCATCATGGCCAACCGCTCCGGCACGATCGTGGTCTCCGTCGACTACCGGCTCGCGCCCGAACACCGCTTCCCGGCGGGGATCGAAGACGCCTACGCCGCCCTGACATGGGTCGCGGCCAACGCCGGAGGGTTCGGCGGCGACGGGCAAAGCATCGCGGTGTTCGGCGAGAGCGCCGGCGGCAACCTCGCCGCGGCCCTCGTGCAGGAAGCGCAGCGGCGCGGGGGACCTCGGATCGCACTGCAGGTACTGGCGTACCCGGCGGTCGACCGGTTCGACGACAGCCCCTCCATGTACGAGAACATGGCGGGACCGCTGTTGAGCCGCAGCTGGCTCGAGTGGTTCTGGGGCCTCTACCTCAACACGCCCGACGAAGGCGCAGACCTGCGCGTCTCACCGGCGCGCTCCGACGAGCTGGCCGGGCTGCCTCCCGCCGTCATCGTCACCGCCGAACACGATCCGCTGCGGGACCAGGGCGACCGGTACGCGCGGAAGCTCGCCGACGCCGGCGTGGCGGTCACGCACCTCCCGGTCAAGGGTGCCACCCACGCCTTCTTCTCGTTCACCGGGTCGGTACAGCTCTCACGGGACGTCTTGAATCAGCTCGGAGATGCCGTGGCCACGGCGTTCACCAACTGATCCGCCCACCGTTGTGACGATCATCAGGCAGCGGCTGAGTGAGCTACGACGGCGTGCCTTTGCCGGGCGCACCGGGGAGATCGAGCTGTTCCGCTCGATGCTGGGCGCAAGAGGCGTGCTTTTCCTTCACGGTCCCGGCGGCATCGGCGAGAGCGCACTGCTGGATGTTCTGGCCGATGTCGCCGTGGCTGCGGGCGCCGATCCGATCACGATCGACGGTCGCGTGGCGTCCTGCCGCGCACACTCGGGGACCTGCCCGACGTGGTGCGCGGTTTGCTGACCCGCACCCTGGACGAGGTGCCGGGTCCGCGTCACCGGCTTGCGTTGGAAGTCTGCGCGCACGCCAACGTCATCACCGAGACCGTCTGTCGTGCTGATACAGCGCAGACGGGGGATGGTTCCTCCGCGGAACGCTTGAGGAACGTCGGGGAAGGGGTGCGTTCGCCCGTCAGGCGAGGTGTTCACGGAACCAGGCGCGGGCGGCGCCGCTCGCCTGATCGAACTGGCTGGTGTACGGGTCGAAGTGACCGCCCGGGATCAGCTGCAGCCGCTTGGGCTCAAGGGCACGTTCGTAGGCGGCGAGCGCCAGGTCGGTAACGGTGACTGTGTCGCCAAGGGCGACCACCATGAGCAGCGGCGTGGGCGAGACCCGCGTGACCCAGATCCCGGGCTCGTACATGCGCGCCGCGCGGGTCGAACGGACCGTGACGTTGTTCTCCCACGCGCCGTCGGGCGTGGGCTGCAGGTAGAAGTCGACGGCCTCCTGTGATCGGTAGGAGGCGGGCACCGCCGGATCGTTGCTGACGATGGCCACGGTGTGCGGGGCCTCTCCGCGGAATCGGGCCCGCTCGTCCTCCGTGAAGGACTCCTCGAGGCCCGCCACGGCGTCCGGTGCCACGCGGCGCAGGCCCTGCTCGTACCCGCTGATGGTCGGCACCTGGGACACCACGGCGCGCAGTCGGCGGTCGGTCGCACCCAATACGATCGCGTGCCCGCCGGCATAGCTGCTCCCCCACAGGCCGATCCGGTCGGCATCGACCTCCGGCCGACTCTCCAGGTAGGAGATGGCCCGCCGCCAGTCGGCGATCTGCTGCCACGGGTCGACGTCCTGCCGGGGCTCGCCGTCGCTGGCCCCGAAGGTGCGGTGGTCGTGCACCAGGACGACGAACCCGTCCTCGGCGAAGGCTCGCGCGAAGGGCTCCAGACCGTGTTCCTTAACCCCCGCATAGCCATGGGCCATGGTGATTGCCGGATGCGGCCCCGGCCCGGCCGGCAGAAACAGCCAGCCGCGAAGCGTGACCGCGCCGTCGGCTTCGAACTCGACATCCTTGCGCTCGATCATGAAAACCTCTCAGTGGAACAGGATTCAGCCCTGCTGAAACGATCAGCCTCCATGACGCCGCGCAGTGCCGCGGAAGGCCGAGACGGGGGTCGACTGCGTCAGGTGGACAGCCGGACGGCGCCGGGGCCCAGGACCGGCTCCACGTCGGAACCGGCGACCTCGTGGCCGCACGAGCAGCGCAACTCAACGTGGACTTGGCCGCCGCAGCCGGAGTGGCGCAGCACCACCGGCGCGGCCGCCGGGTCGCCCAGGTGGGTGTCGCCGTACCGGAGCAGCGCGGCGAGGACCCATTGCAGGTCGTGGGCGCGCGCAGTGAGGTGGTACTCATGGCGCGAGCGCTGACCAGCCTCCTGGTAGCTCCGGCGTTCCAGCAGGCCGGCGTCGACCAGTTGCCGAAGGCGCTCGGTGAGGGCCCTGCGGGAGATCCCGAGGTGCTCGGCCATCTCGTCGAATCGATGCAGTCCCGCGAAGACCTCGCGAAGGATGAGCAGTGTCCATCGCTCGCCGACCAGGCTCAGTGTTGCGGCGACGCTGCAGTTGCCCAGATCAAGTTCTCGCCACTCCATGGGGACAGCGTACCCCTTGAGTTCCGCTTTGGAACTCAGCCTTGACGCCGCCTGGGTTCCAGATGGAGACTTAGGTGGTCGGCGCTGACCCATGGATCTCCTTCCGCCGGTGGTCAGAAGTCTGATCAGCTCCGCCTCGGCTGTGCAGGGAGCGCGAGCAGCCTCTCCGTCCCGCATGTTCCCGTCCCCACCGCGGACGGAGCCCATCAATCCCCCTGACTGCACAAGCCGACTCCGCACCCCCCGAGGATCAGCTCATGCCCGTCTTCAACGCCCACATCCCCGCCAACCGTTTCTCCTCGGAACAGAAGCGTGTTCTCGCCGATGCGCTGAACCAGTCACTGGTCCAGGCCCTCGGGATACCCGAGGGCGACCGGTTCATCATGATCAGTGAGCATGGCGAGAACGAACTCTTCCTGGACCCGACGTTCATAGGCATGCAGCGCAGCGGCGACGCCATGATCATCACGCTTCAGCTCGGGGCCCACCGGCCTTTGGCGGACAAGCGGGCCGTGGCGGCGGCCATCAACAAACTGGTGGTCGAGGCACTCGGCGTCTCACCCGACGACATCTTCATCGCGTTGATTCCGGTCCCGAACGAGAACTTCTCCTTCGGCCGGGGTGAACTTCAGCTTGCCGACGGCGCCCCACGCTGGTGAACCACGACCGCATGGTGCGGTTGCCGCACCGGAGCCGGCCGCCGACCGGGCTCCCGCCCCGAACCGGCACGCCAGGGAAGAGTACGGATCTGATGCCGTGCTTGAAGGAGACGTGATGCAGGTAGCCGTGGTCACCTACGACGGGTTCAACGAACTCGACAGCTTCATCGCATCCGCGCTGATCAACCGATGCCGCAAGGATGGCCTGGAAGCCTTCATCACCACGCCGACGCCGGTGGTCACGTCGATGAACGGCGTCGAGGTGACGGGACAGCGCCCCCTGGAGTTCGTGGCCGACGCCGAGGTCGTACTGATCGGCGGTGGCGTGAGGACGCGAGACGTGGTCGCCGACGACCAGCTGATCTCACGGCTGCCGCTCGACTCTTCGCGACAACTGATCGGTGCGCAATGCTCCGGCGCGCTGGTGCTCGCCCGGCTCGGACTGCTGGACGGCATGCCCGCCTGCACGGACATGAAGAGCCGACCCTTTGTCGAAGCCTGCGACATCACCGTGCTCGACGCGCCGTTCCACGCCGAGGGAAACATCGCTACGGCAGGAGGCTGTCTGGCGTCCCAGTACCTCGCCACCTGGGTCATCACCCGCATGCTCGGGGAGGCCGCCGCGCGCGACGTCATCGGCTACGTTGCTCCGGTCGGCGAAAACCAGGAGACGATCGAGCGCGCCATGCGCGCCGTCCACACGGGCGCGTTCGCGCCGTGCTGACGTCCCGCTCAGGCTGGGGCCGCCGCGCCTCTGGAGACCTACATGAATGAACTGCTCATCGAGGCGATCGAAGCGCACGGCGGGACCACACGCTGGCGCCGGCTGACTCGGGCGCGAGCCACCCTTGTCAGCGGCGGTCATCTGTTCGCCGTGAAGGGCTTGCCGCAGGATCCCGCGCCGCGCGAGATGACCGTTCTCCTGCACGAGGAGCACGCGTCGGTCAGACCCTTTGGCGCCCCTGATCAGAGGACCGACTTCACGCCCGGACGTGTGAGTATCGAAAAGCTCGACGGGCGGGTGGTGGCCGAACGCGAGGACCCGCAGTCGTCCTTCAGCGGCCACACTCTGGAGACCCCCTGGGACGCACTGGACCGCGCCTACTTCAACGGTTACGCCCTGTGGACCTACCTCACCACGCCGTTCCTGCTGGCTATGCCCGGATTCACGGTCACCGAGATCGAGCCGTGGCGGGAAGGGGACGAACTGTGGCGAGGGCTACGCGCCACGTTCCCAGCCGAGATCGTCAGCCACAGCACCCACCAGGACTTCTACTTCGGCGCCGACCGCCTGCTGCGCCGACACGACTATCACGTCGATGTGGCAGGCGGATTCGCCGCCGCGCAGTACGTCTACGACTGCGTGGAAGCGGACGGCATCACGCTGCCCACGAGGCGCCGGGCCTACCGCCGCGACGCCGATGGCCATCCCGTGCTCGATCAGGTCATGGTCTCGATCGACCTCAGCGACATCCACTTCGACTGACAGCGACGCGCCGCCGGTGGCGGTACAGCGGCGAAGTCCCGGCTCCTACTCTTCGTCTTCGTCCCGGTCGTTGTCGAAGACGAAGAGTGGTTTGGCGCCATGAGCGGGTGCTTCGGCGAACGAGATGGCTTCGGTAAAGCGTTCGAGTGGGAACGGCCGGCCTGGGGGGATGGTCAGCACTCCATCGGTGACGAGGGTGCGAACCACGGACAGCGCGTCCAGCACATCCGCAGGTGAGGCGGTGCCGAACCAGCGGTTCAGCCAGAAGCCGCGGACCACTTTGGCTTCGTAGATGAGCGAGCGTGCCGACAGCGGAACCGTCAACGCCGCCGGGTCGGTCTGCCGATGGGTGGAGAGCGCGCCGTAGACCGCGACCTCTCCTCCTGGAGCCAGTGCCTGGGACACCTGGGCACCTACGGGGCCCGCGACACAGTCGATGGCCTTGCGCACGCCGGCCGGTCCGGCAATCTCGGTCACACGCTGCAGCAGATCCTCGTCCTCGGTGCAGATGACCTCGTCGCCACCGAGCGCCTTGATCTCGTCGACGGCCGAGCGCCGCCGCACCACATTGATCGTTCGAATGCCCAGATGCCTGGCCAGCTGAATGACGAGCCGGCCGACGGTGGAGCCCGCCGCCGTCTGCAACAGCCATTCCCCCGGCTGTACGTCGAGTTCGCGCGCCACCAGGAGCAGCGCGGTCAACGGGTTGACAGCGAGTTGACAGGCGCTGGAGTCGCTCAGCTGGCCGGGGACCGGCAGAAGCCGGTGTGTAGCGGCGACGAGGTATTCCTGCCAGGTGCCCGCCACATGAGGGTCGGGTACGGCGGGGACGGCGGCGACCACCACACGCTCGCCGATCTTCAGGCCCTCGGTACCCGGACCCAGGGCCTCAATACGGCCCACGCATTCCATGTGCCCCCCGACAGCTGGAAGCTCGGGAGAAAAGCCGTAGCGACCACGCAACACGTGCAGATCGCTGGCGTGGATCGGAGTCGCCTTCACACGAATCAACGCCTGGCCGGTTTCCGGCGTGGGAACAGGCCGGGATTCCAGCCGCAGGACATCGTTCGGCTCGCCGACCGCTCCGGCCACGAGCGCGCGCATGGATTGCGGCATGAGCGACCTTTCGTCTCTCAGCACCCCGACGGACACCGTGGACGTCCGGGCAGAAGCGACGCAACCTCCGGCGGGCGTCGCCGTCCCACGTACAGCTCGCCTCGCCCGACCGATCGCCGGTGTCACCCTGCACTTACAGCTTGCGCTCCCGCCCCAACGCTGTCATGTCATAAGCAGCCTTGGCGCGAGGCGCACGACGCTGTCATGTCATCAACCAGCGCCGCGGCGACTTTTCTCCGGCCCGGTCACTATGTCCGCCCTGCCTGCTACTGCACACGTCGTGCCCCGCTCGGCCGGGGACCGCCCCCCGATACGACGTCAGCCCCGCGGGTTGGTCGTGTCGCGGAGGGTGGTGAGGACGGGGGTGTACATGCGCGCCTTGATGGTTCCGAGGGTGTCGCCGGCCTTGCTCGCGTGGGCCTGGGCGAGTTCGAGGGCGGCGGTGCGCAGGGCGCTCTCGTCCACGGCCTGATCGACGATTCCGGCAGCGGCGGCTTCCTGGCCGCCGAAACGGCGGGCGGAGACCATGGCGTGGTGGGCCGTCTGCGGGGTCAGCCGGGCCTGGATGAGTGCGGACATGCCGGGAGTGAAGGGGATGTTGATGTCTGCCTCGGGCAGGCACCAGAAGCCCCGGTCGGCGCGCATGAGACGGAAGTCGTGGGCCAGGGAGAACATCGCTCCGGCGGCGAACGTGTGTCCCTGCAGCGCGGCGACGCTGACCAGCGGGAGGGACAGGAACCTGGCGAACAGACCGTGGACGGAGATGACGTAGTCCAGGTGCTCGTCGCTGTGCTCGGCGAGCCATTCGAGATCGAGTCCGTTGGAGTAGAACTTCCCGGTCGCAGCGGTCACCAGGGCGCGGGGTCCTTGCGACTTCTCCACCTCGTCGAGGGCTGCGTGGACCGCAGCGATCCAGTCGGGGTGGAAGCGGTTCTCCCCGTCACCGAGGTGGAGGACGAAGACGGCGTCGTGGCGGTCGAGCGTGGGCATGAGGGCTCCTCGGAGAGGTTTCGTGAGGTAGGGCAGATGGGCGGGGGGGGTTGGGTCCGCTGGGCGCAGACCGGGGCTGCGGGCTGTCACCTTCCGGTGAAGCCGGCGATCGGCGCTGGAGTGACGGTGATGCCTCTGGCATGCGTCTGTCCGCCGCTGGAGCGGAAGTCAGCGGGGAAGTGGTCGCCGGGCCCGGTGGCGCAGGGTGGCCATGGCCAGCAGGCCCAGCGCCGAGGTCGCACCGGCGAGGAGAATGCCGGTGAGGGCCGGCGCCCCGGGACACGCGGACGCTTGGATCCAGCGGATGGTGAAGTTGGTGGATGCCGCCACCGGGAAGCTGAAGATCCACAGGCCCGGATGGAACGAGGGCTGGCGCAGCTCGGGCAGGAGGAGGACGACGATGAGGACGGTGAAGAGCAGGGTCCCGGCGAAGCCGTAGCCGACGGCGTCGAAGACGCCCTTGTGAGCGGCGGTCCAGGCGATTCCGCCGGTCGCCGGTGGGATGGTCAGGACGGTGAGGGCTGGGCGAGCGGGCCCGGGCAGGGGTCCGCCGGTGACGAGGCCGCCGAGGATGACGGTGCCGAAGGCGAGCCAGTACAGCAGCCCCACCGCGAAGGCGGCGTCGGCGACGCCGGGCAGTCTGAGGGTGGAGGCGACGGCGCTGGCGACGAAGGGTGCGGAGGAGACGGGCAGCAGGTAGCCCGGGTGCAGAGCGGTGGTGCTCAGGGTGCCCGTGAGCCAGTGGGCGAGCAGGCGGGCGGCGACGAAGGCGGCCAGGATGAGGAACACCGCGTAGACCCAACGTGCCCAGGTGAGCTCCAACCGGGAGAAGTGTCCTGTGATCAGCATCCCGATGAGGGGGACATACCCGAGGGTGAAGCCGTCGCCGGGATGGCGCAGGTGCTGACGGAGGTTGTGCCAGCGGGTCCCGCCATGGCGCAGGTACTGGGCCAGCAGCACCAGCCAGATGAGTCCGCTGACGGTGAACAGCGCGTCGCTGACCTGGAGAGCGGGCGGAAAGGTGGGTGCCGCCGCCTGCCAGGCTCCGCCGAGTCCGGCGGTGCCGAGGGAGACGGACAGGAGCCTGATCCGTGCGGCGCGAGTCGCATGCGGATCGTCGACGTGGGGGACGATGTCGGCGGCTGGGCGCGCAGGCCGGCTGCCGCAAGGGGCCGGGCTGGTGTGCTCTGTCGTGTCGACCGTTTCGGTCATGGGGAACCTCAAGGGGATTGCCAGGGGCGGGGGCCTTGACTCGCCTGCCCGCCGGCGTGGCGTGGTCAGGCGTCCATGTCGAGGACGACGCGGAAGCGGGCCTTGCCCGAGAGCATCCGCTCGTAGGCGTCCATGGCGTGGGTGAAGGGCATGGTCTCGGTGGCCGGGCGGATGCCGTGGGCGAGGCTGAAGGCGAGGTTGTCCTCGTTCTGGATCGACGATCCGGTCAGGCTGCCGACGATGCGGCGGGTGCCGAAGATCAGGTCAGCCGTGGCGACCGTCAGCGGGTCGGGGGCAGCGCCGACGACCACCAGCGTGCCGCCCGGGGCCAGTCCGCGGACCAGGGGGTTCATGGACGAACCGCTGGATGCCGTGGCGACGATGACCGACGCGCCGCCCAGGTCGGCAAGCGCCGTGCCGGGGTCGGTGAGGGTGCTGTCGATGTACTCGTGGGCACCCAGCTGCCTGGCGAGTTGCTCCTTCTCCTGGCCCCGGGCGATGGCGGCGACCCGGTGTCCGAGGCTGCGTGCGTACTGCAGGGCCAGGTGGCCCAGCCCGCCGATCCCCTGTACGGCGACCAGGGCGCCGGCGCGGGTGGGGGCCTGCTGGATCGCGGTGAGGGTGGTCAGTCCGGCGCACAGCAGCGGAGCTGCCTCGACGGCGGGCATGCCGTCCGGGATGCGCACCAGTCCGCTTGCGCGGGCGTAGGCCACCTCCGCGTATCCGCCGTCGACGGTCGTTCCGGTCTGTTCCTGGTCGAGGCAGTTGACGAAGTCGCCCCGGCGGCACGGTTCGCACTCCCAGCAGTGCCCGCTCAGGAAGCCGACGCCGACGCGGTCGCCGGGCCTCCAGGCGGTGACGCCCGCGCCCACGGCATCGATCACGCCGACGATCTCGTGGCCGGGGACGACGGGCCGTGACGGGTCGGTGCGCAGTCCTTCCACGGCCAGCACGTCGGAGTGGCAGACACCGCACGCCTCCACTCTGAGCCGGACGTGTCCGGGCTCGGGCTCGACGAGCTCGCGCTCGACGAGCCGGAGCTGGTGGACACCGGCGGCCTCGAAGGCTCGGTAGGTGGACATGACGTATCTCCTCGGTGCTGCCTCTGCCGACTCGGGGAGGGCCGAGAGCTCGGGGCGGGGACTATTCAATATGACCGGTCGTTTCAATATGACCGGTCGCTTTACAGTTAGTCAAGGAGCGAGGGGGCGTGGGTCACGAGGTGTCGTGGGCGGCAGCCGCTCCCCCTCGTTTGACCTGCGGTAAGGCGACCGGACATATTGACATCCGAGGTGGTGGTGAGGATGGCACGCGCGTCCAAGCGCGAGGAGATCGCGCAGGCAGCCCTGGAGCAGTTCCGCACGAGGGGCTTCCATGCCACGGGCATCAGCGACATCACCTCGGCGGCCGGGGCTCCCAAGGGCTCGTTCTACAACCACTTCGCCAGCAAGGAGGAGAGCGCCCTCGAGGCGCTGAGCCGCTACGCCGCCGGGTTGCGGTTCGACCTGCTCGACACGCCCGGACGGCCTCCGCTGGAGCGGCTTCGGGCGCACTTCGAGTTCCTGGGGAAGGACACGGTCGCCCGCGGCTTCGCCCGTGGTTGCCTGGTGGGCAACCTGGGCGCGGAGGTGGCGGACCACTCCGAGGACATCCGCTCCGCCGTCCAGGGTGGCTTCCAGCGGTGGGCCGCGCACATCCGGCGGGTGCTCGCCGAAGCCCAGGAAGCGGGTGAGCTGGACGCCGCTCTTGACGCCGAGGAGGCCGCGCTGTTCATCCTCAGCGCCTGGGAGGGCACGCTGATCGCGGCCCGGGCCGACAAGTCCTCCGCTCCCTTCGACGCCTTCTTCCGCATGGTCTTCGGCGTCCTCCTGCGCTGATCGTGGCCGGCCGCTGAAGACTCGTAGGCGGGTCCAGGCCGTCTTCCCGTCGTTGGTCCAACGGATCCCACTCGCGCACGCGTGAGGCGGGCGCGAGTGGGATGCCAGGCCCCGGACCTCGCCCTGCTGCTCGTACAGCGATGGGAACCGGAGCGCTCGCCGAAGCGCCCACCTGGGACATTCGCTCAGGGATTCCTCGGACGGTTACACGACCTGCGGAAATCCTTGAGGTCGCAACGGAGGCAACTCCAACGCGTCTCGGAGCGCGAGGGAGCGGCGCGCAGGAGCGAGGAGCAGGCTGGATGGGGGAGGTGGGTGCCGTGGCGCACAACGAAGCCATTTCGCCTGTCGAGGGTGCGGCAGTACTGGAAGCTCTGTTCCGCCAGTCCCCGAATGGCCTGATGGTCCTGGACACGGAGCTGCGGATTCTACGGATCAACGTCAACACCTCCGTCCTGCACGCAGGGCCCCCTGAACAGATCGTGGGCCGGCGCTTCGCCGACGTATACGACCTCTCCGCGCCCGATGAGGTCGAGGCGATGCTGCACGGCGTGCTGCACAGCGGCGAGCCGGCACGGGGGCGACTGGTGGGAGTGCGTCCGAAGGGCGCGCCGGGGCCGGAGTACCAGTTCTCCGTCTCGGTATCTCGTCTTGAAGACGCGCAGGGGAGGATCTTGGGGGCGCTGGCGGAAATCCTCGATGTCACCGAACGCGAAAAGGTACGTGCCCGTCTGCGCGTCCTCGGCTCGGTGCGCGAGCGCGTGGGACAGACCCTGGACGTCGTGGCCACCTGCGAGGAACTGGTGCGGGAGGTGGTGCCGGATCTTGCCGACATCGCCGTGGTGGAGGTGGTGGACGCAGTGGTGCGTGGCGAGGAACCTCCGCCGAGTCCTCTCGGGCGGGAGGTACCGCTGCGCCGTGCCGCCTTCGCCCGCAGTGGCGGCGAGGAGCAGGTTCAGGCACATCCGGTGGGTGACGTGCGCGCTCTGCCCTTCCCGACGCCTTATGCGCAGACGTTGAGCGACCTCAAGCCCCGCCTCGTCGCCCTGGGCCCCGAAACGCCCTGGCTGGCGGCCGTCCCGCAACGCACCGAGGCGATCCGCGCCTCCGGGGCCCACAGCCTCATCACCACACCCCTGACGCTGCGGGGAACCGTCCTGGGACTGATGAGCCTCTACCGCACCGACCAGGGAGACGTCTACGACCAGGGCGATGTCACCCTCGCCGTCGCAGTGGCCGCTCACACCGCGCTGTGCATCGACAACGCCCGCCGCTACACCCGCGAACACACCATCGCCCTGACGATCCAGCGCCACCTGCTGCTTCCCCACGCTGCGACGCGGACCACCGTGGAAACCGCGCACCTGCACGTGCCCTCCGAGGTGGGCGGAGGCAGCGGGTTCGACACCTTCGCCCTCTCCGGCGGCCGTACCGCACTGGTGGTCGGTGAAGTGGCCGGCCAAGGCATCCACGCGGCCACCACCCTGGGACAGATACGGACCGCCACGCACTCCCTGGCCGCGCTCGACCTGGAGCCCGACGAACTGATCGCCCGCCTCAACGACACCGCCGTCAGCCTGGCCGACGAACGCGCGGCGCTGCCGCCCGGCGACCCCATGCCGCTCACGGGAAGCTGCGCGTACGCGGTCTACGACCCGCTCGCCCAGACCTGCACCATCGCCCTGGCCGGCCACCCCCCACCCGTCGTCGCCCATCCCGACGGGAGCACCGAGACCCCTCCCCTGCCGAGCGGACCTCCCCTGGGCAGTACCGAAGGACCCCCCTTCGCCGCCACCACGGTTCCTGTCGCCGACGGCAGCGTCCTCGCCTTCTACACCCCGTCCCTCCTGCACGCCTCCCAGTCCCCGGAGACCCTCCAACGGGTGCTCGCCCACACCGACCGGCCACTGCAGGACCTGTGCGACGACGTGCTCTACCGGCTGCGGAACGACACCCGCCACGGAGACGTCATCCTCCTCCTCGCGCGCACCCACGCATTCCCCGCGGACCAGGTCGCCGCATGGCATCTCGACCACCACCCCAAGGCCGTCGCCACGGCGCGCACCCAGACCCAACACCAGCTCACCCATTGGGGAGTGGACGACGAAACCGCCTACATCACGGAAATGATCGTCAGCGAACTGGTCACCAACGCCGTCCGCTACGGCACCCCACCGCTGCGGTTGCGGCTCATCAAGGACCGCACGCTCACCTGCGAAGTCCACGACGGCAATGCCCTCGCGCCACGGCTGCGCCACGCGAAGACCATCGACGAAGGCGGGCGCGGCTTGTTCATCATCGCCCAACTCGCACAGAACTGGGGCGTCCGGTACTCCCTCGACGGCAAGACCGTCTGGGCCGAGCAGACTCTCCCGCCCCCGACCTCGCCCGGTCCCCAACAGCGGTCATAGCAACACCGAGGTCCGGCTGATCGTCGTCGGTCTCCGTCGCGCCGGGCATGGTGATCAGCGGGCCGGGACCGGGAAGAGCATGCAACTGCTGGTGGCGTGGGCCAGGAGCCGGTCGCCGGAGTCACGGAGCTCCGCCTGGGCGAGGGCGGTGCGGCGGCCGCTGTTGAGGACGGTGCCGATGGCGCGGACCTTGCCGGTGTCGACGGTGATCGGGCGCAGGAATTTCAACGTCAGGTCGAGCGAGGTGTATCCCATGCCCTGGGGCAGTACGGACTGCACCGCGCAGCCGGCCGCCGAGTCGAGGAGCGTGGCGTAGACGCCGCCGTGGACGCTGCCGATCGGGTTGTAGTGTTCCTCGCCCGGCACCAGGACGAAGACCGCCCGGCCGTGCTCGGCCTCCTCCAAGGTGAAGCCCAGAGTGGCGGCGATCGGCGGGGCGGGCAGTCGCCCGGCCAGGATCTCACGGAGGAAGTCGAGACCGCTGTGGTGAGGGACGGCGTCGGCGGAAACGGCAGGGTCTTCCCAGCCGAACACGCGTGATCTGTGGATGGCCGCCCCTGTCTCACCGGTCGCGTCGGCGCGCAAGGACTTCTTCGACGTTTCGGACATGCGGCAGCTCCTCAGGGACGTGTGTTGTCGGTGTACCGTGCCGAGCCGGTCGGCCATGGCAGGGGCGGCCCACTTCTGCGGTGGAATCGTCCTGCGGGGTGCTCCAGTCGTCGCCGGCTTCAGGGGCTGTCCTGGCCGACGCGGATGAGACCCGGGCCGGCATCGACGAACGAGTCCCCGATCGGCACGTCGTGGCCGTTGTCGCAGCGGAGCACCGCGTGCACCGGGGCGCCACACTTCTCGTGGCGTACGACCACGGGGGGCCCTTGTTCGTCGGCGGCCCACCTGTCGCCCCATTGCCGGAGCGCCACGATGACGGCCCGGAAGTCCCGCCCCTTCTGGGTGAGTTGATAGGCGTACCGGGTCCGCTGGCCGGGTTCCTGGTAGGGGACGCGCTCCAGGAGACCGGCGGCGGTCAGTTCTTTCAGGCGCGCCGCGGCGGCGGGTTCGCCGATGCCCACACGCTTGGCGAAGTCGTCGAACCGGCGGGTGCCGAAGAACGCCTCGCGCATGATCAGCAGCGCCGTCCTGTTGCCGACGATCTCCAGGGTCCTGGCGATGGAGCAGTTGGCCATGGACCAGGCGTCCCGTTCGTCCAGTAGATCCGTCATCTCTCCACCCTCCACCTGGCTTGCCTCATGCAAAGTCAGCCTATACCGTCGTAGCTGACTTCTTCAATCATTAGTCAGGTGGGGTGTGCGCATCCCGAGGAAGGAATCATGGACATCAGCACAGCAACCGTCCTGGTCACCGGCGCCAACCGCGGGCTCGGCAGGGCGCTCGCCCAGGAACTGCTCGCGCGCGGCGCCACGGTGTACGGGGCAGCGCGCCGACCGGACCAGATCGATCTGCCCGGCGTGAAAGCGATACGGCTCGACGTCACCGACCCCGCCTCGATCGCCGCGGCTGCCGAGGAGGCCCGTGATGTCACGGTGCTGATCAACAACGCGGGCAGTTCCACGGGCGCCGATCCGCTGACCGGCGACTGGGACGCCGTCCGCCTGGAGGTGGAGACCCACTACCTGGGCACCCTCGGCGTGATCCGGGCTTTCGCCCCGGTGATCGAGTCCCAGGGCGGCGGCGCCATCCTCAACATCCTGTCCGTGCTGTCCTGGATCAGCTTTCCCGCCGTCGGCGCCTACGCAGCCGCGAAGTCCGCGGAGTGGAGCCTGACCAACGCGCTGCGCCAGCAGCTCGCGCCCCGGGGCATCACCGTGTCCGGACTCCACGTCGGCTACATGGACACCGACATGGCCCGCCATGTCGACGGGCCCAAGACCCACCCGGCGGACGTCGCCCGCGCGGCCGCCGACGGCATTGCCTCCGGAGCTGCCGAGATCGTCGTCGACGACCGCAGCCGCCAGGTCCAGGCCGACCTGTCCGGTGGCGTCGCCGCTCTCTACCCGCAGCTCGGCTGAGACGAGGACACCGTGACTCCGACTCCTTCCCCCGCCCCCGGCCGGCTCAAGCCGACCGGCGGGCAAACCGGTCTCCGGCCCTTGCCGAACCAGCCCTCCCGGCTCGCTGCCACCGTCACGCTCATCGCGATGTGCCTGGGCGCCATGACGACCTTTCTGCTGATCACCGCATCGGTGTCGGCGCTCTCCGCCATCCAGGACGACCTGCACGTCTCCCCGACCGGCCTCGTCTGGATCCCCTCCGCGTACACCCTGCTGGTGGCCAGTCTGGTGATGTCCGCGGGCACCATCGGCAACCTCTACGGCCGCAGGCGCACCTTCGTCGCCGGCGCCGCCGTCATGATCATTGGGTCACTCATCGTCTACACGGCGGCTTCGGCCGGAGGCGTCATCGCCGGCCAGCTCGTCTCCGGCCTCGGCGGCGCGCTCATCCTGCCCAACAGCCTGGCCATCCTGGGCGCCACCTTCCCCGACCCCCACCGGCGCACCGAAGTCGTCACCATCTGGGCGGCCGCCTCCGGCATCGGACTCGCCGCCGGCCCGCTGATCGCGGGCACCCTGCTGGACCACTTCCACTGGAACACGGTCTTCCTGTCGACCGCCGTCCTCGCCGTGGTCACCATGGCCGCCGCCGTCTTCGTCGCCGAATCGCGCGGCCCCGATGGCAAACTCGACATCCCCGGCCAGGTCCTGGCCGTCCTGGGCATCGCCGCCCTCGTCTACGCCCTCATCGAAGGCGGACACGACGGCTACACCAGCCCCCGCATCCTCACCGCCTGGATCATCGCGGCCGCGGCCCTGACCGGTTTCGTCCTCGTCGAGCGCGCCGGCCGCACACCCATGCTGGACATCAGCCTGTTCCGGTCGGCGTCCTTCAGCGCGGTCATGTTCGTCACGGCCGTCTCCCTGTTCGGCTTCACCGGACTGGCCATCTTGTCGGTGCTCTTTTACGAGCGCGTCCAGCACCTGTCCGCCCTGGACGTGGGATGGCGACTGCTGGCCTTCTTCGGCGTCTACGTCATCGTCAGCTATGCGACCGGACGCGTGATCCGCCGCACCGGCTTCAAGCTCCCACTGACCCTGGGCTTCCTCATCGGAGCCGCCGCCACGGCCGGACTCACCACGCTGGATCCGACCACCCCCTACGCCCGGGTCTGGTGGCTGTTCGCGCTCTTCGGAGCCGCGAGCGGGATGGTTGCCGCGCCGAGCACCGCCGCCGCCCTGGTCAGCGTCTCCCACGAACGCGCCGGCATGGCCTCCGGAGCCGTCAACGCCTTCCGCCAGATCGGATCCGTCACCGGCTCCTCCCTCCTCGGAGCACTCCTCGCCAGCCGGCTCCGGTCCCAACTGCCGACCCGGCTGGACGTCCACCACGTCCCCCGAGCAGCCTGGCCCGCCGTCGAGCACGCCGTCTCCACCGGTAGCGGTAGCCACCGGGCGGCCCCGCCGAACGTGACCGCCGCGATCGGCGACGCCTTCACCTCCGGCGTCCACGCCGGAATGACGGTCATCGCCGCCGTGTTCCTGTGCGCGGCCCTCGCCTCAGCCCTGCTGGTACACAACCGACCGCACCACACCACCGTCACGACGAACTGACGCGCAACTGTCCCGCACCCCGCTTCCCGGGCTGCCGGGCCCGCGATGCGGCAGTGCGCTCATTCAGCGCCGGGCGTGGCGGCCTGTGCGGCCGCCCGGCTGGCGGGGTGACGCGCACGCCACACAAGGAAGACCGACGAGGCGACCAGGCACCACACGGCGAGCACCACATACGGCTCGACGTGCTGGTTGTGCGGGAAGTACACGGCGTTGCGCTGGGCATTCACCGACGCGCCCGGCGGCAGGAACCGCCCCAGAAAGCCCAGGACCGGAGGGAGCAGCGGCCAGGCCACCGCACCCCCGGACGAGGGGTTGCCGAGGATGACCAGCAACAGCCACGTCGGGAGCAGTGCCCAACGGTCCAGGAAGGTGTGGAACGCGGTGAAGATCATGCCCGCCGTGATCATGGTGAAGGTGCAGATTCCCCATGACTGGACGAACGGCAGCCGCACCACACCGAGCACCCAGTCGGCCATGACGCAGATCCACAGGCCACCCAGCACGGAATAGCCGGCCGTGGCGGCGATACGCTCGGCGGGGCGCAGCGCCTGAGCATGCACCCCGAGCTGGATGGCACCGACGAAACCGAGGATGTTCGACCCCAGGGCGATGTAGAAGAGAGCCAGCCCCTGCGGGTCCGTGGCCGGAAGCGGTTTGACGTCCCTGACCTGCACCGGGATGCCGAGGGCCCGGCCCACCGCCGGGGCACTCCGGCCGAGGACCCGGGCGACCGACGCCCCCGCCGCGCTCGCCACATCGACCTCCACCCCGTCCGATCGGCGCTGCAGGATCGCGAACTCCCGCTGGGCGTCGACGGCGGCGAGGGCCCTGCCGTAGTCGGGGTACGGATGAAGGACCAACGACGTGCGGAGCGTGGTCTCCAGCGCGTTGGTGAACCGGCCGCCCGCGACCGACTTTCCCGTCACCGCGACGGGGATGCGATGCGGTACGGGATTGGCCATGGCCCAGCAGTAGGCGCCGACGAAGAGCCCGGCCAGGGCCGCGATGATCAGCGAGATCACCACCGCCGGCAGGAAACGCGACGACGTCAATCGGGGCCATCTGCCCCGTCGGGGCGGCTGAGGCGGCGCCGCCGCAGACCACCGCTCACCCATGGCCGTGATCGTATGGTGGGCGCCGTGCGGGACGCGGCTGCCGCACCGCACGCGTCACCGGCATGCCGGAATACCGCAACCGAGCGCCGGCCCATAATGGCGGTCCAGCAGGCCGGACACGCCCCTCCGCCGGACTCGGACGCCCTGCTGGGTGTCGGCAAGACGATCAGGACCCATGGGTCGAGGGCTCAGGAAGGGTTCTCCGCAGCCGGCTTTGAGTCGGAGTCGAGTCGACGGGGGCCGTCGAGGGGGTGGGCGTGGGTGTGCGGTCGGTGGAGGTGGTGGGCGCCGTAGCGTTCGATGGCCAGGAGAGCGGCGTCGTCTCCGGGTTCGTGGCCGATGTGGTTCAGCAGGTCGCGGTGGATGTGGCGGATCAGGGCTTCGGGTCCGGACGTGGGGGCGGAGGCGGCGCGCTCGGTGAGGGGGTAGAAGGCTCCTGTGGGTGAGCGGGCTTCGGTGACGCCGTCGGTGTAGAGCAGCAGCGTGTCGCCGTCGTCGAGGGTGAAGGGGTCGGCGCGGTGTCTGGGGGCGGGCAGTGCGCACATGCCCAAGGGGGGTACGGGGCGTCGTGCGTGCAGGACGGTGACCTGGCCGTCGTGCAGCAGCAGGGGCGGGGGGTGGCCCAGATTGACCATCTCGACCTGGGTGTCGTGGTCGGGGATGTCGAGCAGCAGGGCGGTGATGAAGTGCTCACCCGGATCGTGCTCGGTGTCGGCGACGTCCTCCAGGCTTCTGCAGACGCTCACCTCCAGGCCCGCGGCGAGTTCGGGCAGGGTGTCGAAACGGTGCGCGCCCTCGCGGAACGCACCCAGCACCATGGATGCCTCACCGATGGCGGCCAGCCCCTTGCCGCGGACGTCGCCGATGATCACGCGGGTGCCGCTCTCGGAGCGGGCGATCGCGAACAGGTCGCCCCCTATGCGGGTCTCGTCCTCGGCCGCCAGGTACAGCCACGCCACCCGCAGCGGCCCGATCCGGCGGCGCGGTGGCCGCAGCAGCACGAGCTGCGCCGTCTCGGCCACCGACCGTGCCCGCTTCAGCTCACGGCTGCGCCGCTCGCGCACGTGGCAGACGAAGACGACCAAGGCGGACAGCAGGGTCAGGCCGGTGATCTGCGAGAGGTGGTTGGGCGTGGTCAGTCCGCCGTGGAACACGGCGATGAGCACCTGGGCGGCCACAGCCAGTGCTCCCACGAGGGCGGTCACTCGCGGCCCGGCCAGGGAAGCGGTCAGAGCCGGCGCGATCACCAGCAAGGGGCCCAGGTGGACGTCCGGCGGGGAATGGATGTCCACCACGGTGATCACGACGATCAGCGCAAGAGGGATCGCCACCAGCCTGCGGCCCAGCTGCTGCTCCGGGAGGCGGTCCACCGGCACACGCCCCGCGCCCATACGTATCGGTATACACCCGTCTGTAGCGCATGTCCGGCTTTAGCTCCCCGGGCAGCCCGCTCGCGCAGGTCAGCAGCGTTGAGGTACTCCACGGCGGCCCGCGTATCCCGGAGGGCGGCAAGCAGGCGCTCATGCGCCACCACACCGGCGGCAGGTCCTCCGCTCAGGACGGACCGCCGCTCCGCCCGGACAATTGATCCCGGACGTCGATCCCCGGGAGCCAGGTGAGGACATACACAGATCATGCCGTTCTCGCGTAGGCGTCTCCCCGCCGTGACCAGAAGGGACCGCGGGCGCTCGTTCGCCGGCGTGGCGAGGGTGCTGTCCCCGCGCGGCGCACTGGCCGTGCACCGGGTGGACGGGGCCTTTCTCTTCGCCCTGCGCGCGGCCTTGGCCATGGGGCTGGTGGCACTGCCGATCGTGCTGGCCGGGCGGCCCGATCTGGCGGTCTACGCCATGCTGGGCTCCTTCACCACCACGTTCGGGCGCAATCTGCCCTACGGCCGCCGCGCTCGGGTGCTCGCGTTGGTCGGGGCGGCGATGACGGCGTGCGTGGGGTGCGGGGCGGCGCTGGCCGCGGTGGCGCACCCGCGGGCCGGAGCCGGTGGGATCGCGGTGGTGGCGGCGACGGCCGTCGTCGCCGGGCTGGCCAAGTTCTCCTGTGATGCCGCCCGGCTGGGCGGGTTGGGCGCGGTGCTGCTCCTCTTCTCCTTCGCGGTGGCCGCCAACGCCTCCACCGCTCCCGCCGATGTGCTCCCGAGAACCGGGCTGGCCGCCGCCGCGTCGGCGGTGGCCTGGGGACTGGCCGTGGTGGGTCGGTTCGTCCATCCGGACCGGCCTCAGCGCATCGCCGTCTCCACGGCGCTGCTCGCGCTCGCGGACCTGCTGGACGTGGGCCGGCACCGGGATGGCGGCGAAGCAGAGCGGCATCGGGCGACGGCGGCCGTCCTGCAGGCGTACCAGTCCCTCGGTCTCGCACCGCCGACGGACCTGCGGCACCGCGACCGCGAGGGGGTCTGCCTGCACCTGACGGACATGTCGTGGTGCCTGCTGATCGGCTCGGTGCGCCGGTCACCCGACGACCTCACCCCGAAGCCGGAGACCCTGCGGCAGCAGGCCCTCCTGCTCACGGACCGGCGCCGCCGGGTTCCCGAGCTGCTGCCCGAACTGGCGCCGGCGCCTGCGGCCGCGGGTGAGGGTGAGGCCGGGGAGCGCAGAGCGCTCGGGCCGCCCCCCGTGACCGCCGACACCGACGTCCGACGCGCCTCCGAGCTGATGCTGGGATGGCGCCCAGGCGGCTCCAGCCACATCTCGGTCCTGGTCATTCCGGCACTGCGGATGGCCGTGGGCACCGGCGTGGCGGGAGGGCTGGCCCTCCTTCTGGGCCTGGGGCACGGCTACTGGGCGGCGATCTCGGCAGCTGCCGTGCTGCACTCGGTCAACATCCGGACGACGGCACAACGTGCCGCCCAGCGGACGCTGGGCACCGCCGTCGGACTGCTGATCGCCCTCGGGGTGCTGGCCGCGCACCCGGGTCCCACGGTGCTCGCTGTCGCGATCATGGTTCTGGAGTTCCTGCTGGAATTCGCTGTCGTCCGCAACTACGCCCTGGGGGTCGTGTTCGTGACGCCACTGGCCCTGCTCCTGAGCGACATGGCCATCCCCGGCTCCGCCGGTGAACTGGTCCACGATCGCGTCCTCGCCAGCTTCCTGGGGATCACCATGGGCCTGGTCTGCGCGTTGCTGGTGGTCGACGACCATGCCGCTGTGCGTGTGGAAGGCGCACTGGCCGCGTGCACACAGGCGACGGAAGACGCGGAACGGGCACTGGTCCCTCACTGCGGAGCACCGCCCCCGGACATCCAGGTGCGTCTGGCGGGAGCCCTGGTGGAGTTGCGTGAAGCGGACGATGCCGCCGCCGGCGAACTGTGGCTGGCGGGCATCGACCCCGCCGAACTCGCCGCAGCGGAGCAACGCGGCTATTCGGCGCTGGAGCGACTCCTGCGCCATCGGTGGGAATGACGCGCTCCTGACCGGAGGAGCCGTGGTCCGTGCACGCGTCCGGACTGAAGTCGCGGACGTCGGCCCTGCCGACCGGGACCGCGGTGAGACCGACCGGGGCATGCACGGGATGTGGTGAGCCGCCACGGTGACCCGATGCCGCGCCGTGCCGAGCGCCACCGCCGTCGCACGGCCACGAATTCCCCGGTCGGCGTCCGGCAGGCTCATGGTGAGCACCACGGCCTGCTCGTCGGCAAGCCGCCGCACGCGCTCGCTGCGTCGGGCGACGCGCCACGGCCGTGCACCGTGCCGGCCGGTTCCGGTCGCCGAGGTCAGCGTGCGCTCGTGCTCGGCTGCGGTGCCGTGGGTTCCAGACGGACCAGGATGCCTTTGGACGTCGGCTGGTTGCTGATGTCGGCCACGCTGTCCAGGGGCACCAGGACCTGGGTCTCCGGGTAGTAGGCGGCGGCGGAGCCTCGGCTGGTCGGGTACGGGACCACCACGAAGTCCTCGGCACGGCGCTCGGCGTCGTCGCTCCACACGCCGACCAGGTCGACGTGTTGTCCTTCGGTCAGGCCGAGTTCGCCGAGGTCGGCCGGGTTGACGAGCACCACCCGACGGCTGCCGTGGATGCCCCGGTAGCGGTCGTTGGGCGTGTAGGGGATGGTGTTCCACTGGTCGTGGGAGCGCAGTGTCTGCAGCAGCAGGTGCCCCTCGGGAAGGTGCGGCGCCTCGCAGGCGTTGCGGGTGAACAACGCCTTGCCCACGGCGGTGGGGAAGACACCCTCGTTGACCGGGTTGGGCAGTTGGATGCCGCCTGGGCGGACCACGCGCCGGTTGAAGTCGTGCAGGCCCGGCACGATGCGGGAGATGCGGTCGCGGATCGTGCCGTAGTCGGCCTCGAACTGCTCCCAGGGGATGCCCGCCGTGCCGTTCAGGGTGCGGCGGGCCAGTCGGCACAGGATGGCGACTTCGCTGAGCAGGAGCTTGGAGGCCGGCCTCAGCCGCCCACGGGAGGTGTGCACCTCGCTCATCGAGTTCTCCACGGTGACGAACTGCTCCCCGCCCACCTGGACGTCCCGTTCGGTGCGGCCGAGGGTGGGCAGGATGAGCGCGGTCCGGCCGCAGACGGTGTGGGACCTGTTGAGCTTGGTGGAGATGTGGGCGGTCAGGCGGCAGTTGCGCATCGCCGCCTCGGTGACCTCGCTGTCCGGTGCGGCCCGGACGAAGTTGCCGGCCAGCGCGAGGAAGAACTTGACACGGCCCTCACGCATCGCCCTGATCGAGTTCACCGAGTCCAGACCGTGGGCGCGCGGCGGGTCGAAGCCGAACTCCCGCTGCAGCGCGTCCAGGAAGGAGTCGGGCATCTGCTCCCAGATGCCCATGGTGCGGTCGCCCTGCACATTGCTGTGACCACGCACCGGGCAGGCTCCGCTTCCGGCCCGGCCGAGGTTTCCCCGCAGCATCAGGAAGTTGACGATCTCCCGGATGGTGGGGACACCGTGCTTGTGCTGTGTGACCCCCATGGCCCAGCAGACGACGACCCGTTCACTGCGCAGTACGTCGTCGCGGACCTGCTCGATCTCGTTGCGGCTCAGCCCTGTCGCGGTGAGCATGTCGTCCCAGGGCAGTGCGCGGACGTGCGCGGAGAACTCCTCGAAGCCGCTGGTGCTGGAGCGGATGAACTCGTGGTCCAGTACCTGCCCGGGCCGGGCCTCCTCGGCCTCCAGCAGGAGCCGGTTCAACGCCTGGAACAGCGCCAGGTCGCCACCGGCGCGGACGTGCAGGAACCGGTCGGCGATCTGCACACCACGCCCGATCACCCCGCGCGCCTTCTGCGGGTTCTTGAACCTCAGCAGGCCGGCTTCGGGCAGTGTGTTCACCGCGATGATGCGAGCGCCGTTCAGCTTGGCCTGTTCCAGCGCGGACAGCTGCCGCGGGTGATTGGTTCCGGGGTTCTGCCCCACCAGGAAGATCAGGTCGGCGTGGTGCAGGTCGTGCAGGCTGACCGTTCCCTTGCCCGTGCCGAGCGTCTCGTGCAGGGCGAAGCCGCTGGACTCGTGGCACATGTTGCTGCAGTCGGGCAGGTTGTTGGTGCCCAGCGCCCTGGCGAAGAGCTGGAGCACGAAAGCGGCCTCGTTACTGGCCCGGCCCGACGTGTAGAAGACGGCCTCGTCCGGGGTGTCCAGGGAGGTCAGCTCGGCGGAGAGCAGCCCGAAGGCGTCGTTCCAGCTGATCGGCTCGTAGTGGTCGGACTCCGGCCGCTTCACCATCGGTTCCGTGAGCCGTCCTTGGTGGTTCAACCACATGTCGGACTGCCGGCTCAGCTCGGTGACGCTGTACTCGCGGAAGAAGTCCGCGGTGACGCGGCGCGTGGTGGCCTCGTCGTTGATGTGCTTGGCGCCGTTCTCGCAGTACTCGTTGCGATGGCGGTGCCCCGGTGAGGGATCCGCCCAGGCACAGCCGGGGCAGTCGATGCCGTCCACCTGGTTCATGGTCAGCAGGTCCACCCCCGTGTTCCGCGGGGACGTCTGTTGCAGGGAGTACTCCAAGGCGTGCACCACGGCGGGAATGCCCGCGGCCCATTTCTTGGGCGGCGTCACGGTGAGCTCGTCCTTCGGCCGTTCGCCGGGGGGCTTGGTCATCGGGTTGCCTCTCGTTCGTCGTCATCCCGCACGAGGTCAGCCCACCGGCCAGCAGGGCACCCGGCTCCTCGGCGGTTCCGGCTCCACGGGCCGTACGTGTCCGTTGCGGATGCTCCCCCGCCAGGAGCCGCCCGCCTCCCCCAGCCCCTCGATGTACTCCTTGAAGTGTCCGAGCTCCGCTCGCACGACACGCCTGGTCAGCCGGGGCACGACGGTGAGCGCGCCGGCCACGCCGCGCGCCTCCACCTCCAGCCGTACGCAGACCGACGTACGCCGCTCCCCGACGGACCTGAAGGTCACCTCGCCGCGGTGGGAGGGGCGCCGCTCGAGGCTGCGCCAGGCCAGACGGGAGTCGGGCTCCTGCTGAAGGATCTCCGCCTCGAACTCGCGGCACACCGGCCCCACGCCGATGACCCACGTGGTGACATTGGGCTTGACCTGCTCGACCCGCCGTACCGCGGTCATGAACCGGGGAAAGCTCTTGAACTGCGTCCACTGGTCGTACGCGGTACGCACCGGTACCGCGATCTCGACCGTTTCCTCGATGGTATGCATGACCCACCCATCTCCAGGCTCCGCCGCCTCCCAGTCTCACCGGCCGTCGGACGGGCCGCCACACGGAGAGCGAGTTGGCTGCCCCTGCACGCCGCCGTCCCGGCCCTGAAGGCGTCGGCCTCACCCTGTGCGCAGGTCGTCCGTGCGGGTACTTGTCGTGCGTCCGGCATGCCGTGAGGAGGATCGCCGTGGCTCGGCACTTCGCCGTCGGCGATCACGTCCGCTGGAACTCTGAAGCCGGAAGGGATTGAACCCGGAGCCGGGAGGCTGAGGCGGCAGAATGACGAACCGCATCTGCACGGTGGGGCATTCCACACGCGACTTCGATGAAATGCTGACCATGCTGCGGAACAACGAGATAACCCACTTGGTCGACGTTCGCTCGTTCCCTTCGTCGCGGAAGTTCCCGCAATGGAATCAGTCAGCCATCATCGAGGCACTGCCCCCCGATATCGAATACCGGTGGATCCCGCGACTCGGCGGCCGACGGCACACCCCGAAAGGGGTACTGAGCGCGAACGGCGCGTGGCAGGTGAAAGCCTTCCGGGATTACGCCGATTACATGGCGAGCGACGAATTCAATGAAGGATTGAACGAGTTGCTCGAAATCGCTGAGCACGGAAGTGCCGGCGATCATGTGCAGCGAGGCGGTTCCGTGGCGCTGCCATCGCAGACTGATCACCGACGCGTTGATCGTCGCGGGTGCGGAGGTGGCGCACATCATCTCGGCCTCGACAGCGAAGCCGGCAACCCTGAACCGGCACGCGCACGTTCAGGACGGGCACCTGACCTACCCGCCCCCCGCCTCCCAAGTGCCCGAGGCGACATGAACCTCGTCGAAGCGGTACGTGCGGAAGTGGCCGCCATCCCGGCCGGCCGCGTCGCCTCGTACGGTGACATCGGCGAGCGGGTCGGAGCCGGCCCACGGCAGGTCGGGCGGGCGATGAGCCTGCTCGGCGTCGGCGTGCCGTGGTGGCGTGTCGTCCACGCGGACGGAACACCGGCCTCCTGTCACGGCGGGGCAGCCCGGGAGCTGCTCAACCATGAGGGAACGCCGATGCTCGGTGCGCGGGTCGACATGAGGCGTGCACGCTGTCGATGGGCACCGTGACGACTTCCGGGTCGGACACGCGCCCCAAGCACTGACGAAGCACTGACGCACAGGAGCCAACGGCGAGTGCTCACCGTGCCTGACGGTCGGCACGAAGCCGTCTCCCGGGAGGACCCTGGCCGGAAGTCGTCGACGGCCGGGCCGTCGGTCCTAGGGTCGAACGCGTCGCGGATCTCGGTGAAGGGGGCTGACCACAGTGACGGAGAAGCGGGTCGTCGTGGTGACCGGCGGGGGCACGGGTATCGGCGAGGCCACGGCCCGGCTGCTGCGCGAGGAGGGCCACCACGTGGTCGTCTCCGGTCGGCGGGCCGGACCCCTGCGGCGCCTCGCGGAGGAGACCGGCGCGCTGGCGTGCCCCTCCGACGCCGGGGACCCGGAGGCGGCCGAGGAACTCGTACGGGCCGCCCTGGCCGCGCACGGACGGCTCGACGGGCTGGTGCTGAACGCCGGCACAGGGCGGGGCGGGGCCGTCGGGGACATGTCGCTGCAGGACTGGGACGAGGTGATGCGCACCAACGTCACCGGCCCGCTTCTCCTGCTCCGGGCGGCGATCCCGTACCTGCTGGAGTCCAGGGGGGCGGTCGTCGCCGTCGCTTCGGTGTCCGCGCTGCGCAACGGCACGGGCAACGCCCCGTACGCCACCTCCAAGGCGGCCCTGCTCCAGCTCTGCCGGTCCGTGGCCGTCGACTACGGGCGGCAGGGGGTACGGGCCAACATCGTGTGCCCCGGCTGGGTACGGACCGAGATGGCGGACCGGCGCATGGCGCGCTTCGCCGAGGAGGCGGACCTGAGCGGCGGCGTACAGGCCGCCTACGCGGAAGCGACCGGGGTGGTTCCCGCGGGACGGCCGGGCGAGCCGCGGGAGGTCGCGGAGGCGATCGGCTGGCTGCTGTCGCCGGCGGCGTCGTACGTCAATGGGGCGGTGCTCACCGTGGACGGCGGCGCGACGGCCCTGGACCCGGGAACGCTCGCCTTCGACTTCCGCATCGCGTCACGCACCGACGAGGACTCCGCAGCCCCCCACTGACCGCCGGCCGCACACCGGCCCCGGGGAGGAGCGGCGACGGGAACCCGGCGGACCCTCACCCCGCCAGTCCGCGGGCGCCACCCGTCCCGCCCACGGACCGGGAGCGTGACCTCAGGCGGGCCACACCCCCAGGCGAACCGCACGTCCACCGAACAGGGCAGGAGAGCCCGCGCACGTCCTCGGCAGACCGGCGGTTCCGCCGGGGCCTGGACCGTCCCGATGCCACGCCCCCGGTGCGCGGGAGTCGGCCGGCCGGGAACCCGGCGGATCGTCACCGGCCCCGGCCCGGGCACCTCACGTGCCTCGGACCAGGTCGCGGCCGGGGCGCGGGAGACCGGAGCAGGGGCTCCCGCGCCGCGGCGGACCGGGCTAGCGGGACGGGTCCTCGTGGGACAGTTCGAGGTCGACGCCGCTCGTGCCGCTGCCGTCCACCCGGACCGATGTGGCGACCGGGGCGTAGCCGCTGGCGATGACGGTGTACTCGCCGCCGTCGAGGTCGGTGAACCCGTAGGCGCCGTCGGGGCCGGTGAGCGCGGTGCCGACCACGTTGCCGGCCGAGTCCAGCAGGGTGACCTTGGCGTCGTCGAGCGGGCTGCCGGTGGCGCCGCTGACGACGCCGCCCACCCGGGCGCCGGGTTCGAGCCGGACCTCGTACGCACCACCCGTCCCCGGGGTGACGTCGACCGGGAGGGCGGCCGGGCGGTGTCCGGGCGCGTTCACCACCAGCGTGTAGCCGCCGGGGACCAGATCGGCCAGCACGAAGGCGCCGTCGGCGGCCGAGGTCCCGGAGGACACCACCTCGCCGCGCACGTCGGTGGCGACCAGCAGGGCTCCGGGCAGCGGGCGCCCCTCGACGGAGTCCCGGACCGTCCCGCTGAGGGCGACGGTGCCGCTGAGCGCGAGATCGCACTCGACCGGCTCCTCGCCGACGAGCACGGTGACGGCCTGCGGCTGCCGGGCACCGGCGGCCCCGATCAGCACATAGGTGCCGGGGCCGGTGACGGCCAACTCGTAGCTCCCGTCCGCGCCGCTGACGGCGCGGCCGAGCTGCCGGCCGCCCACGTCGATCAGGGTGATCACGGCCTCCGGCACCGGCGCGCCGGTGCCGTCCAGCACGCGGCCGTGGACGCCGTACCGTGCGGCGCCGGGAACGGGCTCGAACCGGTCGGGCGCCGGCACGGCCGTCGGCCGGCTCTCGGTGGGTGCCTGTTCGGCGGCGACGGGCTCGGCGGTGGGCCCGGTCGGCTCCGGTGCCGGGGTGCCGCCCTCCTCCGCCGCCCGCGCCTCGAGTCCGGAGACCTGCCGCAGCGGCACCTCCTTGGTCCACAGCGCGACCAGGAAGCCCAGGACCATCACGGCCGCGGCGATCAGGAACACGAGCTGCATCGAGTCGGTGAATCCGACCTTGAACGGTTCGGCCAGGCGCGGGTCGAGCCGCTGGATGAACGAGGAGTCGTCGAGCACGCCCGAGCCGCTCCCGCCGCCCGCCCCGGGATGCTTGAGCATGTCCAGCACCGGCGCGTTCGCGGGGTTCGCCCGTACGGCCGGGTCGTGGAGCGCGGCCTGGAAGGCGGGCGTGTGGGCCGCGGTCCGGAAGGCCGAGCTGATCTTGTCGCCGACGGTGCTGAACAGCACGGAGAGGAAGACCGCGGTGCCGGCGGTGCCGCCCATCTGCCGGAAGAAGGTGGCCGACGCCGTCGCGACGCCCATGTCCTTGGGCTCGACGGCGTTCTGCACGGCCAGGGTCAGGATCTGCATGCAGCCGCTGAGGCCGATGCCGAACAGGGCCATGTAGGCCATGGTCTCCGGCAGCGCCGTGTCCCACTGCACCCGGTAGTGGAACAGGAGCATGGCGGCGATGATCAGCGCGGTGCCGAGCACGGGGAAGATCTTGTACTTGCCGGTCTTCTGGATGATGCGTCCGACCACGATGGTCCCGGCGATCATGCCGACCATCAGCGGCAGCATCAGCAGACCTGACTTGGTGGGGCTGACGCCCTTCACGATCTGCAGGTACAGCGGGACCATCATCATGCCGCCGAACATGCCCATGCCGATGAGCACGGACAGCAGGCTCATCTTGCTGAACACCGCGCTGCGGAACAGCCGCATGGGGATCAGGGCCTCCTCGCCCATGGCCCGCTCGACGAGGACCCACACGATCAGGCCGACCGCGCCGATCCCGTAGCAGACGGCGGCCTTGGTGGAGGTCCAGCCCCAGTCCTGGCCCTGCTCGGCCACGAGCAGCAGCGGCACCACGCCGAGCGCGATGGTGAGCGCGCCCCACCAGTCGATGCGGTGCTCGCGCCGGCTGTGCGGAAGGTTCAGCACCTTGGCGACGACGAACAGGGCGATGATGCCGACCGGCACGTTGACCAGGAACACCCAGCGCCAGCCGGCGATGGCCAGGATGCTGCTCCGGCCCGCGAGGAAACCGCCGATCAGCGGACCGAGCACGCTCGAGGAGCCGAACATCGCGAGCATGTAGCCCTGGTACCGGGCGCGCTCGCGGGGCGGCACGATGTCACCGATGATCGCCAGCGCCAGGGACATCAGGCCGCCCGCGCCGATGCCCTGGAAGGCCCGGAAGGCGGACAGTTCCGTCATCGAGGTGGCGAACGAACAGGCCGCCGAGCCGGCGATGAAGATCGTGATGGCCGCCAGGAAGAAGGGCTTGCGGCCGTAGAGGTCGGAGAGCTTGCCGTACAGCGGCGTGCTGATGGTGGAGGTGATCAGGTATGCGGTGGTGACCCATGCCTGCGCGCTCAGTCCGTGCAGATCGTCGGCGATCGTGCGGATCGAGGTGCTGACGATGGTCTGGTCGAGCGCCGCGAGGAACATCCCCAGCATCAGGCCGCTGAGGATCGTCATGATCTGACGATGCGTCAGCCTGCCGGCTGGAGCCGATGCGGATATCACTCCGGTTCCCCCACGGGCCGGGGATGCGGACGTGGTCATGCGTGCGGATCTCCTTGCCTGGCCTCACCGGCCGGGCCCCTGCCCGGCTTCGAGGCTCGTGTTACGTGCGGTCCACCAGGTCGTCGTCGAGGTGCTGCAGCGGACGCGTGCGACGGCACCGGCCTTCCGCCGGCCGCGGGACGTCCCCCGTCCCGGTCATCATGCACGTTCCGTTGCTTGCGGCTACCAACTGAGTGTAGATCCTGCCTACGACAGGCTGTGCCGCGACCGGGCCGGCGTCAGGTGGACTGTTGCGCCCAGACCGTCTTCCCCTCGGCGTGGTAGCGGGTGCCCCAGCTCTCGGTGAGGGTCGCGACGATGAACAGCCCTCGTCCGGACTCGTCGATGGTGCGCGCGTGCTTGAGGTGCGGGGCCGAAGGGGAACCGTCGCTGACCTCGCAGGTCAGGGCCTGGTCGCGGATCAAGCGCAGCCGCAGGGGCGGGGCGCCGTAGCGGACCGCGTTGCCGACGAGTTCGCTGGCGATGAGTTCCGTGGTGAAGGCGGTTTCCTCGTCGACGTTCCAGGTCTTCAGCCGGCGGTTGACGGCCGCGCGCGCGAGCGGTGCCGCCTCGGGCCCGGCCGGCAAGGGGCAGGTGAGGACCTGTTCCGCGGGCAGGGCGTCGGTGCGCGCGAACAGCATGAGCGCTTCTTCCGACCGGTCGTCGTCGGTGAGGGCGTACGCGATCGTGTCGCACAGGTCACCCGGCGACAGGACGGCGGCCTCGTCGAGCAGGGGCCGCAGCGGTGCGGAGGGCGCGAGGACCTTCTCCGCCAGGGTGGCGGTGCCGATCGCCAGGGTGCTGCCCGCGGGGAGGTCGACGGTGGTGGCGGGGAAAGGGGCGTTGCCGGTGCCGGCGAGCAGGGGACCCGCCGGCACGGAGAGGGTGGCCGAGCCGCCGTCGGCATGGACCACGACGGGCTCGTACAGTCCGGCGCGGACGATGGTGCACGTGAGTTCGACCGGGTCGTAGACGGCGATCAGGCATCCGGCGGTCAGCGTCTCCCGGTGCAGGGGGTCGCCCGACGGCAGCGCCGCGCGTTCCGCGGCCAGGCTGGCGGCCGTGTCGTTCAGCCGGGCCATCAGATCGTCCGGCTGCAGGTCCAGCGCGGCCAGGGAGTGGATGACGGTCCGCAGTTGTCCCATGGTCGTGGCCGCGGCGATTCCGCGTCCGGCGACGTCGCCGACGACCAGTGCCGTCCGCGCCCCCGCCAACGGGATCACGTCGAACCAGGCGCCTCCCCCCTCGGAACCGGGAATGTGCAGGTGGGAGACGCTCACGGTGGACGGCGCCTGCCGCCGCTGCGGAAGCAGCCTGCGCTGCACCGTGGCCGCGATGGTCCGTTCCCGTGCGTAGCGGCGGGCGTTGTCGATGCACAGCGCCGCATGCGCGCACACGTCCGACGCCAGGGCGATGTCCGCCTCCTCGAAGGGGTCCTCGTCCTCGTGCCGGTAGAAGCTCACCACGCCCAGGGCCTCGCCGCGCAGGGCCAGCGGCGCCACGATCAGGGAGTGCGCCCCGGAATGCCGGATGGCCTCCGCCCGGGCCGGATCGGCCGCGAGCCACAGACTGTCCTCGTCCGTCACCGACACCAGCCGCGGCCGCAGATCAGCCAGTACCCGCGCGAAGGGCGTCCCGTAGGGCAGGTGTCGTACGTCACCCACCGGATACGCCGACATCCGGCCCCGGAACGCCGCCCGGCGCAGCGGCACGTCGCGGTCCACGGGCACCAGCGGCGGCACCTCGCCCCGCACCACGTCATCGATCACCTCCACCACCGCGATCCCCGAGAACGCCGGCACGACCGCGTTCACGAACTCCTCACTGGCGGCGATCACATCCAGCCGTTCCCCCACGTGCTTGCGGACCTCGTCCAGCACCGCCAGGCGCTGCAGGGCCCGCTCGCGTTCGGTGACGTCGACGGCGGAGGCCACGAGGCCCAGGACCTCACCGCGCACACTCTCCAGGCGCACATAGCTGACGGAGTAGATGCAGCGCTTGTGACCGGCCACACCCGACGTGCCCCGCACCAGCCGGTTCAGGGCCGGCCTCCCGCATTCCAGGACCGCGCGCGCCGCCGCCTCCTCCTCGGCCGGGTCGGCGAGCCGGTACGCCTCGGTGAAGCGCCGGCCCAGCAGACGGTCGGCCGCCGCATCGCGCAGCGCCTGGGTCGCCGTGTTCATGCGGATGATGCGCAGCTGATCGTCCAGCACGTGCAGGCCCACCGGTGACTGGCTGAACATGGCCCGCAGGATCGCGAGGTCCTGCCCGGACACGGCGTCCGCCGCGGCACGGACCTCCCACACCACCGAGGAGCCCGTGAGCACGGGCCTCACCAGCAGATGGTCCGCGTGCCCGATCCGCTCCCGGCGCCACTCCTCTTCGGTGGCGGCCTCGCGCACGAGGGCGGCGACGGACCGGCCGACGGCCTCCTCGGCCGACCATCCGAACCTCTCCTGTGCCGGACGGTGCCACGCGGTCACCCGCCCGTGCTCATCGACGTGCATGAGCACGTCACCGTGGACCATGGGTAGCACACCTCCGGCCCCATCCTTGCCCCGCAGGCACCGGCGGCCCACCCGCTCGGCCATGCGCGGCAACCTGTGCAGCACCCCGGAGCCCTCACGCCCGGCCCCCGGGCACGACCGGCGCGCACGGACGCTCGTTGCGGCATCCGGACGAGCGGCCCGACGTCAGTAGCGCTGCGCCTTGGCGAGGACGGGGGTCAGTTTCGCCGTGGGCGGCTGGTGGCTGAAGGCGATGGGTTGTTCCTTCTTCCCGGGCTCGAGGTGCTCGGCGCCGACGTACCGCGTCTCGACCACCTTGCCGGCCTCGTCCTTGAAATCGACCTGAACGGCGTAGGAGGCCGCGCTGCCGGTCTTGTTGGTGATGGTGACCAGGACGGCGCGCACTCCGCCGGTCTGCGATCTGGGGATGCCCGTCATGGCGACCTCGGAGAGCGCGTTGCCCCGGCCCTTCACGTTCTTCAGCTCCTTCTCCGCCGCCGCGCTCCTGCGCTGGGTCTCGGCGTCCACCGAGGCCTCGAACTCGGAGGCGCGCGCCGAGGCGGAGGCGGACGCGGCGGAGGCGGACGCCCGGGCCGAGCTGATCGCCGCGGAGGCCGAGGAGGCCAGGGCCGACGGCGGCGTACCGGAGAAGGACGACACGTTCGGCGTACGGGGAGTGCCGGCCGTGGGCGTGGAGCCGGCGCTCTGGCCGTTGCCGTTGCCGCAGCCGACGAGCCCACCGGCGAGGAGAAGGCCGCCGAGCGCGCTGCCCAGGATGATCCGGCGCCGGGCTCTCGCGGAGCCTTGGGAGTGGGTCACGGACATAGTGCCGTCCAAGGGGTCGATGGTGCTGGTTCCTCCATCGTCAGGCCATGATCTTCCCCCCGCGAGTCGACGCCGGACCCCCGGAAACCGGCCCCTGGATGTGATGCCACCCATAGGACGCGCATCACGTCCTAGCCGAGGCCGTACCCCCGCCACACGCCTGACCTGCTCATATATCAGCCCAATGTCCGATTTCGGCGCTTTCTCCGTAGTCGGGTAGTACGTCACATCATTGCGCGCCGCCCGGCCCGCCGTTAAACATTGCTGTCGTTGCCGGGAACCACTGGCCGGACCGAGCGGGACTCCGCCGGATCCGCCGCCCCGACGCAGCACGGGGCCCCGCCCCACGCCACCGCGACCGACAGCGGTCGGCAGACACCGACGACGTCCTTCTGTGGAGACTTCCTTTGACCATGACCACCCGCACCCGCATCGCCCGTCTGCGCAACCTCGCCCTCGCCGGCATCACCACCACCGGCGCCGCGGCTGCCGCCCTCACTCTGATGCCGACGACCGCACAGGCCGCCGAAGCGACGCAGGTGCACGCCTCTTCCGTGGTCACGGCCTCCTCGAACAACGCCAACACCACCTCCCCGGGCAAGGCCGGCTCCGCCAACAACCTCGACGGCTGGATCAAGCAGTCCCTGCAGATCATGAAGGCCAAGGGCATCCCCGGGAGCTACGAGGGCCTCAAGCGCAACATCATGCGCGAGTCCGGCGGCAACCCGGCCGCCCAGAACAACTGGGACGTCAACGCCAAGCAGGGCACCCCCTCCAAGGGCCTGCTCCAGGTCATCGACCCCACGTTCAACGCCTACCACGTCTCCGGCACCGCCCAGAGCGTCACCGACCCGGTGGCCAACATCACCGCGGCCGCCAACTACGCCGCCCACCGCTACGGTTCCATCGACAACGTCAACTCCGCCTACTGAGTCGACGGACCCCAGCACCCGAAGGCCGGTGCCGGCAGCGAACACCGCTGCCGGATCCGATCGGTAAGGTGTTCGCATGAGTACCGGGGTTCGCCGCAGGATGGGCGTCGAGGAGC
>NZ_JBEZMO010000042.1:0-52919 GCF_040652655.1 Streptomyces sp. NPDC048191
TGCGACGTCAAGGGGATCGTCGCGATCGCCACACCAGAGGGGAAGGAACCGACGCCGATGGTGGCAGTGACGCTGTTGGTGGCGGCGTCGATCACGGACACGTTGTTCGAGCCAGCGTTCGCGACGTAGATGTGGGAGGCGTCCGGTGTCACCGCCACCGCAAAGGGGAGGCTACCGACGCCGATGGTGGCGGTCACGCTGTTGGTTGCAGAGTTGATCACCGACACCGATCCCGGGGTGGTGGCATGGGTGACGTAGACGTTGGCGCCGCCGACCAGGGCGGCCGCCACTCCCAAGGGCGAGTCGGCGACGTCGATGGTGGCGGCGACGGTGTTGGTGGCGGGGTCGATCACCCGAACGGTGCCCGGGTTGGTGGTGTTGGTCACGTAGACGGCGTCCGGGCTGACCGCCACACCTTGGGGGAGGTTGCCGACGGAAATGGCGTCGCCGATGGTGGTGTGGGTGGCGGTGTCGATCACCGACACAGTACCCGAGCCGGAGTTGGCGACGTAGGCGTTGTCCCCCACCGCCACACCTCGAGGAGCGAGACCGACGGAAATGGGCGGGCCGATGGTGGTGTTGGTGGCTGTGTCGATCACCGACACAGTACCCGAGCCGGAGTTGGCGACATATACCTGAGAGCCGTCCGGGGTGACCGCCACACCTCGAGGAGCCCTACCGACGGAAATGGGCTGGCCGATGGTGGTGTTGGTGGCGGTGTTGATCACCGACACAGTGCCCGAGCCGGTGTTGGTGACGTAGGCGCGGGCGCCGTTCGGGGTGATCGCCACGCTATCGGGCATGCTGCCGACGCCGATGATGGCGGTGCGGGCGTTGGTGGCGGTGTCGATCACCCACACGCTGCCCGAATCCTTGTTGACGACGTAGGCGAAGGTGTTGGCTTGCGCGGCGGCGGGCGTGGCCACGGAGAGCGGTACGGCCATCCCGGCCAGCACCGCCAGCCCCGTCACCCAAGTCCGCACCAGCAACCACCAGGATCCCCCCTCCCCGCGGCTTCGCACCCTGATGCCCTGCTCCGGCCCCCGCGATACTGTGATAGCCAACATCAACCCTCCTGCAGCTCACGACACCGCCGTGCACTCCCGCGTCCCAATGAAGCCGGCTACCGATGCCCCGTCAGGGGCGGCCTCGATCGCCGCGGCGCTGATGATCGCCACAGCCGACGCTAAAGGCTGCAATGAGCCACGCCCGCACAACGCCTCTACACGAGGGCCATCTGGACGAGTCAAACAACCCCCTCGCCAGACGCCCTGGTCCCCGCATAGGACATTGAAACTGCCCTGGCATCCGCCGCGAGGGCGCCCGACGCGAGTACGGCCACTATGTCGGCGACATCCGAAGGCTCTCCGATCCAGTCCGAGACGGAACACGACGCCAGTTGCATCAACGCTTCGGCTGTCTCGTGCTTACCGTGATTCGCTTCACTGAACCCTTCTCATCCTGAGATTCGGGGCTGATGGCGAAGGGCTGGTGGGGGTTCGTGACGTGGCAGGGCTCCTGGTCGTTCGGTTGCTGATCTCACCCATCAACGCCCGGACCCAGGAGCCCTGTTGGTCCCGTACCGTGCCATGCTCGACGTGCCGCATGAGGTAGTTGAGTACGTCTCCTGGCTCATCTACGCCCGAAGGCGTGAACGGCGCTCGCGCTGGCGACGGCTGAGCTGCTTCCAGCAGGCCCTGCTCGTCCTGGTGCACCTGCGCAAGAACGAGACGTTGCAGCAGTTGGGGGCAGGGTTCGGCGTGTCGACCGCAACGGCCGGCCGATATGTGACCGAGGCCGTCGACGTCCTGGCCGACCACGCTCCCACCCTGCTGGATGCGCTGCAAGACCATGATGCGAACGAGTTCCTCATCCTGGACGGCACCCTGATCAGGACTGACCGGGTGGCTGCCGACGAGCCGTACTACTCGCAAAAGCACCGCCATCACGGGATGAACGTGCAGGTCCTGGCCCGCCCGGACGGCGCTGTGGTACTCGCGCGCTCTGCCCGGGCGGACCCACGACCTCACGGCCGCACGCGCTCACGGAGTGATCCAGGCGTGCCTGACCAGGCAGATCCTGGTACTCGCCGACCGTGCGTACCGCGGAGCCGGCGCCACGGTCCGAACCCCCTACTACGGCCGTGACCTCCCCGAGAAGTACGCCCAGTTCAACCGGGACCACGCGCAGCTGCGGGCACCCGGCGAGCGAGCCTTCGCCCGCCTCAAGCAATGGCGGATCTTCCGCAAGGCCCGCTGCAGCCCGAACCGGATCAGCCGGACCGTCGCCGCCGTTCACGCCATCGAGACCGCCTGGCGATCAAGATGAGAAAGCCTCACTGAGAATCACCTTGTCCTCAGCCAGTAGCGGGAACGACTGGCTCGTACAGTACGCCTTAAGGTTGGCCAGCTCGGGGCCAGCCCTGCCACCACGCGCCTGAGCAAGGTCCTTGGTCTCGGCGTACACCTGCATGGTGGCCAGCGTTGCCGCCAGACGGTCACGCCAGTGCGGGGCCTTCTGATGGTGCTCCAGGTTCTTGGTCTCATCCATATCTGCAGTGATGACGAGCGAGGAGCAGTGCCGCTGCGCTTGTTCGAGCACGCCTCGGAGGGTGGGCGCATGCAGCCGCGCCTTCAACGCCTCCGCGTCCCATGGTGACTGCTCGTCCTCCCTCCGGCGGGGCTGCAGCCGCGCAATAGCGGCATCGCGTGCTCGCAACGCCGCGTCCCGCTCCTTCGTTGCACTCTCCAGCAACTCAGCGAACGCATCCCGGTCCTTCTCCGTTGCCTCAAGCCGCGCCAGAATTTCGGATACCTCAGGTGGCGGCGGAAGGCCCGCTGTTGCTTGCACCAGGTCAGGAATCATGGAGTTGAGCTTCGCTTCGAGGTTCGGCCCTTCGCCAAGCAGCTTGGAGCAAGTCCTCAACCGCGCCTCGACCTCACGACGCCGACCACGCTCCGCCTCGGCGAGCCGCTTGTACTTGTCTGCTTCCTTCTTGTGCAGCTCGACCAGCTTCTTGGCTGCGTCGGCGGCCTTCTCGCCCACTTCGACGGCCTCTTCCAGCAGGCGACCCACTACGGCGCGGGATTCTTCATTGCGGGCCCTGTCTGCTGCCGGGCCGAACGGACTGATGGACATCGACATCACCCACCCCCAAGTCTCAAAGCCTAATGAGCATAGGGGTAGTGCGGGTGCCGAACAGCGTACGTGCGCTGCGACCAGTCCACAGGCGAGGCTCCCTGCAGGCACCGCCGCGCGGGTCGACTGCTCGCTCCCACTTCAACCCGGTGGGCTCTGATAGGCGAGAGCCTGGGCACGGAGCCGGTCACGCCGCGGGTTCGGCCCTGGCCTCACCGCCCATGCAGGTCGCCATTACCAGAAAATCCCGGCCCGGCCAAGTTGCCCTTTCTCTGGATTCTCGTCCTTTCGTCGCAGTCATCACGGCAGGAGAACAGTCGTGCCAGAAGCCAGCCCAGCGCCTGAGGCCGCCTTCCTGAACCTCCCGAGGGCCGCCGAGTATCTCGGTATCTCCCCCAACACCCTTTACGTCTGGCGTCATCGCCGCCAAGGCCCTCCGAGCTTTCGGATGGGACGCCGCGTGATGTACCGCATCAGTGCTCTCGACACGTGGGTCCAGGCCCAGGAGCAGGCCGACTCCAGGTCCAACTCCGCCCTCAACCCTGTTGCGCAAAAGCCGCAGCGTCGCACCAAGTCCCTCAAGTAACGCCCCCGCGAAAAGACCAGGAAAAGAGCGTCCACAGCCGGGATAAGCACTGGATGCGAAGTGCGTTGCCACCAACCAGTACGTGACGCAAGTGGAGTACGGAGGATCAACTGAATGGCCGGTTACATAGAGGACCGTTGGCTCAAGAAGCGGCCGAACAAGCAGACCGGCAAACGCGAGCGCACCGCCCAGTACGGCAAGGGTAAGCGGTACCGGGTCAAGGGGGTCCCAGGAGTTCAGGATCGTTCGTTCGACACCAGCCAGGACGCCAAGCAGTGGCTCGCCACCGCCAGGACCGACTCCAGTCGTGGCGACTTCGTCGACCCACGCAGGGGCGAGATCTCGCTTGCCGACTACATCGTGGACCACTGGTGGTCGGCCCGAGCCGACGAGCCCTCGACCGCAGGCCCCATGGCCAGCCGCATCTGGAACCACATCGTCCCGCTGGTGGGCGACCTCGCTCTGCGTGAGATCGACGCAGCAGCCTTGCGCTCCTTCAAGGCCGCCTTGCTCTCCCGGGTCGAGGAGACGACGGCGGAGGTGATCTGGGGACACCTGTCGTCGATCCTCGCCAGTGCGGTGGACGACCAGCGCCTTTCGCGCAATCCGATGAAGCTCAAGAACAGCGTCAAACCGCCGCGCCCCACCGAGAAGAGGGCCAAGGCCTGGGCTCGTGACGTGGTCGACGCCGTCCGGGCAGGCCTCCAGGAGCGCTACCGGATCGCCGTCGACCTGGGTATCGGGCTGGGGCTCCGCCAAGGTGAAGCCTTCGGTCTCGCCGAAGAGGACTTCGACTTCGGGGCGGGCGTCGTCCACTTGCGGCGCCAGCTCAAGTGGGACATCAAAGGGCGTCCCTACTTCTCGCTTCCCAAGGGACGCAAGACCCGCGACGTGCCCCTCCCACCCAACCTCGGCCGACGCGCACGCGAGCACTTCCGGCGCTTCCCTTCGACGCCCTGCACGTTGCCCTGGCGTAACCCCGAGCCGCCGACAACCGCACTGGAGCAACGCCAGCGGAAACCGATCACGGTGGACCTGATCCTCACCACTTCGCACGGCAACCGGATCTACTACCGCACCTGGAACGACCGCAGCTGGAAGCCCGCCCTCGCTACCGCCGGCATCATCAAGCCCGTCGGGGAAAAGGTGCGGCGTGACGGAGGCCGCATTCGTCGGGTCCCCATCTACGCCGCCCCGCGCGAGGACATGTTCCACGTCCTCCGGCACACCTACGCGAGCGTGCAGCTGGAGGCCGGCGAGTCGATCGTCAGTCTGTCGAAGTGGCTCGGGCACTCGACACCAAAGGTCACCCTCGACCACTACGCTCACTTCATGCCCGGTGCGGGTCAGCGCGGCCTCGTCGCCATGGACGCGTGGCTGGAGGACCGCCACCCGCCGAAAATCCCTGAGAAGTCCCTACCGGCCGAGTGGACCAAGAAAATCCCCCCGAATCCGCAGGTCAAGGGGATGATCGTGCAGGGCGCCTCCATGTCCGTGAAGTACAAGGAGACGGCGCGGGGCGGGCTCGCGGTGAACATCATCGAGTGCTGAGCCTCTTCCTCCGCCCCCTCCGTGTTCCTCCAGGGGCTACCGTTAAGTAACCGCATACCCCTACGCTGCCGCCAACTCGGCGTCGACGAAGGGGAGTTCACGCATGCGGTTGGGGAGACGGCTGGCGGCGGTCACAGGGGCCGCCGCGCTGTTACTGGTGCTTCCGGGCAACGCCCGTGCGGCGGCGCCGAAGTTCTCCGGGACGACGGCGATCGGCACGCACAACGCGTACGACAAGGCCAAGTACACCTACTTCGCCCAGGCCTTGGACTCGGGCGCCTCGCTGCTGGAGCTGGACGTGTACGTCGACAGCCTCAGCCACCGCTGGCGGGTCAGCCACAGCAACCCGCTGGGCGACGACAACAACTGCGAGGCCGCCAAGACCCCGGGCGAGCTGTACAGCAAGAACCGCAACCAGGACTTCGGCAGCTGCCTGGACAACATCGCGGCCTGGAACCAGCTGCACCCCGACCACCCGCCGATCGTGTTCAAGGTCGAGATGAAGGTCGGCTTCAACAACAACGCGGGCATGGGGCCGGACGAGTTCGACACGCTCGTACGGCAGAAGCTCGGCAGCAGCGTCTACAAGCCCGCCGACCTGCTGGGCGGCACGTACGGCTCGCTCGACGCGGCCGCGAAGGCGAACGCCTGGCCCGACCGCGACTCCCTCAGGGGCAAGTTCCTCTTCGAACTGATCCCGGGCACGGTGGAGCAGGCCAACCCGTTCGACCACTACTGGACGGACCAGGAGTACGGCGACCACCTGCGCGACCTGTACGCGGCCGGGAACATCTCGCAGGCCGAGGCCTTCCCCGCGGTGCTGGGCGCGGCGGCCGGCGACCCGCGGGCGAGCCGGTGGACCTCCGACACCTCGATCCGCCCCTGGTTCGTGTTCTTCGACGGTGACGCGGCGACGTACGTCAACAACGGCTACGACACGTCGTTCTACTCCGCGAACCACTACATCTCGATCATGACCGACGCCGCCGGCGTCTCCCCGGCCATCTCCTCCACCAGCCCGACGGACGCCGAAGTGGCCGCGCGGCTGGCCCTGCTGGCCAAGGACCACGCCAGCCTCATCACCTCCGACTGGTCGGCGAAGCCGGCGTCCGTGCTGAGCGAGGTGACCACCCGAAGCTGAGGTTCCGGATGCGGGCGAAGGGGGCACAACCCCTACATGCTGCACGGCATCGACGTAAGCGCCTTCCAGTCCTCCGCCTACGACACGGACGGCCTCTCCTTCGTCTTCATCAAGGCGACGGAGGGCCGTTCGTACGTCAATCCCCGGCTCACCGCCCAGACCAAGAGAGGCCGTGACGCCGGACTCGTCGTCGGCTTCTACCACTTCCTGTGGCCCGGCGACATCACCGCCCAGGCCGAGTACTTCGTCCAGCACGCCCCGGAGCGGGCCGGCGACATCCTGGCGGTCGACTGGGAGACCACCGGCGACGGCACCCACGCGAGCAACGCGGAGAAGGACCACTTCATCCGCAAGCTGAAGGAACTACGGCCGCACAACCGGGTCGTCCTGTACGCGAACCGGGACTTCTGGCTGAACATCGACACGACCTCCTATGCGGGGGACGGCCTCTGGATCGCCGACTACGTCACGGCCGGCAAGCCCCGCATCAAGGCGAAGTGGCTGTTCCACCAGTACACCAGCACACCGCACGACAAGGACGTGGCCCAGTTCGCGACCAAGGCCGCGCTGAAGCACTGGGCCACGCCCTAGGGTCGGGGAGGGCTCAGCCCCGGAAGTCCGCCGGGCGTTCCGGGGAGGCCGCCGATAGGGCCTGCTTCACTGCCTCCTCGCCCGCGCGCAGGCCGTAGACCGGGGTGCCGGGCTGCTGGCGCCAGGAGTCGTCGATGCCGCCCGTGTCGACCGTGTCGAAGCCGAGTTCGTCGATGAGGGCGCGGACGGTCCGCTTGGCCTGCTCGTCGTCGCCGGCGACCGGGAGGGCGATGCGCTCGGGGTCGCCCGCGGGGCGGGGGCGGTCCAGGATGTCCTGGGCGTAGGTGCCGTTGAACGCCTTGATCACCGGGTGGCCGAGGTGTCGCTCGGTCCAGCGGCTCTCGGTGAGGCCTTCGTCCTCGATGGCCGCGATCCGGCCGTCGCGCTCTCGCGGGTAGTAGTTGCCGGTGTCGATCACCGCCGCGCCCTCGGCGGCGCCGTCCAGCAGGCCGGACGGGAGGTCCGGTACGGACTTGAGGGGGACGGTGACGACCACCACCTGGGCGTCCTTGGCCGCCTCCGCGGCCCGGACCGGGGTCGCGCCGGTCTCCTCGGCCAGTTCCTTGAGGGTCTCGGGGCCGCGGGAGTTGGCCACGGAGACGTCGTGACCGAGGGCGGTGAGCCGCCGGGTGAGGTTGCCGCCGATGTTCCCCGCACCGATGATGCCGATCTTCATGACAGGCCTTCCGGGGTCGTTGTATGCGCGTGCATGCGTCTGTCGTCGGCGACAACCCCGGGGACGCGGGTGGTATTCCGTCACCGCGGCGACCGGGTGAACGAGCTCACGGCCGTACGACGATCTTCCCGGTGTGGTGGTTCGACTCCATCAGCCGGTGTGCGTCCCGGATGCGGTCCAGGCCGTCGTACACCTCGGCGATCACCGGGCGCAGCGTGCAGTCAGTGAGGCCGGAGGCCGTAGGTCAGCCGCTCCCCCGCAACAGCTCCAGCGTCCCCTCCAGCTCCGCCAGCAGCACCGTCGCCGCCGCCTCCGCGTCGCCGTCGGCGATGGCCCGGACGAGGGCGGCATGGCTGTCGTCGCCCGTGTCGGGGTGCCGCTCGCGCAGGCGGGTGAGGTCCAGCAGGGTCACCAGGCCCTCGCGCAGGACGGGGGCGAACTCGGTGAACAGGTCGGCGAGCACCGGGTTGCGGGCGGCCGCGACCACGGCCGTGTGCAGGGCGATGTCGGCGTCCACGAAACCGGCGTCGTCCCCGGCGGCCGCCGCCCGGCGTCCCTCCAGCGCGGCCTCCAGCGCGGTGACGTCCTCGGGGGTACGGCGCCGTGCGGCGAGGCGCGCGGCCTGCACCTCGACACCCATGCGGACCTCGTAGACGTCGGTGACCGCGGCCCGGGCCAGCCGGGTGGGCCAGTCCTCGACGGGCTGGGTGGCGAGGACGAAGACGCCGGCGCCGTGCCGGGGCCGGACCAGACCGGCGCCGGCGAGCGCGCGCAGTGCCTCACGGACGGTGGAGCGGCCGACGCCGAGCTCCTTGGCGAGGGTGGTCTCGCCGGGCAGCTTGCCGCCGACCGGCCAGTGACCGGCGGCGATCCGGGCGCGCAGCCGGTCCGCCGCCTGCTCGACCAGGGGGCTGGGGCGTAGGGGGCCGAGCGGCACGAGTGGCTCCAACTTCTGCCGGGGTTACGGGGCTTGCTCAGCGATTCTGACTTGTCTGAGGAGCTGAGGTGTCGCTAGCGTACCCGGCATGACACTCTGCGGTCTCCTTCTCCTCGGCTGCCGCGGCGGGGTTTGACGCGACCGGCGCCCCGCCGCGGGGCTTCGTGCCGCCGGTCGGCGCCCGACCGAGCCGAAGGCAGTGACCGCCGTGCAGACCCAGTGGAACCCCCAGCGCCCCAGCCCCATGCCGTACCACCGCTACCGCCCGCACCAGGCCCGCGTGAACGTCCCCGTCGCCGAGCGGAGTTGGCCCTCCGCCCGGACCGAGCGGGCCCCCCTCTGGGTCCCCGTCGATCTGCGCGACGGCAACCAGGCACTGGCCGAGCCGATGGACACCCCGCGCAAGCGCCGCCTCTTCGACCTGCTGGTGCGCGTCGGCTTCAAGGAGATCGAGGTCGGCTACCCGTCCGCGAGCCGTACGGACTTCGGCTTCGTGCGGCATCTGGCGGACACCGGCGCCGTACCGGACGACGTCACACCGGTCGTCTTCACGCCCGCCCGCGCCGATCTGATCGACCGGACCTTCGAGGCGATCGCGGGGCTGCCGCGGGCCGTGGTCCATCTGTATATCGCGACGTCGCCGGTGTGGCGCGAGGTGGTGCTCGGGCGGAGCCGGGACGAGGTGTGGCGGACCGTGCGGGAGGCGGCGGAGCGCATGGCGCGGCGGGCCGGGGACGCGCCCGGCATCCGGTTCCAGTTCTCGCCGGAGACCTTCAACCTGACCGAGCCCGACTTCGTCCTGGAACTGTGCGACGGGCTCACCGAGTTGTGGGACGCGAGCCGGGACCGGCCGGTCACGCACAATCTCCCGGCGACCGTGGAGATCGCCACGCCGAACGTCTACGCCGACCAGATCGAGTACATGCACCGCCACCTGGCCCGCCGGGAGGCGGTGATCCTCTCCGTCCACCCGCACAACGACCGGGGTACGGGCGTCGCCTGCGCCGAACTCGCCGTCCTGGCCGGTGCCCAGCGGGTGGAGGGCTGTCTGTTCGGCAACGGCGAGCGCACCGGCAACGTCGACCTGGTGACCCTCGCTCTGAACCTCTTCGCCCAAGGGGTCGACCCGATGGTCGACTTCCGCGACATCGACGCCGTGCGCGAGACGGTCGAGCAGTGCAACCGGCTGCCCGTGCACCCGCGCCACCCGTACGCCGGCGAGCTGGTGCACACGGCCTTCTCCGGCACGCACCAGGACGCGATCAGCAAGGGCCTGGCCGCACACGCCCGGCGCGCCGCCGAGTCGGGGGTGCCGGAGCGGCAGGCGTCGTGGGCGGTGCCGTACCTGCCGATCGATCCGGCCGACGTGGGGCGGTCGTACGAGGCGGTCATCCGCGTCAACTCGCAGTCGGGCAAGGGCGGGACGGCGTACGTGCTGCGCACGCACCACGGCATCGACCTGCCGCCGCGCATGCGGCCCGACTTCTCCCGGGTCGTCCAGGCGGCGACGGACGCCGGCGGGCGGGAGGCGACACCGAAGGAGCTGCACGAGCTGTTCCGGGCGACCTACCTGGCGGAGGGGGCCGTACGGCTGCACGCCTGGTCCGCGCACGAGCAGGCGCCCGGCGTGCACCGCTTCGTCTGCACGCTGGAGGCCGGCGACCGCGTCGGCGACTTCGAGGGTACGGGCGCGGGAGCGCTGACCGCGTTCGTCGACGCCCTGTCCGGCGCCGGTTTCGCGGTGGACGTCCTGGACTTCTCGGAGGACGGGACGGCGGCCTTCGCCGAGTGCCGGGTCGACGGCGTCACGGCCTGGGGCGCGGGAACCGGTCCGTCGGCCGCCGTGCAGGCGGTGCTCAGCGCGGTGAACCGGGCGGTGACCCGGTGAGCGAGGTGCTGCGGGCCGAGTGCGTCGACCTGGTCCGGGACGGGCGGGCCCTGCTCCAGGAGGTGTCGCTGACGGTCCGGGCCGGCGAGCACTGGGCGCTGCTCGGCGCCAACGGCGCGGGCAAGTCCACGCTGCTCGGGCTGCTCGGTGCGGTGGTGCACCCGACGCGGGGCACGGTCGAGGTGCTCGGGCGGCGGCTGGGCCGGGTCGACCTGCGGGAGCTACGGGCCCTTGTCGGGCACGTCGACCCGCGGCATCCGCTGACGTCACCGCTGACCGTACGAGAGGTGCTGCTCACCGGGGTCACGAACTCCGTGGAGCCGGTGCCGCGCCGGCGGCCGACCCTGGAGCAGGAGGAGCGGGCCGAGGCGCTGCTGGCCACGCTGGGCCTCACCGCGCTGCGGGACGCCCGCTGGCCGACGCTGTCCCAGGGGCAGCGTGGCCGGACCCTGATCGCCCGGGCCCTGATGCCCGAGCCGCGGCTGCTGCTCCTGGACGAGCCGGCGACCGGCTTGGACCTGCCCGGCCGAGAGCAGCTGATCGAGGCGCTGGAGGAGCTGCGGGGCGCCCATCCGGGACTGTCGACCGTGCTCGTCACCCATCATCTGGAGGAGCTGCCGCCCGGAACCACCCACGCCGCGCTGCTGCGGGACGGCCGGGTGATCGCACGGGGGCCGGCCGCGGAGGTCCTCACCGGTGACCAGGTCGGCAAGTGCTTCGACCTGCCCCTGACGCTGGAGCGGCACGAGGGCCGGTGGAGTGTGCGGATCCGGCGGGCATGACGAAGGGGGCCCTCCTCGGTGGGAGGGCCCCCTCTCGGTGCGTCACTTGTTCAGGTAGGTCCAGAACTCGTCGAACGACAGGACCTTGTCGCCGTTGAGGTCCCGCTGCTTGATGATGGCCTCGGCGACCGTCTCCGTGACGTTCCAGTCACCTTGCTGAGCCAGGGCGGACTTGAACTCGGCGGCGGTGATGAAACCGTCACCGTCCGCGTCGATCCGCTGGAACTGCTTGCGTGCTTCCTCGATGTCCGCCACCGATCCGCCCCTTTTGGTCGTGTTTCTGATGCCGTGCCGGCGTACTGTCGCTGGTCAGATTAACGGCCCGGCCAGGCCTTCAGTGCCTCGACCACCCAGCCGAACTCCTCCTGGAACCTCGGCGGCTCCTGCTCACCCTTGATCACCGCGGCCAACTCCCGGTAACGGGCGACCTCGTTGCCGAGGTCGATACGGCCAAGCACGGCCGCACGGTCGGCGTCCGCACCGAACAGCCCGGTCAGGACGGCGTCGGCCTCCGGCGACCGCGGGCTCACTCCCCGTTCCTTCGCGGCGCCGGCCACCTCGATCAGCCGCTTGAGGAACATCGCCGACGCGCCGGCCGGGGTGTCCGGGGTACGGTCGGCGGCGTTGAACTCGATCATCCGGCGCATCGCTGCCCGGAAGCCGGGGTTCTGGAGCAGCTCCGCCAGCTCCACCCAGGCGTCCACCTGCTCCGGCGTCGGATCGTCCGGCAGCTGCACACCGATGGTGCGGGTCCGCTCGCGGATCCAGGGGTCGGCGGTGTCGAGCCCGTGGAAGACCTCCTCCACGAAGTCGTCCACGATCCGCTGCCGCTCCGCGGCCGACAGCCGCGCCAGTTTGTTCATGAGGGTCATCTCCTCCGCCGTGGAACCTCGTCGGGCGACCGTCGACAGCACCGCGCGGGTCACCTTCAGCGACCGGATCTGCGCGTCCAGGGCGGCGACGTGCGTGGCCGCGACCTCGGCGACCGTCCGCTCCCCGGCCAGCACCTTCCGTACGTCGTCCAGGCCGAGCCCCAGCTCGCGCAGGGTGCGGATCAGTTCCAGGCGGGCGACGGAGGCCGGGTCGTAGAGCCGGTAGCCACCGGACGACCGGGTCGTCGGGGCGAGGACGCCCTCGTCGGACCAGTAGCGGATGGTGCGCACGGTCAGTCCGGTGGCCCTGGCCAGCTCGCCGATGGTGAGGAGTCCGGTGCCGTCTTCGGTCATGTCTGCGAGTGTGGGCCTTCCAGCGGGTGGAGACTCAAGGAGCGGGTCCCGTGGGACCCGCTCCGGGAGCGTCAGTGCCAGGGCTCGTAGTACGGATTGCTCTCGCAGTCGCTCATGATCTCGACCTTGGTCTTCTTGTCGACCGGGCAGACGCCGATGATGTACTGCCGGGCGACCCCGCCCGGGAAGGCCACCTCGACCTGGTCGGCCCACTTGTGCGTGTCGCCGATGGTCTTGTTGACGTCGATGCCGCCCGGGGCGTCGATGTAGTAGTTGTAGCCGGACTTCCACCACGTCTTGTACAGGTCGTGGTCGTACGTCGTCGACACGTACGGGGACGGCTGGTTGACCAGGACGTACTGCTCGATGTCGTACTGGCCGTTCACGACGTCCTTGGGGTGGAAGCCCTGCTCGAAGACGGTGGCCGGGCCGCGGCTGTCGCTGCGGTAGAGCGTGCCGCAGGTGGTGCGCCACACCGGAGCGGGGGTGATCCGGTCGAGGTCGACGTCGCGGTCGGCGGCGGCCTTGAGCTTGTCCTCGAACCGGGGACAGGCCGGCGCGGCCGCCCTGGTGGGTGCGGCGGCCGCGTGCGGTGTCGTGGGGGCGGTGGCGGCCGTGGTGGCGAGGACCGCACCGAGGGACAGGACGGCGGCGACGGTGCGGCGCCGCAGACGGGTGATGATCATGTGCAGCACGATGTCGGGCCGCCGGTCCGGTCGCGTGGATCGTCACCCGAAAAGCGGCGTGTCCAACTGACCCGCGGTCAGCGGAAGATGCCGGTGTGCCCGAGCGAGTAGCGGCCCGGCTGCGGATAGACCGCGAGTCCGTGCGGGCCGCTGCCGACCTTGATGCGGGCCAGTTCCCGGCCGGTGGTGGTGTCGATGGCGTACACCTCGGAGTTGTAGCGGCCGGACAGCCACAGCACCTTGCCGTCGGCGGAGACGCCGCCCATGTCGGGGCTGCCGCCGCCGGGCAGGTGCCACTTCTCGGTGAGCCGGTTCCGGGTGAAGTCGAAGACGGAGACGGAGCCCTCGCCCCGGTTGGAGATGTACATCTCGCGCGAGTCGCGGCTGATGTAGAGACCGTGCGCACCCTTGCCGGTGTAGAGGAACCGGGGCCGGGTGAACTTGTCGCCGTCCAGGATCCACAGGCCGTTGGCCGCCATGTCGGCGATGTAGAACAGCTTGCCGTCCGGGGAGATCTTGACGTCCTGCGGCATGGCCCCGCGGTGCGGCAGCCGCTCCTGGGCGACGACCTTCATCTTCGCCGTGTCCACCTTGAGGAGCTCGCCGCTGAACTCGCAGGAGACGATGAAGTACCGGCCGTCCGGGGAGAAGTCGGCGTGGTTGACGCCGTAGCAGCTGACCGGCACGGACCTCACGACCTTCATGGTGTGCGCGTCACGGAAGACGAGGGCGCGGTCCATGGAGGCCATGACGACCGCGTATCTGCCGTCGGGCGTGAAGTACAGATTGTAGGGGTCGTGCACGGCGACCGGCTTGCCGGCCTTCCCGGTCCTCGGGTCGATGGGGGTGAGGCTGTTGCCGAGGTCGTTGTTGACCCAGAGGGTCTTCAGGTCCCAGGACGGCACGACGTGCTGGGGCTGACGGCCGACCCGGATCGTGTCGATGATCTTGTACGACCTCGGGTCGATGACGGTGACGGTGTTGGAGATGGTGTTGGGGACGTACACCCGGGACGGGAAGTCCCGGACGACCGGCGAGAGTTGGTTCGGGCGGTCGGCGGAGTACAGGTCCTTCGGGTTGTCGACCGGCGGCATGCCGGGCAGCACGTTCACCTGCCGCTTGCCGTTCCCCGGCCGGGCCGGCGCCTTGCTGACCAGGGCCTCGTTCCCGTGGTGCTGAGACCCCGAGCTGCACGCGGACAGCAGCGTGAGGGCGGTGAGGGCGGCTCCGGCTGCCAGCAGCCGGGCGGCTTTCGTGGTTCGCATCAGCTCAGCAGCTCCGTGGTGGTGACCGCGCGCAGTCCGCGGTGGTCGAGTTCGTGGAGGAGGTCGGGCAGGGCGGCGACCGTGTCCGGGTACCCGAAGTGCAGGCTCACCACCGACCCGTTGCGCACGTCGGCGAGAACCCTGCGCGTGACCGCCGCTGCGCCGGGCCGGGTGTAGTCGAGCGAGTCGACGTCGTACGACAGCACGTGCGGGTATCCGGCGGCGCGGGCGAGCCGGGCGACCAGCGGGGAGGCCGTCGGCGAGCGGGAGGGGCGGAACCAGGTGCCGATGGAGCCGGTGAGCCGCTTCAGCCGGTCCGCGCAGTCGGTGATCTCCTTGCGGGCGTCCGGTTCGGCCATGGCGTTGACGGAGATGTGCCGCTGGGTGTGGTTGCCGAGGTCGTGGCCGCCGTCGAGGATCCGGCGGGCCACGTCGGGGTGTTCGTCCAGCCAGGTGCCGACGGCGAGCACGGTGAGCCGGGCACCGTGCTCTTCGGCCGTGCTGAGCAGGGAGTGGGCGATCCCGGGGTCGCCCTGGCCGTGGAAGGTGAGGGCGACCCGGGGCCGGGTGCGCGGGCCGTGGGTGATCTGGGCGGGCTGTCCGGGGTAGGCGCGCGGGGCCGGGGCAGGCCTGGCGCCCGCCGTGCGATGGCCGGAGGCGCCGGTGCCGGACGGGGACACGGAAGGGGACGCGGAGTCCGGGGCGCCCGGCGGAGCGGTCTGGCCCGCACCGCAACCGGCGGCGAGCGCACCGCCGGCGACGAGCCCGGCGCCCGCGCGCAGCACCCCGCGTCGGTTGGTCGTGGTCACCCGCACCATTTAAGGGGCGGTAGGTAAGAAAACCGCCGATTGCCCCGAAAGAGGGACGATTTCGGGTCGCCGCAAAGAGAACGCCGTCTCCTCGCTACCGGTCGGCCACCCGCATCTCGAACCAGGTCGTCTTGCCGCGCGGCAGCAGGTCCACGCCCCAGCGGTCCGACAGCCTGTCCACGAGGAAGAGACCACGGCCGCTGACGTCCATCTCCTGAACCGGCATCAGGCAGGGCAGGCCGCGCGAGGGATCGCGGACCTCCACCCGGATCCAGCCGGGGCGGCGGCGCATGCGGAGGCCGAAGACCCGGGCGCCGGTGTGCCGTACGGCGTTGCCGACGAGTTCGGACACGAGCAGGACGGCGTCCTCGGCCAGCTTGGGGGTGAGCCGCCAGGTACGCAGCACGACGACCTGGGCGAGCCGGCGGGCGGTGGCCGCGGACTCCGGGCGGGACGGCAGCGGCACTTCCGCCTCCGTCGGGTTGCCGAACAGTTCGAGCGCCTTGAGCGCCTGTTCGTCCTCGACCGCGGGCGACCAGCGTGCCTCGGCCGCACGGCTGTGTCCCCGCGGCTGTTCGATGCCCTCCAGCCCCGCCATGCCCCCATGATGGCCGTCCGGGGCCGTCTTGGGGGCCGTTCCGAAGGAATACGCCCCCCGTGCGCCCCCTTCCCGCGCCGCCCGATCGGCATATGCCCACGGCATGTCACTCGCCGGTAACGGACCTCTGACCTGCGGTGACGGCTCACTTCCGGGCAATCGTCAGGCTCCCTCGACGGCGCGGGCTTAAGGCTGCCTTAAGGCTCCCATAAACCGCTCCATCGGGGGACCCCGACAGACGGACCGTCAATTGCGAAAGCCGTCACGGGAGTTACGGGAACGCTCGCACCGGTGACGACGGCGGGGCTCAGCGGAACTTCGCCTTGCCCGGCCCCTCCTCCACGAAGCTGCGCATGCCGGTCTCGCGGTCCTCGGTGGCGAACAGGCCCGCGAACCAGTTCCGTTCGACGGCGAGGCCGGTGTCGATGTCGGTCTCCAGGCCGGTGTCGACCGACTCCTTCGCCGCGCGCAGGGCGATCGCCGGACCCTTGGCGAGCTTCGCGGCCCAGGCGTGCGCCTGCTCGTACACCTCGGCGGCCGGGACGACGCGGTCCACCAGGCCGATCGCCAGGGCCTCGTCGGCCTTGACCTGGCGGCCCGTGAAGATGAGGTCCTTGGCCTTGGAGGGGCCGACCAGCCGGGGCAGCCGCTGGGTGCCGCCGGCGCCCGGGATCAGGCCGAGCAGGATCTCGGGCTGGCCGAGCTTGGCGTTGTCGGCGGCGATACGGAAGTCGGCGCACAGGGCCAGCTCGCAGCCGCCGCCGAGGGCGTAGCCGGTGATGGCGGCGACGACGGGCTTGGGGATGCGGGCCACGGCCGTGAAGGAGTCCTGCAGGCCGCGGGCGCGCAGAACCATCGCGGTGTGGTCCATGTTCTGCATTTCCTTGATGTCCGCGCCCGCCGCGAACACCCGCTCGCCGCCGTAGATCACCACGGCGCGCACGTCGTCGCGGCGGGTGGCCTCCTCGGCGAGCTCCTTCAGCCGGTCCTGGGTGGCGACGTCCAGCGCGTTCATCGGCGGACGGTCCAGGCGCAGGGTTCCGACGCCTTCGGCGACTTCGAGATTCACGGTCATGCAGGTCAGGTTAACGGTCACTAACGACAATGGACCCGGTGCCGTGGATCACAGCACCGGGTCCTTACGTCACTCAGGTCCTACTTCGTCCAGTCCGCCCAGGACATGTTCCAGCCGTTGAACCCGTTGGCCGGGTCCACCGTGCGGTCGTGGGAGTTCTTCACGACGACCACGTCGCCGATCATCGAGTGGTTGAACATCCAGGCGGCCGGGGTCGAGCCGTCGTAGCCGCCGCGCACGTCGCGCAGGCCGACGCAGCCGTGGCTGGCGTTGTAGTTGCCGAAGGCGCCGCCGCCCCAGTAGTTGCCGTGCAGGAAGGTGCCGGAGGTGGTCAGGCGCATGGCGTGCGGGACGTCCTTGATGTCGTACTCGCCGCCGTAGCCGACCGTCTCGCCGTTCATCCGGGTGACCGTCAGCTTCTCGCTGATGACCATCTGGCCGTTCCACGTGTCGTAGCCGGGCTTGCCGGTGGTGACCGGGATGGTCTTGATGACCTTGCCGTCCTGGGTGACCTTCATCGTGTGCTTCTTGGCGTCCACGACGGAGACCTGGTTGCGGCCGATGGTGAACTCGACGGTCCTGTGCTGCTTGCCGTAGACGCCGTCGCGGCCCTCGACCCCGTCCAGGTCCAGGTCGACGGTGACCTTGGTGCCTTCCTTCCAGTACTTCTCGGGGCGGAAGTCCAGCCGGTCGTTGCCGAACCAGTGGCCCTCGACGTCGACGGCGGGCTCCGTCCTGATCTTGATGGCCTTCTCGACGGCCTGCGGGTCGGTGATGCCCCGGGTGAAGTTGACGGAGAACGGCATGCCGACGCCGACGGTGGAGCCGTCCTCGGGGGTGAAGTAGCCGAGGAAGGTGTTCTTCGGGGTGAGGGTGGTGAACGTGGAGTCCTCGGCGGCCTCCCGGCCCTCGGAGTCCTTGGCGACCGCGTGCACCGTGTACTTGGTGGAGGCGGCCAGATGGGTCGACGGCGTCCAGGCCGTACCCCCGCTAGTGAGGGCGCCGGCGACGGTCCGCCCCTTGGTGTCCTTGACGGTGACCTCGGTCAGCTTGCCCTTGGTGACGTTCACCTTCAGCGCGCCGGTGGTGTCGACGCCGGTGGCACCGGACTTGGGCGAGACGGTGACCGCGGCGGTGGACTGCTGCTTGCCCTGCTGGGTGCTGGAGTCCTTGCCCTTGCCGTCGCCCGCGCCCTTGCCGCCACCTCCGCCGCATGCCGCGAGGGAGAGCACCAGGGCGCCGGCTATGAGAGCCAACCCCGTACGGCCTCGCCGCCCCGCCTCCGACGCCCCCGGTACAGGCCGCATGTTCAAGTTGTTCTCCCCTCGCCGGACCTGGTCAGGCCCGCTCCCCACCACACTGGTGCGCGCATATTAACCGCCTGGTTTTGAGCGGGGTGTCAGGCGAATGTCACCGTTCCGTCGCAACTTCCGCCCGGCCCGGGCGCCCCGGCCCCTCCCCTGGAAGGTCTACCCGTCCCGGGCCGGAAGCGTGCCTGGGGCGCGGGGACATGCCCGAAGCGGCTCGGCCGTGGCGGCGTCGGCGGGGAAGAGCGTCTCGACGGCGGTCTCGTCCAGCGTCACGTCCCGGGGGGGGACCCGACGACCGTGGTGGTGCAGAGGAGGCTGAGTTCACCGAAGTCCGTGCCGGGAACAGCGGGACGACCAGGTCGCCGTTCCCCGCTCGGTGGCCCGGCCCGCGGGGGCCGGGTGGGACTCGATCTCGGCCAGCAGTTCCGCCAGGCCCTCCGTCGCCGTGCGGGCGGGTTGCCGGCGGAGGCGGCGCAGGACGTGCTCGCGCCACTGGCCGGGATCGCGGAGCCGCCAGGACAGGCCGGCGGGGTGCAGGGTCGCTCGCAGCACGTTCAGGGGAGGCGTGCACAGCGAGGGCGGGAGGCCGTCCTGGAACGCCGTCGCGGCGTCGTTGGCGGCCGGCGATGCCCGGCGCACGCTGACCGCGAGCGCCGGGCTGGGCCCGTGGCCCGCGAGGACGGCGTCCACGGCGGCGCGGGCCGCGCCGAGGTCGGCGAGCGACCGCTCGGGGTGACGCCACCCACGACCACGGCCGACGCCGAACTCCCGTGGCTCCGCGGTTACTTGGCCGCGGGGTCCGCCGTCCACTCCTGCCAGGTCATGTTCCAGCCGCCCAGGCCGTTGTCGGGGGCGACGGTCTTCTCCGTGCTGCCCACCACCTCGATGACGTCACCGATGAGACTGCGGTCGAAGAACCAGCCCGCCGGGGTGTCCGAACCGCCGCCCTTGACGTCCCTCAGGCCCACACAGCCGTGACTGACGTTGACGCGCCCGGGGGCGTCCGGCGACCAGTAGTTGCCGTGCAGGAAGGTCCCGGAGTCGGTGAGTTTCATGGCGTGCGGGACGTCGGGGATGTCGTACTCGCCGCCGAAGCCGACCGTGTGGCTGTTCATGCGGGTGACGTCCTGCATGTCCATCACCACCATCTTGCCGTTGTACGTGGGGTTCGTGGGGGCGCCCGCGGTGATCGGCACGGTGGCCAGCAGCCGTCCGTCCCGGCGTACCTGCATGGTGTGCCTGGCCGCGTCCACCAGGGAGACCTGGCTGCGGCCGACGGTGAAGGAGAACGACTTGTCCTGCAACCCGTAGACGCCGGGCGCCCCTTGGACGTCCCGCAGGCGCAGGTCGACGGTGACCTCGGTGCCGGGTTTCCAGTACTGCTCGGGGCGGAAGTCAAGCCGGCTCCGGCCGAACCAGTGCGGGCGGATCTCGACCGGCGGCCGCGCGCTGACCCGGACGGCGCGTTCGACGGCGGCGCGGTCGGCGATCTCCCGGCTGAAGGCGAGCGAGACGATCATGCCGGTGCCGACGACGGAGCGGTTCTCGGGGGTGACGTAGCCGATGAACCGCTCGTCGGGCACGAGCGTGGCGAAGGTGGTGTGCCGGGCCGAGCGGCGCCCCTCGGCGTCCAGCGCCACCACGTCGACGGTGTACTTGGCGGCGAGCGCCAGCCGGTCCTCGTCCGGCCGCCAGGTCAGGCCGTCGGGGCTGATGCGCCCCGGGACCGGGGAGTCCTGCGCGTCCTGCGACTTCACGACCGTCACCCGCTGCAGGCGCCCGTCGGGCACCCGCACCCGCAGCCGCCGGTCAGGGCGGACGGCCGTGCTGTCGTCGTCGGGGGTGACGTGGATGACGTCCTCGGGTGCCGGGGGTCTGCCGGGCGCTCCGTCCAGCCCGAGCGGGCCGGTACCCACCGAAGAACACCCTGCGAGCAGTGCCGCCCATGTCAGTAGGGCGGCCAGCGCGGCTCCCGTGCGCCGCGCGCGTCCTTGTACGTGCCTCACGCGGACTCAACGACGGGGCCCGCTCCGGGGAAACGTGAGTGCGACGCACGCACTGGGCAGAACAGAGGGAAGGACGACACGCTGGGGAGCCGCCGCCCGCGCACGAGGGGCCGCCTTCTTGGATCGGATCGGCTGGAAGGGACGCACGGCGCGATCCAGAGGGCGCCCCCGAGCGTCGGGGCGCAGCCGTACCGGGCGGCCGAGGGTGCTGCGGGGCAGCCTCGGCTCTTCGGCACGGCCGGTTGCGCCGCCCCGGGGGCGAGCCACTGAAAGAGGGGCCTACAGGTGACGAGCGCAGCCGAGCAGCGGGCACCGGCCGGGGAGCCGGCCGCCGGGACCGGGCAGCAGCCGGCCGTGGTGAACGGCGCCCGGCGCGCCGCGGTGCCGGCCCCGGTGGTGTGGCCGGGTGCCCCGACTCCGCTGGGGGCCCGGTTCCGGGTCGGCCCGGACGGTGTCGCGGGCACCAACTTCGCGCTGTGGGCGGGCGGCGCGGAGGCGGTCCGGGTGTGCCTCTTCGACGAGCGGGGCCGGGAGACCCAGGTTCCGCTGACCGAACTGACGCACGAGATCTGGCACGGTTTCGTCCCGGGGGTGATGCCGGGGCAGCGGTACGGCTACCGGGTGGACGGCCGTTGGGACCCGTGGACCGGCGCCCGTTGGAACCCGGCCAAGCTGCTGCTGGACCCGTACGCGCGGGCGGTGGACGGCCCCAGGGGCAACGACTACGGCCGGCTGCCGCCGGAGGTGTACGGGCACGTCCGGGACTGGCCCGAGCAGTACGTCGCCGACACCGTGCGCGACGACCGGGACTCGGCGCCGTACGTCCCGAAGGGCGTCGTCGTGCACGATGACGACGACTGGTCCGACGACCGTCGGCCCAAGACGCCCTGGGCGGACTCGGTCATCTACGAGCTGCACGTGCGCGGCTTCACCATGCTGCACCCGGACATCCCCGAGGAGCTGCGCGGCACGTACGCGGGGCTCGCGCACCCGGCGGCGATCGAGCACCTGGTGAGGCTGGGCGTCACGGCCGTGGAGCTGCTGCCCGTCCACCAGTTCGCGCACGAGGACCACCTGCTGCGCCGGGGCCTGAGGAACTACTGGGGTTACAACTCCATCGGCTACTTCGCCCCACACGCCGCCTACGCCGCCTCCGGTACGACGGGCCAGCAGGTCGGCGAGTTCAAGCGGATGGTGCGCGCGCTGCACGCGGCCGGCATCGAGGTGGTCCTCGACGTGGTCTACAACCACACGGCGGAGGCGGGCGAGCTGGGCCCGACGCTGTCCCTGAAGGGCATCGACAACCGCGGCTACTACCGGCTGCAGGACGACGCCCGCCGGTACGCCGACTACACCGGGTGCGGCAACACCCTGCACGTCGTCCAGCCCCAGGTGCTGCGCCTGATCACCGACTCGCTGCGCTACTGGGTGACGGAGATGGGCGTCGACGGCTTCCGTTTCGACCTCGCGGCGGCGCTCGCCCGCTCGATGCACGACGTCGACATGCTCTCGCCGTTCCTCGCGGTCATCGCCCAGGACCCGGTCCTCAGGCGCGTCAAGCTGATCGCCGAGCCGTGGGACATCGGCTCGGGCGGCTACCAGGTCGGCGCCTTCCCCCCGCTGTGGACCGAGTGGAACGACCGCTACCGGAACACGGTCCGCGACTTCTGGCGGCACGCCCTGCCGGACGTCCGCGAGATGGGCTACCGCCTCTCCGGCTCCAGCGACCTGTACGCCTGGGGCGGCCGGCGCCCGTACGCCTCGGTCAACTTCGTCACCGCGCACGACGGGTTCACCCTCCGCGACCTGGTGTCGTACGAGAACAAGCACAACGAGGCCAACGGCGAGGACAACCGCGACGGCACCGACGACAACCGCTCCTGGAACTGCGGGGTCGAGGGCGAGACGGAGGACGAGCGGGTACGGGCCCTGCGCCGCCGTCAGCTGAGGAACCTCCTGACGACGCTCCTGCTGTCCACCGGGGTGCCCATGCTGGTGGCCGGCGACGAACTCGGCCGCACGCAGCGCGGCAACAACAACGCCTACTGCCAGGACAGCGAGATCAGCTGGCTGGACTGGTCGCTGCTGGACGATCCGGCCTGGCGCCCCCTGTTCGACCTGACGTCCCGGCTGATCGCCCTGCGCCACCGGCACCCGGTGCTGCGCCGCCGTGCCTTCTTCTCCGGCCGCGCCCACTCGGCGGACGGGCTGCGCGACCTCGCCTGGTTCACCGCGCGGGGCGCGGAGATGACCGAGGCCGACTGGTACGCGCCCGCGGCCACGCTCGGCATGTACCTCTCCGGGCGGGACATCCCGGGCCGGGACGAGCGGGGCGCACCGGTCGTGGACGACAGCTTCCTCGCGGTGCTGCACGCGGGCGACCGGCCGACGGGCTTCGTGCTGCCGGGGTCACCGTGGGCGGAGCGGTACGAGGTGGTCGTGGACACCTCGCGGGAGGAACAGGCGGGCGCCCCGGGCACGGTCCACCCGGCGGGTACGGAGATCACGGTGCCGGAGCGGGCGGTGCTGCTGCTGAGGGTGGGCTGAGGGCGGGGCCGGTTGAACCACTGGGCTCTGCCGGTGGAGCCACCGGCCCTGCGGCGAGTGCCGGCTCAGCTCAGGCCGAGGCTGGACAGTGCGGTCGTCCAGTCGGTCATGATGGCTTTCTGCGCGTCGGTGAGGCCGACCTCACCGGCGCACACGGCCTTCTTGAGCTTGTTCTCGACGGTGTCCTTGTCCGAGGAGGTCTCGCCGCCGTAGTGGGGTTCGGGCCAGAGGTTCTCCTCGCTCCTGGGGGCGCCGCCGAGTTCGAGCGGGACGAAGTGGTCCTCCTCGTAGTCCGAGAGGCTGGTGTCCGAGTAGCCGTACTCGACGATCTGCTTCTTCTTCAGCGCGGTGGTGTAGGAGCTCGGCGGCCGCACGGTCGCGGTCCAGCCGGAGACGCAGATGGTCGAGCCGATGGTGCCCTGGGTGACGTCGGGGTTGAGGTCGCCGGGCGTACAGGCCGGGTCGGGCAGGGGGAGGTGGCCCTGGCTGCAACTGGCCGCGTGGGCGGAGCCGGTGGTGACGCCGAGGCCCGCGGCGGCGAGGGCGAGCGTGGAGAGGGTGGTCACCAGGGGGCGGGGTATTCGGGACATGTGGGGGTCTCCCGGGGTGGTGCCCGGCAGGGATTCCGGGCGGTCGTGAGCATGACAACACCGGGATCGTCTATGCGAGTAGACCACTTTGCCCGACCGATAGGCCCTTTGATTGAACGTTTATCCGCGCGAGGACAGCGCGAGGGAAGGCCTTGACGCGGACTTGATGACCGGCCGGAAAAACGCCTCGGACGCGGCGGCGCCGCCGTATGACGCCACGTCAACTACCCACCGTATCCCGGCTGAACACCCGGTGAATCCGGCCAGGAACCGGCCTGCCCGGGAAGCCCGGTCAGCCGAGGATCCCCCGGTCGTACCCCACCGCCACCGCCGCCGCCCGGTCGTTGACGCCCAGCTTGGCGTAGAGGTGGGTGAGGTGCGTCTTCACCGTCGCCTCGCTGATGAACAGCTCGCGGGCGATCTCACGGTTCGAGGTGCCCTTGGCGACCAGCGCCAGGACCTCGCGCTCGCGGGCGGAGAGGGGCTCGGCGCCGGGCTGCCGAGGGGCGCGGACCGCGTGGACCAGGCGGGAGGCGACGGCCGGGGAGAGGACCGTACGGCCCTCGGCGGCGGCCCGGACGGCGGTGAACAGCTCGTCGCGCGGGGCGTCCTTGAGCAGATAGCCGGTCGCGCCCGCCTCGATCGCGGGCAGGGTGTCGGAGTCGGTGTCGTAGGTGGTGAGGACCAGCACCTTCGCGCGGGCGCCGCGCCGGGCCAGTTCGCGGATGGCGTCGACGCCGGAGCCGCCGGGCATCCGCAGGTCCATGAGGATCACGTCCGGGTCCAGGGCCGTTGCCCGGTCGACCGCCTCCACACCGTTCGCGGCCTCGCCGAGCACGGTGAAGCCGGGGGCGGACTCGAACATGCCGCGCAGGCCGTCCCGGACGACCGGGTGGTCGTCGACGATCAGCAGGGAGATGGTGGTGTCAGCGGTCATCGCGCACCAACGGTACGCGAGCCGACACCGCCGTCCCCTGCCCCGGTTCCGATTCGACCGTGAGGGAGCCCGCGATGCGCTCGGCCCGGGCCCGCATGCCCTCCAGGCCGAAGCCGCCGCTGCGGGTGCGTTCCGGTACGGCGGCCGGGTCGAAGCCGGTGCCGTCGTCGCGGACGTCCAGCGTGACCTCGTCGCCCATGAAGGACAGGGTCACCCCGACGCGGGTCGGGCGGGCGTGCCGGGCCGCGTTGGACAGGGCCTCCTGGGCGATGCGCAGCAGGGTCGCCGAGACCTCGTCGTGGAGCTGCTCGGTGGTGCCGGTGACGGTGAACTCCGCGCGCGTGCCCGTGCGTTCACCCCACTCGCTGACCGTCTTCTTCAGTGCCTCCGGCAGCCCGTCGGCGGCGAGGGCGACCGGGGTGAGGTTGTGCACCGAGCGGCGGGCCTCGCCGAGACTGTGCCGGGCGAGGGCCGAGGCGCGTTCCAGGTGGGTGCGGGCGGTGCTCAGGTCGGGGGCGTTCGCGACGACCTGGAGCTGGGCGATGATCCCGGTCAGGCCCTGGGCGATGGTGTCGTGGATCTCGGCGGCGAGCCGGCGGCGCTCGTCGGCGACGCCCGCCTCCCGTGCCTGGAGAAGGAGTTGGGCGTGCAGGGCCGCGTTCTCGTCGAGGGCCCGCTGCAACGCCGCGTTGGTGCGCTCCAGTTCGCCGATGGTCTCGGCCTGGTTCAGAGAACGAGCCTCCTCCTGCAGGGCGTACCGGGTGAAGACGCTGACCATGCCCATGTTCACGGCCAGAACGAGGAAGAAGCCGAGCCACAGGGTCACCCCGTGCGGCGGCCAGCCGCCGATCTCACTGCCCGACATGGTGACGGCGGTCAGGAACAGGCCGGGCATCACCAGCCGGCGCGGCAGCTCCCGGACCGCGATGTAGTAGCCGGTCACGGCGTAGAAGGCGAAGAACGGGTTGGCCCAGGTCAGCACGAAGGCGAAGGCCCAGCGCAGCAGGTAGAGGCAGACACTGGTCCGGTTCGGTCCCGGCCGCTTTCGCCTCACCCTCTGCGCCCACAGCTGCAGCACGACGGCCGCGGGCACGAGGACCGCGCAGACCACCAGGCCGACGCGGTCCACGCCGACCACCCGGGCGGACATCACCCCGGCGACGACCGCGGCGGCCAGCAGCGCCCAGGGCCCCCACGTCTGGAAGGAGGCACGGGGCTGCTGGTACTCGGGGTTCGTCATCCCCCCAGTCTCCGGCACGGCCCGCTCACTCCCAGCGGAACCAGCGAGCCGCCCCGGCCGTCAGCGACACCGTCCAGGCCACCAGCACGCCCAGGTGCTCCCAGCCCGGCCAGTGCCCGGCCGCCGCCTCACCCAGGGCGCGCGCCGCCGCACCGAACGGGGTCAGCTGCACCACACGGGCCAGCGTGTGCGGCATCTCCTGCACCGGCAGCCACACACCCGCGCAGAACATCATCGGGAAGAACACCGCCGAGCCGATCGCGCTCGCGATCCTCGTGGTGCGGGACAGCGCCGAGACGACGGAGCCGAGGGCGAGCGCCGACGCCGTCGCGAGCAGCAGGGCCAGCAGATAACCGGCCGGCTGTTCGGGCAGCTTCACGTCGAAGGCGAGCCGGCCGACGACGAGCGCGAGCAGCGCCGAGGCCAGCGCCACCGTGCCCTGCACGACCATCTGCGCGGACAGCAGGGCGGAGGGCCGTACGGGGGTGAGCCGCATCCGGCGCAGGATGCCCCGCTCCCGGTGGCCGGTCAGGGCCTGGGGCAGGGACTGCACCCCGGACATGATCAGGGCGATCAGGACGGCGATGGGGACGTAGGCGTCGACCGGCCGCAGCCCTCCCAGGGACTTGTCGGCCTCCCGGAACGACGGGATCGAACCGAGGATGGCCAGGAGCAGCGTCGGGAACAGGAAGATCCAGAAAACGGCGCCGGGTTCGCGGCGGAACAGGCGGAACTCGGTGCGCAGGACGGCGGTGTTCATGCCGCGGCCTCCTTCGTCAGGTCCAGGAACGCGTCGTCGAGGGTCGCGTCCACGACGCGGAGCTGATGGGCGGTGATGCGGTGCCGGGCGAGCAGGGTGATGACCGCGTTCACGGTCTCGTCGGTGCCGGACAGCGTGATCCGGCCGTCCTTGCGCTCGACTGAGGCGAGGGCCGGGAGGCCGGCGAGGTCGTCGTCGGGCAGCGGGGCCGAGGGGGTGAAGCTGATGACGGTGGCGCCCGCCGACCGGCGGATGAGTCCGGCCGGGGTGTCGAGTGCGGCCACCCGCCCCTTGTCGATCACCGCGATCCGGTCGCAGAGCCGCTGCGCCTCCTCCATGAAGTGGGTGACGAGCAGCACGGTGACCCCGCTCGCACGGACGTCCTCGATCAGCTGCCAGGTGTCGCGGCGGGCGCGCGGATCGAGGCCGGTGGTCAGCTCGTCCAGCACGACGACGCGCGGGTTGCCGACGAGGGCCAGGGCGATGAACAGCCGCTGCCGCTGGCCGCCGGACAGCTTGGCGAACCGGGTGCCGAGCTTCGGGACGAGACCGAGGCGTTCGGCGAGCGGCCGCCAGTCGGCCGCGTTCGGGTAGAACGAGGCGTACAGTTCCAGCGCCTCGCGCACGGTCAGCTTGGGCTGCAGCTCGCTCTGCTGGAGCTGGGCGCCGAGGACCCGGGCGACCTCGTCGTGGTCGGCGACGGGATCCAGGCCGGTGACCCGGACCCGGCCGGCGTCGGGGACCCGCAGCCCCTCGACGCACTCCACGGTGGTGGTCTTGCCCGCGCCGTTCGGGCCGAGGATCCCGAAGACCTCGCCCTCCTCGACGGCGAAGGAGACACCGTCGACGACGGCCCGGCCGCCGTACGACTTGCGCAGATCGGTGACTTCGATGACGGATGGCATGCCTCGAGCATCCCGGGCGGGCGGCCCCCGGCACATCGGCCGCCCCGCTGGAAGCGGCATCGTCCGATCGGTTGATACCGGCCTACGACCCGTCGTGCGGAACCGCTGTCCGAAGGGTCGAACACCCAGGTCGTAGGACCAACGGCGGAGGGGGGTCCGGCCGAAACTCAGTGGGCGATGTCAGTGCCGGTCCGTACGCTCGCGGTGATGCCCACGACACGTGCAACCACCGAGACCGGCCGTTCCGCCGTACGCACGCTGCTGCGTCTGTGGCCGTACGTCCGCCCTGTGCGGGCACGCCTGTTCACGGCCGCGTTCGTCGCGATCGTCGCCTCCTGTACCGGGCTGGTGATCCCGCTCGTCCTGAAGTGGATGGTGGACGGACCGGTCGCCGACCGGGACCCGGCCGGCGTCTGGCTGGGCGCGCTGTACCTGCTCCTCCTCGGCATCGCCGAGGCGGTCCTGTTCGGCGTACGGCGCTGGCTGGTGGCCCGCCCGCTGTCGCGCGTCGAGGCGGAGATGCGGGCGGGCCTCTACCGGCATCTGCAGCGGCTGCCCGTCGCCTTCCACGACCGCTGGGCCTCGGGCCAGCTGCTGTCGCGGGGCACGACCGACCTGATGCTGCTGCGTCAGTTCCTCGCCTTCCCGCTGACGTTCCTGCTGGTCAACGGGGTCACGATCCTCATCGGCGTGGTGATCATGCTGATGCAGGACTGGGTGCTGGGGCTGGTCATCCTCGGCCCCGCGATCCCGGTGATGTGGACCTGCGCGGTCTTCGAACGGCGGTACGCGCTGGTGGCCCGGCGCGCCCAGGACCAGGTCGGCGACCTGACGACGGTGGTCGAGGAGAGCGTGCTCGGCATCCGCGTCATCAAGGGCTTCGGCCGGCACCGCAGCCAGGAGCGGGCGTTCCGCGAGCTGTCGGTCACCCTGCGCGGCACGGAGCTGCGCAAGGCGCGGCTGCTCGCCATGATCTGGGGTGTCATCGTGACGCTGCCCGAGCTGGCGATCGGGGCGGCGCTCGTGCTGGGTGCGGTCCGGGTGGCCGACGGCGGGCTGTCGGCGGGCACCCTGGTCGCCTTTCTGAGCACGGCCCTCGCGCTGCGGTGGCCGGTGGACTCGATCGGTTTCCTCCTGGCGATGAGCCAGGAGGCGGCGACGGCGACCGAGCGGTACTTCGAGGTGCTGGACGAGGCGCCGGAGGACACCCCGGCCGCCGCCGGCCGGGGCGGCGCACCAGCACCCCGCGAGCGCGGGCAGGCGGCACCCGCAGGCACCGGCCTGCGCTTCGAGGGCGTCCGGTTCCGCTACCCCGACGCACCCCCCGGCTCCCCGCCCCTGCTCAGCCACATCGACCTGCACATCCGCCCCGGCGAGTCCATGGCCCTCGTCGGCGCGACCGGCAGCGGCAAGACCACGCTCACCGCCCTCGTCCCCCGGCTGCACGAGGTCACCTCCGGGCGGATCACCCTCAACGGTGCCGACATCGCCGCGATGCCCCGCGAGGAGCTGCGTGCCAAGGTCGCCGTCGCCTTCGAGGAACCCACGCTGTTCTCCGCGAGCGTCGGCGAGAACGTCCTCATGGGCGCGGCGGCCGGCGCCGGCCGGCCGGACCTCGACCGGGCCCTGGACGTCGCGCAGGCCGACTTCGCGCACGCCCTCCCCCAGGGCACCGGCACCCGCGTCGGCGAGCAGGGCCTCAGCCTCTCCGGCGGGCAGCGCCAGCGCCTCGCGCTGGCCCGCGCGGTGGTCGGCAGACCGGAGTTCCTGGTGCTGGACGACCCGCTGTCCGCCCTGGACGTGCACACGGAGGCCGCCGTGGAGGCCGCGCTGCGGCAGGTCCTCGCCGACACCACCGCGCTGATCGTGGCCCACCGCCCCTCCACCGTGCTGCTCGCCGACCGGGTCGCCCTGCTCTCGGGCGGGCGGATCACCGCCGTCGGCACCCACCAGGAACTGCTGCGCACCAACGCCGAGTACGCGCATCTGATGTCCGGGGACGAGGACGAGGAGGAACCCCGTTGACGACCACGACCGCCTCCACTCCCCCGGCCGAGGACGACGAACTCGGCCCGCGCGGGGAGGGCCACGGCAGTGACGGCGACGTCTTCGACCGGGACGTGCTGCCCGCCCCGCCCGGCGCCACGGCCACCCTGCTGCGCTCGCTGCTCGCGCCCCTGAAGGCCCGGGCCGCGGTGACCATGCTCCTGCTGCTGCTCCAGCAGGCGGCCGTGCAGGCGGGCCCGCTGCTGGTGGCGTACGCCATCGACAGCGCCGTACCGGCGTTCCGGGACCACCGGCACGGCCCGCTCATCGCGGTGGCCGTCGGCTGTCTGCTGTGCGCGCTGCTGTCCGGCGCGCTGCAGTTCGCGTTCATCGAGGCCTCCGCCCGGGTCAGCCAGGACGTGCTGCTCGATCTGCGGGGCCGGATCTTCCGGCACGCGCAGGCGCTGAGCATCGACTTCCACGAGCGGTACACGTCCGGACGGCTGATCTCCCGGTCCACCACGGACGTCGAGTCGCTGCGCGAGCTGCTGGGCGAGGGTCTGCAGGAGCTGGTGACCGTCGTCCTGTCCTTCGTCTACATCTCGGCGATGCTGCTGTGGCTGGACGTCGGCCTGGGCGCGGTCGCGGTGGCCTCCTTCGCGCCGCTCTACGTGCTCGTACGGCTCTACCAGCGGCGGGCGGGACGGGTGTACCGGGTGCGGTCCACGGCGATCGCGGCGGTGATCGTGAAGTTCGTGGAGACGATGAACGGCATCCGTCCGGTGCGCGCCTTCCGCCGGGAGGCCGCGAACGACGCCGAGTTCGGGGTGCTCAACCGGCGGCACGAGCGCACGAACGGGGACGCGCTGCTGGAGATGGCCCGCTATGTGGTCGGCTCCCGGCTGGTGGCCAACACGGCGGTCGCGGGGATGGTGCTGTGGGGCGCCTACCGGGTGGCGTCCGGCTCGCTGGAGCTGGGCGTGCTGGCGGCGGCCGTGCTGTACCTGCGGCGGCTGTACGACCCGATCGACCGGCTCGGCATGTTCCTGAACGCCTACCAGTCGGCCGCCGCCTCCCTGGAGAAGATCGCCGGGCTGCTGGCCCAGACCCCGTCCGTGCCGGAGCCGGCGGTGCCACGTGAACTCCCGCCGCTGAAGGGCGACTTCCCGGGCCGCGAGGTCGTCTTCGACGGGGTCCGGTTCGGTTACCGCACCGGCGGCGAGGTGCTGCCCCGCTTCGATCTGACCCTGCCGGCCGGGCAGACGGTCGCCGTGGTCGGTGCCACGGGTGCCGGCAAGTCCACGCTCGCCAAGCTCCTCGCCCGCTTCTACGACCCCTCCGACGGCCGTGTGCTGCTGGACGGCGTGGATCTGCGCGAGCTGGCCGTGCCGGAGCTGCGACGCGGGGTGGTCATGGTGACCCAGGAGGCGTTCCTGTTCTCCGGTACGGTCGCGGACAACATCGCCATCGGCCGGCCCGACGCCACCCGTGCGGAGATCGAGCGGGCGGCGAAGGCGATCGGCGCGCACGAGTTCATCAGCGCGCTGCCCGACGGCTACGACACCGACGTGCGCAAGCGCGGCGGGCGCATCTCGGCCGGTCAGCGCCAACTGGTCGCCTTCGCACGGGCGTTGCTCGCCGACCCGGCGGTGCTGATCCTCGACGAGGCGACCAGTTCGCTGGACATCCCGGGCGAGCGGGCCGTGCAGCGGGCGATGTCGACGGTGCTGCGGGGCCGTACGGCGGTCGTCATCGCGCACCGGCTGTCGACCGTGGAGATCGCGGACCGGGTGCTGGTGATGGAGGGGGGCCGGATCGTCGAGGACGGCCGGCCCGGCGAACTGATCGCCGGCACGGGCCGGTTCGCGGATCTGCACAAGGCGTGGCGGGACAGTCTGGCCTAGCCGGGGAACGGGGGCACGCACGGGATGATCGACGCGTACGAGGAGCCGGGCACGCCCGACACCCGCGGCGGCTGGTGTTACCTGTGGTGGCTGGTGCTGCGCCAGCCGGGCCGGTCGGCCGCCGGGGCGCTGCTGGGCAGTGTGTGGATGGTGCTGCTGGCCGCGCAGCCGTACCTGATGGCGCGGGCCGTGGACGACGGTCTGGTGCCGGGACGGCTGGGGGTGCTGGCCGGCTGGAGCGTGGTGATGTTCGTGCTCGGGTCGGTGAACGCCTGGCTGAGCATCATGCGGCACCGCACGATGACCCGGGTGCGGATGGACGCCTACTTCCGCACGGTGAAGGTGGTCGTGGGCCATGTGGTGAGGCTCGGCGCCGCGCTGCCCCGCCGGTCGGGGGCCGGTGAGGTGGTGACGATCGGGGTCGCCGACGTGCACACCGTCGCGCAGGCGCTGACCGTGGTCGGGCCGGGCGTCGGTTCGGCCGTGGTCTATGTGGTGGTGGCCGGGCTGCTGCTGGCGGTCTCGGTCCCGCTGGCCGCCGTCGTGGTCCTCGGACTGCCGGTGATCGCGCTGGTCACCGGGCCGCTGACGCTGCGGCTGCAGAGCGCGGAGAGCGGCTACCGGGAACGGCAGGGTGTGCTCGCCGCACGGATCGGGGACCTCGCGGGCGGGCTGCGTGTCCTCAACGGCCTCGGCGGCAAGGGGCTGTTCGCGGACGCCTTCCGCACGGATTCGCAACGGCTGCGGGCGCAGGGCTACCGGGTGGGTGCCGTGGCCAGCTGGGTGCAGGCGCTCGGCGTGGGCCTGCCCACCCTGTTCCTGGCCGTGGTGACCTGGCTCGCCGCCCGGCTCGCGGCCCAGGGGTCCCTCACCATCGGCGAGTTGGTGTCGGTGTACGGCTATGTGGCGGTGCTGATCGGTCCCGTGGCCTTCTTCGTGCAGATGGCGTACGACATGAACCGGGGCGTGGTGGCCGCGCGCCGGGTGGTACGGCTGCTGCGGCTGGAGCCGGAGCCGGACGAGGGCACGCTGGCGGCGCCCGAGGGGCCTGCCGAGCTGCACGATCCGGCGTCCGGGGTGCGGGTGGTGCCGGGCCGGCTGACCGCGCTGGCCGCCGCCCGGCCCGCCGACGCCGCCGCCGTGGTCGACCGGCTGGGCCGCTTCGGGCCGACCGACGCCACCTGGGGCGGGGTGCGGCTGGACGCGGTCCCGCTGGCGGAGGTGCGCGAGCGGGTCCTGGTCGCGGACAACGAGGCCGACCTGTTCGCCGGGCCGCTGCGGGAGGTCGTGGCCGCCGAGCACACGCCGGACGCGACGGCGCTCGGCCGGGCCCTGTACGCGGCCGCCGCCGAGGACGTCGTACGCGGCCTGCCGGACGGACTCGACTCCGCGGTGGCCGGGCAGGGCCGCAGCCTGTCCGGCGGCCAGCGGCAGCGGATCCGGCTCACCCGGGCGCTGCTGGCCGACCCGGAGGTACTGCTCGCGGTGGAGCCGACCTCGGCGCTGGACGCGCACACGGAGGCGACCGTCGCCGGACGCCTGCGCCAGGCCCGGGAGGGCCGTACGACGGTCGTGACGTCCACCTCGCCGCTGGTGCTGGACCACGCGGACACGGTGGTGTTCCTGGTCGACGGAAAGGTCGCGGCGACCGGCCCGCACCAACGGCTGCTGGCCACCGAGCCGGGCTACCGCTCACTCGTGGCCCGGGACACGGAGGGGATCGTACGGTGACGGCGGGTGAGGGGTTGCTGCCGGTCGCGGACCAGGGGCGGGTGCGGCGGGCCATGCTGCGGCTGGTGCGCGCCGACGGGCGGGCGTTCGCCGCCGCGCTGCTGCTGAACGCGCTGGCGGCGGGGGCCGGTCTGGCCGGGCCGTGGCTGGTCGGGCGGATCGTGGATGACGTACGGACCGGGCAGGGGGTCGGCGCGGTGGACCGGCTCGCGCCCTGGATCCTGCTGTGCGCGCTGGCCCAGCTGCTGCTGGCCCGCTGGGCACGGTATGTGGGGTACCGGTTCGGGGAGCGGACGCTGGCCCGGGTGCGCGAGGAGTACGTCGAGCGGGTGCTGGCACTACCCGCGTCCGTGGTGGAGCGCGCGGGCACCGGCGACCTGACGGCGCGTGGCACGGCGGACGTGGCGATCGTCGGCACCACGCTGCGGGACGTCGGCCCGGAGCTGCTGGTCAACACCGTGCAGGCGCTGTTCGTGCTGGGCGCGGTGTTCGCGTTGGACCCGCTGCTCGGGGCGTTCGGACTGCTCGGGCTGTCCCCGATCTGGCTCGCGCTGCGCTGGTATCTGCGCCGGGCCCGGGACGGCTATCTCGCCGAGGGCGCGGCCACGTCCCAGGTCGCGGAGATCGTCGCCTCGACGGCGGCCGGAGCCCGGACGGTCGAGGCGTTCCGGCTGCGGGAGCGGCGGATCGCGGCGAGCCGCGACGCGCTGGAGACGTCCCGCCGTACCCGGTTCCGCACGCTGTTCCTGCGCACGGTGTTCTTCCCGGCGGTGGAGGTGACGTACACCGTGCCCGTGGTGGGCGTGCTGCTGCTCGGCGGGTGGCTGCACCAGCGGGGCTCGGTGGGGGTGGGCGCGGTGGTGGCCGCGGCGCTGTACCTGCGGCAGTTCACCGAGCCGCTGGACCAGATCCTGATGCGGGTGGAGCAACTGCAGGGCAGCAGCGCCTCGTTCGCGCGCGTGGAGGGGCTGGCCGAGGCGCCGGGCGACCGGACCGCGGACGGTTCCCCGGTCCCGGCGGACGACCGGATCGACGTGCGCGGGGTCCGCTACGCCTATGAGCGCGGCGGCGAGGTGCTGCGCGGAGTGGATCTGACGGTACGGCCCGGGGAACGGCTCGCGGTGGTGGGCCCCTCGGGTGCCGGGAAGACGACGCTGAGCCGGCTGCTCGCGGGCATCGACCGGCCCGGGACCGGGGCGGTGACGGTGGGCGGGGTGCCGGTCGCCGAGCTGGAGCCGGAGCTGCTGCGCCGCCAGGTGGTCCTGGTGACGCAGGAGCACCATGTGTTCCTCGGCACGGTCCGCGACAACCTGCTGATCGCCGAACCGGCGGCCACGGACGCGGATCTGTGGGCGGCGCTCGCGGCGGTCGGTGCCGACGACTGGGTGGGTGACCTGCCGGACGGGCTGGACACCCGGCTGGGCGAGGGCGGCCACGGCACCGACGGCTCGCAGGCGCAGCAACTCGCCCTGGCCCGGGTGGTGCTGGCCGACCCGCACACCCTGATCCTCGACGAGGCGACCGCCCTGCTGGACCCCACGACGGCCCGGCACACCGAGCGCGCCCTCGCCGGCGTTTTGGAGGGCCGTACGGTCATCGCCATCGCCCACCGCCTCCACACGGCCCACGACGCCGACCGGGTGGCGGTCATGGAGAACGGCCTCCTGACGGAACTGGGCACGCACGAGGACCTCGTGACGGCCGGCGGCGCCTACGCGGCCCTGTGGCGGACGTGGCACGGGGACCCGGCCGGCCGTTCCGAGCCGCCGCCGGGAGAGGGTACGGCTCCCTCCGGGGCCGCCGGCCAGTAGGCGCCGGGTGTCGGCGGGTCCGTACGGGGGGACGGCGAGCGCATTCGCCGGCCGCACCCGGCAGGGACAGGGCCGTTGACACCGGCACCCCGCGCCCGGAACCGGACAACCGCGCCCGTGCGCACGGCCGGTGGCGGAACCGCCGCCCCCATCCCCCGCCCTGGTGACGACTCCGTATATCGAACATGAACATCCGGTCAACGAACCATTTCCGGCCAAGTTTGTGACGCGGTCCTGACAGGTGCGCCGATCCCCTGTCACTCTTCCCAGGCCGACTCACAACAACCCCACGGTTCCACCTGTCCGTGAGCGGCCTGCACATGGTTCCGCGCAACGCCCCTGTTCTGCCCCGGACGTCCCAAACCCACCGTCCGGTCTCCCCTGGCCGCGTGACCCGCGGCCACGCAGAAGGAGTCAGTGTTGAGACGGAGTTCCTCACCCAGACGCACCCCCTACACCCCGCGTCGTACCGCCACCGTCGCCCTCGCCGGCGTCGCCGCCCTGCTCGCCGCCGCCGTCCAGTCGGGCGCGGCCAGTGCCGCACCGGCGAAGCCCCGGCCCGGCAAGGTGAATCCGGCCCACGCGGCCGTGAGGCTCACGCCCTCGCAGCGTGTCGAACTGATCCGCCACGCCGACGCCGGCACGGCCGCCACCGCCCGTTCCCTCGGCCTCGGCGCGAAGGAGAAGCTGGTCGTCAAGGACGTCGTCAAGGACGGCGACGGCACCCTGCACACCCGCTACGAGCGCACCTACGCCGGCCTTCCCGTGCTCGGCGGCGACCTGGTCGTGGACACCGACACGTCCGGCAAGACCATGGACGTCATCAAGGCCACCCGCGCCACCCTGAAGGTCGCCGGTCTCACCCCGGCGGTGTCGAAGGCCACGGCCGAGAAGCAGGCCGTGCAGCGGGCCAAGGCCCTCGGCGGCAGCAAGCAGTCCGCCGACTCCGTGCGCAAGGTGATCTGGGCCGGCTCCGGCAAGCCCGTCCTCGCCTACGAGACGGTCGTGGGCGGTTTCCAGGACGACGGCACCCCGAACCGGCTGCACGTCATCACCGACGCCGCCACCGGCAAGAAGCTCTTCGAGTACCAGGGCATCGAGACCGGCGTCGGCAACACCCAGTACAGCGGGCAGGTCACGCTGACGACGACCCAGTCGGGTTCGACGTACACGCTGACCGACGGGGCACGCGGCGGCCACAAGACGTACAACCTGAACCACGGCAGCTCGGGCACCGGGACCCTGTTCTCGCAGAACAACGACACCTGGGGCAACGGCACCACGTCGAACGCGGCGACCGCGGGCGCGGACGCCCACTACGGCGCCCAGGAGACCTGGGACTTCTACAAGAACACCTTCGGCCGCAGCGGCATCCGCAACGACGGCGTCGGCGCCTACTCCCGCGTCCACTACGGCAACTCGTACGTGAACGCCTTCTGGGACGACAGCTGCTTCTGCATGACCTACGGCGACGGCTCGAACAACGCCGACCCGCTGACCGCGCTCGACGTCGCCGGGCACGAGATGAGCCACGGTGTCACCGCCAACACCGCGGGGCTGGATTACAGCGACGAGTCGGGCGGCCTGAACGAGGCCACCAGCGACATCATGGGCACCGGCGTCGAGTTCTACGCCAACAACTCGTCCGACAAGGGCGACTACCTCATCGGCGAGAAGATCAACATCAACGGCGACGGCACCCCGCTGCGCTACATGGACAAGCCCAGCAAGGACGGCGGCTCCGCCGACTCCTGGTACTCGGGCGTCGGCAACCTGGACGTCCACTACTCCTCGGGTGTCGCCAACCACTTCTTCTACCTGCTGAGCGAGGGCAGCGGCGCCAAGGTGATCAACGGCGTCAGCTACGACTCGCCCACGGCGGACGGGCTTCCGGTCACCGGCATCGGCCGGGACAAGGCGCTGCAGATCTGGTACCGGGCGCTGACCACCAAGTTCACCTCCACCACCGACTACGCGGCCGCCCGCACCGGCACCCTCGCGGCGGCCGGCGAGCTCTACGGCACCTCCAGCACCGAGTACAAGGCGGTGCAGGACGCCTGGGCGGGCGTGGCGGTCGGGTCGCGCTCCGGCGGCGGGGGCGGCGGAGGCGGCGGCGGGACGACGTACGAGAGCAACACCGCCGTCGCCATCCCGGACAACGGTCCTGCCGTCACCTCGCCCATCACGGTCTCCGGCAGGAGCGGAAACGCGCCGAGCAACCTCCAGGTGAGCGTCGACATCACGCACACCTGGCGGGGCGACCTGGTGATCGACCTCGTCGGCCCGTCGGGCACCGCCTACCGTCTGAAGAACTTCAGCTCCTCGGACTCGGCGGACAACGTGAAGCAGACCTACACGGTCAACGCCTCCGCCGAACCCGCCAACGGGACCTGGAAGTTGAGGGTGCAGGATCAGGCCACCTACGACACCGGAACGATCAACGGCTGGAAGCTGACGTTCCCGTAAACCGGCCGTCAACAGCCCGGGAACTGGGCGTCGTCCGAGGGTCCGGCACCCTCGGACGACACCGGTTAACACACCCGCAACGTTTCTCGGACAGTCGACTTTCGGCCAACATCACTTCAGGGCCCTGACATGTACGCGTCCCTGATGTCACCCTTCCTTCACCCGCCGCAGAGCTTCACCACACCGTTCCGGCCAGTAACCCCACGCTGACCGGACTCCCCACACGAAGGAGCTTGCGTGACCCCCCGCTACGCGCGTCACAAGCGCACCACTCTGGCCATCGCCACCGCCGTGGCCGCCGGAGCCCTCATCTCCACCGGTCTGGCCTCCACCGCGACCGCGGCCGGCAAGACCAGCTCGACCCCCGGCGCCGCCCCGACCGCGCTGTCCGCCTCCGCCCGCACCTCCCTGATACAGCAGGCCCAGGCCGACGCCGCCGAGACCGCGCAGCACATAGGCCTCGGCGCCAAGGAGAAGCTGGTCGTCAAGGACGTCGTCAGAGACGTCGACGGCACGGTCCACACCCGCTACGAGCGGACCTACGCGGGCCTTCCGGTGCTCGGCGGCGACCTCGTCGTCCACACCGCCAAGTCCGGCAAGACCGAGGGTGTCACCAAGGCGACCAAGGCGACCATCAAGGTGGCCTCGCTCAAGCCGCAGATCAGCGCCGCCAAGGCCGAGCAGCAGGCGGTGTCCGCCGCCAAGACCCTCGGCTCCGCCAAGTCCGCGGCGGACGGCGCCCGCAAGGTGATCTGGGCCGGCTCCGGCAAGCCCGTCCTCGCCTACGAGACGATCGTCGGCGGCCTGCAGGACGACGGCACCCCGAACCAGCTGCACGTCATCACCGACGCCGCCACCGGCAAGAAGCTCTTCGAGTACCAGGGCATCGAGAACGCGACCGGCACCGGCAAGACGCTGTACTCGGGCACCGTCAGCCTCACCACCACGCAGTCGGGCTCGTCGTACAACCTGACCGACGCCTCGCGGGGCGGTCACAAGACCTACAACCTGGCCCGCAAGACGTCCGGCAAGGGCACCCTGGTCAGCAACTCGACCAACACCTTCGGCACCGGCACCGCCTCCACCTCCTCCTCCGACCAGACCGCGGCCGCCGACGCCGCCTACGGGGCGCAGGAGACCTGGGACTTCTACAAGAGCACCTTCGGCCGCAGCGGCATCAAGAACGACGGCGTCGGCGCCTACTCCCGCGTCCACTACGGCAGCTCGTACGTGAACGCCTTCTGGGACGACAGCTGCTTCTGCATGACCTACGGCGACGGCTCGGGCAACGCCGACCCGCTGACCTCGCTGGACGTGGCCGGCCACGAGATGAGCCACGGTGTCACCGCCAACACCGCGGGCCTCGACTACAGCGGTGAGTCCGGCGGCCTGAACGAGGCCACCAGCGACATCATGGGCACCGGCGTGGAGTTCTTCGCCAACAACGCCAAGGACCCCGGTGACTACCTCATCGGCGAGAAGATCAACATCAACGGCGACGGCACCCCGCTGCGCTACATGGACAAGCCCAGCAAGGACGGCGGCTCGGCGGACTACTGGTCCTCCTCCGTCGGCAACCTGGACGTCCACTACTCGTCGGGCGTCGCCAACCACTTCTTCTACCTCCTGTCGGAGGGCAGCGGCGCGAAGACGATCAACGGCGTGAGCTACAACTCGCCGACGTCCAACGGCTCGACGGTCACCGGAATCGGCCGCGCCAAGGCGCTGCAGATCTGGTACAAGGCGCTGACCACGTACTTCACGTCCACGACGAACTACAAGGCGGCCCGCACGGGCACCCTGAACGCCGCCAAGGACCTGTACGGCTCCGGCAGCACCGAGTACAACGCGGTGGCCGCGGCCTGGTCGGCGGTCAACGTCAGCTGACGCACGCGCAGTGGCGGACGGGCGGCACCCGGGCGGAGATCGTTCCGGGTGCCGCCCTACTCTTGTGACCCATGTCCTCCGCGCCCTTCACCTACGAGCCGGTCGGCGCGACCCGCGACGACCTGACGTACTGCCCGCCCGGCTTCCACCCGATGCTCGTCCGCACCCGCCTCGGCGAGGGGCACAAGGTGTTCCAGCGGGCCGCCGAGGCGGTCCTCACCTGGGAGATGCACCGTGCCCTGGGCGTGGGCATCGACGCCACCGCCGACCGCGCGGCTCCGGACGTCGACGTCACGGTCACCCTGGCGGGCGTCATCAAGGCCCCCTGCCGCATCATCTGGACGGCGGACGAACCCCGCCGCGCCGGCTGGGCCTACGGCACCCTGCAGGGCCACCCGGAATGCGGCGAGGAGGCCTTCATCGTCGACCGCACGGGCGACGGTACGGTCTGGCTGACGGTCGCGGCGTTCAGCAGGGGAGCCAAGTGGTACGCGAGGGCGGGCGGCCCGGCGACCCGGGGGCTGCAGCACGCGTACGCCCGGCGGTGCGGGGTGGTGCTGCGCAGGATGTGCGCGGAGTTCGACGAGGCCTGACCGTCTCATCCGTCCGCCAACGGCACCAGGGTGCCCTGCACCCCCGCGCCACGATCCCACGAAGCGCCGCCACGATCGCGGCCACGCCGGGCTCGGGCATGCTCCTGCTCGTGCCTCAGCCATTCGTGCACGCTGGGATCGAAAATCAGCCGACCCGTGCACCGGCTCCCCGTTCCGTGTTGCGATGCGCAATGGGCCGATGTGAGGATCCGGGACATGTTCGAACACGGGGGCGATTCCGACTCGACCGCACGAATACCTAGGTCACGGCTGTACGACTACATGGACCCGGCCCGCACCGACCAGCGGGACACGCTCCGGCCGGAGGCGTTCGAGGGGCTCCATACGCGTGACGCTGTGCCTGACGCGCCGGACGCCGTCGAGCGCAGGCGTCGCGCGTTCGCGGTGCTGCTGGGCGGGTTCCGTCGTGCGGCGGTGCTGGTGCCGGTGGACGAGGACGAGGCGCCGTTGACGGCCGACTTCGGTGGTGTCCGCTGGATCTACGCCTTCTCCCACGAGCGTGCGCTGGCCCGTTTCGCGGTCGCGCGCGGCGAGGGTGAGCGGGAGTGGGCGTACCAGCGGTGGCTGGGGGCGCGTCTGCTGGACGCGGGGGTGGTGGCGGTGGGGGTGCCGTGCGGGGTCGCGTTGGATGTGGGCAGTGAGGGCGAGGGGGCGCTGTTCCCGCCGGTGCGGGGGATCGTGCCGGACGGGGCGGCGGTCGGTGTGGGGGCGCAGATGGGGGACTTGGCGTGACAGACGTTAACGGGGACTTGAAGACGGACGGGCTGGCGTTGATCGCCAAGGGCCTGACCGATGCGCTGGGTGAGCTGAGGGAGCTCGGCATGGTCGGTGAGGCCGGGGCCGGGCGTGGCTTCGGTGAGATCGCTCTGTCGGGGCTGGAGTTGGGGCATGAGGGGCTGACGGGCGCGTTCAAGTCGTTCTGCGAGCGCTGGGAGTGGGGCGTGCGCTCGCTGATCAACGAGGGGCAACGGGTTTGCCGAGAAGACGGGTCTGGCGGCGGGCACGTACTACGAGACCGATCAGTACGTCAGTGGCACGTTGAAGGTCGGTGCGAACTCGCTGGTGGGCAATCCGTACGCCTCCGAGGAAGACGTCGAGAAGATGAGCTGGGGCCAGTGGGCCGGCAGCACCGCCCACGCCTACACCCACCCGGACTACAGCGAGCAGTCCTTCGAGACGGCCTGGGACAACAGCAAGCAGGGCTGGAAGGGCGCCGCACACGACGTCATGACCTCCCACACCATCGCCCCGACGGGCCTGAACCCGGCCGATCTGGCCGGTGAGCTGCCGGGTGGTGAGGGCTGATGGGCCTGGGGGATGTGACCAACGCGCTCCTGGGCGGTGCCGAGCATGTCTACGACAAGGGCAAGGAGAAACTCGGCGAGGGCGTCGACTGGGCCGCGCACAAGGTCGGCGACAAGCTGGACCACGTCGGACTGCACACATGGGCGCACAAGCTCGAGGACTGGGGCGACGGCATCGCCTCCGACCTGGGCGCGACCCCCGGGGAACAGCAGCTCGGCCAGACGGACGAGGCGAACGAACTCATCCACGGCAACCCGGCCACGATCCGCGCCAGCGCCAAGCACCTGCGCGACTTCAGCGCCGCCTTCACCAAGGTCAGCCAGGGTCTGAAGAAGGTCGACTCCTCCGGCTGGCAGGGCGAGGGCGGCGACGCCTTCCGCAAGAAGTTCGGCGTCCACCCCGCCAAGTGGGCGCAGGCGGCCGAGGCCTGCCACGCGGCAGCCTGCGCCCTGGAGTCCTACGCCGACACCGTCCAGTGGGCGCAAGGCCAGGCCAAGGAAGCCATCGAGCTGTACAAGAAGGGGGTGCAGGCGTCCAAGGACGCGGTCGACGCCTACAACAAGAAGGTTGACGCCTACAACGCCAAGGCCACAACAGACGAGAACCCGGGTGCGAAGCCCGGACCGTTCCACGACCCGGGCAAGGCCGGCGTCCAGGCCGCCGTCCACAAGCTCGCCGAGGCCCGCAAACAGCGCAACACCGCCGCCTCCGAGGCACAGGACAAGGTGCAGGCGGCCCTCGCCCACTCCCCCGCCGAGCCCCCGCCGCTGGCGCGTCTCAAGGGTGACCTCGTGGACAACGCCGTGTCCACCGGCATCGAACTCACCCATTTCGGCGGGGGCCTCGTCAAGGGCACGGCCGGCCTGATCGCCTTCGCCCGCGGTCTGGATCCCGAGGACCCGTACAACCTCACCCATCCCGCCCAGTACATGCAGAACGTCAGCATGACCCTCTCGGGCCTGGTCTCCACCGCCTCCCACCCCGACCGCGCCCTGAAGGACATGTGGACCCAGGCCCGCAAGGACCCCTCGGAGTTCGGCGGCCGCCTGGCCCCCCAGTTCCTCCTCGGAGACGGCGCCGGAATGGAAGCCGGGCTGGCACGGGAAGGAGCGGAAGCGGGACTGGCCCGCCAGGCGGCGGAGGCGACGGCACGCAAGGAAGCGCGGGCGGGAGCAGAGGACGCCGGCAGGGCAACCGCCCGGGACAAGGTCAGCGAAGACCCCCAGCAGCCCTCGCGCGAGCCGGAGTCGGTGGAGAGCAAGGGCACCGACCCCATCGACCTCGCCACCGGCAAGATGTACCTGCCACAGACCGACGTCACCCTCCCCGGCACCCTCCCGCTGGCCCTCGCACGTCGCGTCGAGTCCGGCTACCACCTGGGCCGCTGGTTCGGACCCTCCTGGTCCTCCACTCTGGACCAGCGCCTGGAGATCGACGCCGAGGGAGTCGTCTACGTCACCGAAGACGGCCTCCTCCTGTCGTACCCGCATCCGGCACCTGGCGTGCCCACCGTGGCAAGCCACGGCCCCCGCCTCCCTCTGGACCGCGTGGACGGCGGCTACACCATCACCGACCCCCGCACCGGCCGGGTACGGCACTTCGCCAACGAAGGCCCCGGCCTCGCCGTCCTGGAACAGATCGACGACCGCAACGGCAACTGGATCACGTTCGAATACGACGCGAACGGCACCCCGGTGGGGGTCTCCACGAGTGCCGGCCAGGGCGTGCGCATCACCACCGACTCGGGCCGGATCACGGCGTACCACCTGACCGCGACCGGCGAGGAGCTGAAACGCTTCGCCTACACGGACGGCAACCTCACCGAGGTCATCAACTCCTCCGGTCTGCCGCTGCGTTTCACCTACGACCAGCGGGGTCGCGTGACGTCGTGGACGGACACGAACGACCGCTCCTACACCTACGAGTACGACGACCAGGACCGCTGCACCGCCGAGGCCGGCGCGGCGGGCCACATGGCCCTGCGCCTGACGTACGAGGACCCGGACCCCACGACGGGCCTGCGCACCACCACGGCGACGACCGGCGAGGGCCACACCCGCCGCTACCTGGTCAACAAGGCCTGGCAGGTGGTGGCGGAGACCGACGCACTCGGTGCGACCACCCGCTACGTCCGCGACCGCTACAACCGCCTCCTCTCCACCACCGACCCACTGGGCCACACGACAGCGTTCCGCTACGACGACGAGGGCAACCTCACTTCGGTGACCCGCCCGGACGGGCGCGAGTCGAAGGCGGAGTACAACGACCTGGGCCTGCCGGTGAAGGTGGTGAACCCGCACGGCACGGTGATCCGCCAGACGTATGACGAGCGGGGCAACCGCACATCGGTGACGGACCCGGCGGGCCAGACGACCCGGTTCGGGTACAACGAGGCCGGCCACCTCACATCCGTGACAGATCCGCTGGGCCACACCACGACAGTGGCCTGCGACCGCACCGGCCTCCCGGTGACGGTGACGGACCCGCTGGGCGCGGTGACCCGATACCAACGGGACGCTTTGGGCCACCCCACCGCGATCACGGACGCGACAGGCGCCACAACCCGGCTGGAATGGTCGATCGAAGGCCACCTGACCTGCCGAAAGGCTCCCGACGGCACGACCGAGACGTGGACGTACGACGGCGAGGGCAACTGCACCGCCCATACCGACCACTTGGGCCACGTCACGGCCTTCGAGTACACCCACTTCGACCTGCTGAGCGCCCGCACGGGCCCGGACGGCGTCCGCTACGAATTCGACCACGACACCGAACTGCGCCTGACCAAGGTCACGAACCCACAGGGCCTCACCTGGGAGTACGAATACGACCCGGCCGGACGCCTGGCGACCGAGACGGACTTCGACGACCGCACACTCACCTACGAGTACGACGCCGCGGGCCGCCTGGTCTCACGCCAGAACGCCCTCGGCGAGGCGACGTCCTTCGAGCGCAACGAACTCGGTCAGGTGATCCGCAAAAACGCGGCAGGCCAGGTGACGACGTACGCATACGACTTCACCGACCAGCTCGCCCAGGCCACGGGCCCCGACGGCACAACCCTGACCCTGCTGCGCGACCGATACGGCCGCCTCCACTCCGAAACGGTCAACGACCGGACGACGACGTACGAGTACGACGCCCTGGGCCGCCGCACGGGCCGCACCACACCGACAGGCGCCGTCACCACCTGGACCTACAACGCAGCAGGCCACCGCACGAACATGGTGGCATCAGGCCGGGCCATCGACTTCACATACGACCCGGCGGGACGCGAACTGACCCGCCGCATCGGCGAAACGGTCACACTGGAGCACACCTTCGACGCGCTGGGCCGCCTGACAACCCAGTCGGTGACGGGCGCGGAGGGCCGCACGGTCCAGCACCGGGCATACACCTACCGGGCCGACGGCAACCTCACCGGCATCGACGACCAGTTGTCCGGCACCCGCCGCTTCGACCTGGACGCCACCGGCCGGGTGACAGCGGTCCACGCGACGAACTGGACAGAGCGCTACGCCTACGACGAGGCCGGCAACCAGACCCAAGCCTCCTGGCCATCGGACCACCCGGGCCAGGAGGCCACCGGCCCACGCACGTACACGGGCACCCGCATCACCCGAGCCGGCAACGTCCGCTACGAACACGACACCCTCGGCCGCATCACCCTCCGCCAGAAAACCCGCCTCTCACGCAAGCCGGACACCTGGCACTACGAATGGGACACCGAGGACCACCTGACCTCGGTGATCACCCCCGACGGCACCCGCTGGCGCTACACCTACGACCCCCTGGGCCGCCGCACGGCAAAACTCCGCATGGCCCAGGACGGCGAAACGGTCCTGGAGCGGGTGGACTTCACCTGGGCCGGCACCACCCTCTGCGAACAGACGACAACCTCCCCCGACCTCCCCAACCCGGTCACCCTCACCTGGGACCACCAGGGCCTACGCCCCCTCGCCCAAACAGAACGCATCACCGCGGCCGACGCGCCCCAAGAGCAGATCGACTCCCGCTTCTTCGCCATAATCACCGACCTTGTCGGCACACCCAGCGAACTGATCGACGAACAGGGCGACATCGCCTGGCGCACCCGCAGCACCCTGTGGGGAACGACGGCATGGGCAGCGAAGAGCACCACCTACACTCCTCTTCGCTTCCCAGGCCAGTACTACGACCCCGAAACCGGCCTCCACTACAACTACTTCCGCCACTACGACCCTGAGACGGCCCGCTACGCCTCAGCCGACCCTCTCGGTCTTGTACCCGCGCCCAACCCTGCTGCGTACGTCCATAACCCTCACGCGCACTCTGATTCGCTAGGACTCGCACCCGAATATCCCGACGGAGAAGAACCGCGAGGAACATTTAACTTCAGGGACTCGAATCCTAACTATCCTCCGAGCGACGCTGCAACGCGCGCCATGAGGTCTGCGCCGATCGGCGGAAACATAGACTGTTCAGAAATCGCCGAGTACATTCTCCGCGAGACCGGAGGGGAAGGTAAGATAATTAACTTCACGATACATAACAGCTCCGAAATCATGATCCCCGAGAGGATGGGGCAGGAACTGACCACATATCGTTACCACGACGTCTACACCGACGGAAGATATGTATACGATCCAGGGATGAGCCAGAGCCCAATACCGTACGGAGACTACGAACGGGCCATTCGGCTGTCTAATCAAGGAAAGAAGCTCGTCGCCGGAAACGGAGGGTATTCAGGACCCCTCTGGTAGCACAGTTAGGGAATTCGATGGAAACTCGAGGCACAGCGGCCATGCAGGCCCTCAGTAGGTTTGGAGAACTCGCTTGGTTCAAGCTGCCCGCGGAGTACAACCATGTGTACGGCTACCATCAGGTGCCCTACATGGGGTGGCGCTACGCGGCTCCCCATGAAGGAATCGCACAGTACATCGAGAATGCAGTGCGAGATCTTCCCACTCAAGTCGAATGGGAACTGGATAGGAGTAGAAAGAATTGGATCCTGCTTCCAAGTCGGATTCTGCGTGAAGCTCAGGGACTTGAGAGTCCGCATTTCGCAGACGTCGTCCACTCCATCAACGTCCACGACCAGGAATTTTGCCTCAAGGCGCAATCTGATTTCGAGCACATCATCCTGTGTCTCCAGCAGATCCCACTCCCAGAACGCTAATCTCAGCATCCAGAGCGAGGCTGCAACCGGAACGCTTTGAGGGCGCAGAGCGATTCGGGGCCCGATCTTCGCGACGCCGCGCTGCAGCACGACCACCCAACTCGCCCCCTTCTCATCCGCGCTGGAGAAGGACGAGTTGCCCCAGAGGCGTAGTTGGGGTTGCACATTCAGAGGACCGACTTGATATTCCAAGAGCATCAGGAACTTGACGCGACCGTGGTCGCGGTGGCGCCTGTGGGGGCGAAGGTCGACGTTGATGGCACGACCGCATTTATCGATCAGGTGAAGCATCCTTCATGGTGGTATCAGAGCATCGCACCGCCCCAGGTCGGAGATCGCCTGCATGCCGTCGTACTCGACGCCAGCCGGGAGCCACCGCGGCTCAGCGCGCTTCAGCGCGACATCGACATCGCGCGGCGGCTGCGAGGTACCGGCCCAGGAACCGGAGTCGATCGCCGGAGGCGACGCGCAGCGCGCCCTTGACGCGCTGCACGGAAGCACGGCTCTGACTGAGAAGCGAGCGGCCCTACGGCCGCTTGCTCACTCCTCGGCGAACAACTCCGCCGCATCCGTGGCATGTACTGCGCGCTGGGCCCAGAGCTCCAGCTGGGCCAGGTCCGTGCAGGCCATGACCCGCTCGCGGATAGAGTCGGGAACAGAGAGGCCGCGCCATTCCAGGATGCGCAGGGTCATCTCCTGGCGGTCCTGGATACGCCCCTGTTCCAGGCCCTGTTCCCTGCCTTCTTCGCGTACCTGCTCGGCGAGGGGGTGTCGCCAGAAGTACTGGATGGCGGTCATCAGGTCCCTCCACATCTGCTTCGCCTGGGGGTCGGCCAGGCAGGAGTCGACGAACTGCACGAAGACTGCGGCACTGTCCGGGTCGATGGTCCGCAGGGCGCCGGCCAGGGACTCCAGTATGGCCGGAGCCTGCGGGCCACGCCCGTGTGTCATGGCCGACAGCACCGCAAGGGGGACGTCCTTCTGGGCCTGCCGCTCGTCCGCGATCACCGGCACGTTGTCCGGGCCGAGCACCAGCGGCCGTACCGTCAGCGACTCCCAGCCCGGGAAGCCGAGCCGGATCGGGCGCGAAGCCCACCTGGCCGTCGTACTACTCTGGGTGATGACGATCAGCACCGGCTCGCAACGGAATTTCTCGTACAGGTAGGACAGGTAGTACGGCCAGCTGCCCCGCTTGCGCTCGTCCACCTTCCCCTGCGACTCCACCACCAGCAGATACGTGCCCTCGTCCGTCTCCGCCCGCAGCAGCGTGTCCACACGGCGCTCGACCGGTTCGATCTCGGTCAGGTCGATGTTCAGTCCCGCGATCTCCCGCGGCTCCGGGAAGGGCACGTGCAGCACCCTCTGTAACGCCTTCGTCAGCAGCGTCGGATCCTTCTGGAAGATCCGGTGCAACGCCTCATGCGACTGGCTCACCATCACGCGGCCCCCAGCTCACACCACACGAACTTCCCCCGGTCCCCGAACCGCGCCGTCGGCTGCCACCCCCAGTACTGCGCGAACGCCTTCACCAACCCAAGCCCCCGCCCGTCCTCCCACTCCAGCTCCGCCACCTGCTCCAGCGGACGCGGGGGATCCGGCGGCGCCGGGTCGGTGTCCCACGCCCCGATCCACACCGTGCCCTCCGGGGTACGGCGGACCCTCAGCGCGGCCGGCCCCTTGGTGTGCCGTACGGCGTTCGAGACCAACTCCGCCGCCAGCAGTTCGGCGGTGTCCACGACCCCGATCAACCCGTGCAGGGTCAGGATCAGGCGCAGCGTGCGGCGGCACACGGTCACCGCTCTGAGGTCGTTGGGGATGTAGAGCGTGTAGTCCCAGGACTCGATGGACTCGTCTTCGGGCATGCGTCATCAACTCCGGTCAGTGAGTGGGGATCCCGCGCGCGGTGGCATTGCCGCAGCCGTCATGGCAGGACGGCGCGGTGCGCTTCCGTAGCGTTCATGTTGCGTCACTGACGGTAGATCTAAATCTAGGGACGCAGCAAGCCGATCGCGTAATCTGACGCCGAACGAGTAGCGCCAACAGGCGTGTAAGGAGAGCCGGTCGATGGTGAAGAGGCGCGAACCAACGGCACGCCAGATGCGCCTGGCGACCGAGCTGCGCAGACTCCGCGAGGCTGCGGGCCTCAACTCCCGCCAGGCGGCCGCGCTGCTCGGGGTGGCCCCCGCCCAGATCACCCACATCGAGTCGGCCCTCGCGGGCGTGAGCGAGCAGCGTCTTCGCCGCCTCGCCTCGCACTACGCCTGCACCGACGAGGAGTTCATCGATGCCCTGGTGGCGATGGCCACCGACCGGACACACGGCTGGTGGGAGGAGTTCCGGGGTTCACTGCCCAACTCGTTCCTGGACTTGGCCGAACTCGACCACCACGCCACGTTCCTCCGCGAGGTGGCCGTCCTGTACGTGCCGGGCCTGCTGCAGACGGAGGACTACGCCCGCGCGGTCTTCTCCGCGCGCGTACCTGAACTTCCCTGCGAGGAGCTGGAGTTGCGTGTCCGGCACCGCATGCGGCGTCAGCAGCTCACCATCCCGTACGAGCTGGTCGTTCACGAGGCGGCCCTACGCATCAGGGTCAGTGACCGGGCCGCCTCTCAGGCTCAACTGAGCAAGCTGCTGGAACGCTCCGAAGCCGACCACATCACCCTGCGGGTCATCCCCTTCGACCTGGACGGCTTCGCACGAGCCGCCAGCTCCATGACGTACGCCGGTGGCCCTGTTCCCAAGCTGGACACGGTCGTGCGTGACGTGCCCCACGGCTCGGCCTTCATCGACTCCGAGGCACAGCTCAGCGCATTTCGAACGCGCTTCCGTAAGGTGGAGGTCGTGTCGCTCGACCCGGACCGGTCACGCGACTTCATCCACAAGCTGGCACAAGAGCTGTGAGGCATCCCATGGGCACCCCCGACAACTGGCGGAAGTCGTCCTACTCGGGCCCCGACGACGGCAACAACTGCGTGGAAATAGCCACCACCCCCACCCACACCGCCATCCGCGACTCCAAGGACCCGGCCGTCGGTACCCTCACCGTCCCGGCCGGGTCCTTCGCCCTCTTCGTCGAGGCGCTGAAGAAGGCCCCGTAGGGGGGTCCGCGTCCGCCTCCTAGCGCAGCAACACCCCCGCCTCCTCCACCCCCTCCTCCGAAGGCACCGCCACCAGGCCCAGTTCCGCGGCGGAGGCCAGCAGGCGGTGGGCCGGGAGGATGCGGACCGTGTAGCCGTAGGGGCCGGTGCGGTCCAGGGAGAGCGGGCCCTCGTAGAGCAGGCGGCCCTCCAGGTCCGGGGCACCCGTCGGCTTCAGGGGGACCACCGTCGCGTCCGTGATGTGGTCCTCCGCGTCCACCCGGCCCGACACCGCCTGGACCTCGACGTCGTCGGGCGACAACTCTCCCAACCCCACCCGCACCCGCAGCCCCACCGTCGACCCCAGTTCCGCCGTCGCCGTCGTCGCCGTCGTCTCCACGTGGTCCACGCTGACCGCGGGCCAGGCCGCCCGTACCCGTGCCTTCCACGCGGCCAGGTCGCTCGCCGTGTCCGGGGTCAGTGCGCGATGTGCCTGGGCGGCGGGGACGTAGAGGCGCTCGACGTACTCGCGGACCATGCGGCCCGCCAGCACCTTGGGGCCGAGCAGGGTGAGGGTCTGGCGGACCATCTGGATCCAGCGGTCGGGGAGGCCGGCGCGGCCGCGTTCGTAGAAGCGGGGGGTGATCCGCTGCTCCAACAGGTCGTACAGGGCCGCCGCCTCGATGTCGTCGCGGCGGTCGGCGTCGGTGGCCGCGCCGTCCGCCGTCGGGATGGCCCAGCCGAAGTCCGGCTGGAACCATTCGTCCCACCAGCCGTCCAGGACGGAGAGGTTGAGGCAGCCGTTCAGCGCCGCCTTCATGCCCGAGGTGCCGCACGCCTCCAGGGGGCGCAGGGGGTTGTTCAGCCAGACGTCGCAGCCGGGGTAGAGCTTCTGCGCCATCGCCATGCCGTAGTCGGGGAGGAAGACGATGCGGTGGCGGACGCGCGGGTCGTCGGCGAAGCGGACCAGTTCCTGGACCAGGCGTTTGCCGCTGTCGTCCGCCGGGTGCGCCTTGCCCGCGACCACGATCTGCATCGGGCGGTCCGGGTGCAGGAGCAGGTCCATCAGGCGGTCGCGGTCCCGCAGCATCAGGGTCAGGCGTTTGTACGAGGGGACCCGGCGCGCGAAGCCGATGGTCAGGACGTCCGGGTCCAGCACCCCGTCGATCCAGCCCAACTCCGCGTCGCCCGCGCCGCGTTGCCGCCAGGACGCGCGCAGCCGCTCCCGCACCTCCACCACCAGTTGTTCGCGCAGGGTGCGGCGCAGCTCCCAGATCTCCTGGTCCTCGATCTCCGCGATCGAGTCCCAGCGCTCGGAGCCGCCGACGCTCAGCGCGTCCTCGGCCCGCTCCGAGCCGACCTGCCGGGCGCCCAGCCGCAGCACCTCGGGGGCCACCCAGGTCGGCGCGTGCACCCCGTTGGTCACGGAGGTGATCGGCACCTCGGCCGCGTCGAATCCCGGCCACAGGCCCGCGAACATCTCCCGGCTGACGTGCCCGTGCAGCAGGGACACGCCGTTCGCCCGCTGGGCCAGCCTGAGCCCCATCACCGCCATGTTGAACAGGTTCGGCTCGCCGCCCGGGTACGTCTCCATGCCCAGCCTCAGAATCCGCTGCACGTCGATGCCGGGGAGTTCCGCGTCCGCCCCGAAGTGCCGGGCCACCAGCTCCCGGTCGAAGCGGTCGATGCCGGCCGGGACGGGGGTGTGGGTGGTGAAGACCGTGCCGCCGCGCACCGCCTCCAGGGAAGAGTCGAAATCGAGCCCCCGCTCGCAGAGTTCGGCGATCCGCTCCAGGCCCAGGAAGCCCGCGTGGCCCTCGTTGGTGTGGAACACCTCCGGCTCCGGGTGCCCGGTGAGCCGGCAGTACGTCCGCACCGCCCGGACACCCCCTATGCCGAGCAGCATCTCCTGCAGCAGCCGGTGCTCGCTGCCGCCGCCGTAGAGCCGGTCGGTCACCCCGCGTTCGCCGAGGTCGTTCTCCTCCACGTCCGAGTCGAGCAGCAGCAGCGGCACCCGGCCGACCTGGGCCAGCCAGATCCGGGCGTGCAGCGCCCTGCCGCCGGGCAGCGCGAGGGAGACCCGCGCCAGGGCGCCGTCGGCCTCCTTCAGCTGGGTGAGGGGCAGCTCGTTGGGGTCGAGCACCGGGTAGTGCTCCTGCTGCCAGCCGTCGCGGGACAGGGTCTGCCGGAAGTAGCCGTGCCGGTACAGCAGTCCGACGCCGATCAGGGGTACGCCGAGATCGCTGGCGGCCTTGAGGTGGTCGCCGGCGAGGATGCCGAGGCCGCCGGAGTACTGGGGCAGCGCGGCCGTGATGCCGAACTCCGGGGAGAAGTAGGCCACCGCCGCGGGCATGCCGTCCGCCTGGGTCTGGTACCAGCGGTCGCCGGTGAGGTAGTCGTCGAGGTCGTCGGCGACGGCGGTGAGGCGGCGCAGAAAGCGCCGGTCGGCGGACAGTTCGGTCAGCCGCGCGGGCCGCACCCGGCCCAGCGTGCGCACCGGGTCGCCCCCGGCGGCGGCCCACGCCTCGGGGTCGACGGACTGGAACAGATCGCGCGTTTCCGCGTGCCAGGACCAGCGCAGGTTGCGCGCCAGGTCGCTCAGCGGCCGGAGGGGTTCGGGGAGTACGGGACGGACGGTGAACCGACGGATCGCCTTCACACTGCCACCTCGGACGCGTTGCGGAGTGAGACGCACGGCGCTGTGCGTCTCGTCGTCACCCTCGACGGTAGTGGTTACCGGGGGGTCGGTGGGGAGGCGCCCGACGGGGTGTCGGGGCGTGGAGAGGCGACCGCCGGGCACCCGGAAAAAGGGGGCCGGTCTTGTGGGTGGACATACGCGGGAGTAGTTAACAAAGTTCCGGATTGCCCACCCGAACAGGGTGGGAAGGCTCCTCCGGTACACACCCCACAGGCGCACCACAGCACGTCCGCAGGACCCACCTCCCCACATCCATCCGCCCACACCCACGTTGACGCGGACAGGAGCGGTCATGCCCGCCACGCACCATTCGTCAGGACCAACGCCAAGCAGCAAGGCCAAGGCAGCGGCAAGGAAGAACACGGGCAAGAAAGCCGTGAAGGCCGCCGACGTTCCCGGCCCGCCCGGACCCGCCGATCCCCCGCCCGCCTCCCGGGCGACCACTCTCGGCCGTATCCCCGTCCTCGACGTACGACCGGTGGTCCGGCACGGGCGCAGGCCGGCCAAGGCCGTGACCGGTGAGTCGTTCGAGGTGTCCGCCACCGTCTTCCGGGAGGGGCACGAAGCCGTCGCGGCGAACGTGGTGCTGCGCGACCCGGCCGGCCGGGCCGGACCGTGGACGCCGATGCGCGAACTCGCCCCGGGCACCGACCGCTGGGGCGCCACCGTCACCGCGGGCGAGCCGGGCCTGTGGACGTACACGGTGGAGGCCTGGTCCGACCCGGTCGCCACCTGGCAGCACCACGCCGGCATCAAGATCCCGGCCGGCATCGACCCCGAGCTGGTCCTGGAGGAGGGCGCGCGGCTGTACGAGCGTGCGGCCGCCGGGGTCCCGGAGGCGGAACGGCAGGTCCTCGGAAACGTCGTCACGGCCCTGCGCGACGAGCACCGCCCCGCCGCCTGGCGCCTCGCGGCGGCGCTGGCACCGGAGGTACGGGATCTCCTCGCCCGTCATCCGTTGCGGGAGCTGGTGACGGCCTCCGACCCGATGCCGCTGCTGGTGGAGCGTGAACGGGCCCTGTACGGCTCCTGGTACGA
>NZ_JBEZMO010000043.1:0-49437 GCF_040652655.1 Streptomyces sp. NPDC048191
TGTAAAACAGACGTGTCAAATACCTATCACGCGCGCCCTTCCCCACCCGGAACTACAGGTTCACGCCTGCTGCTTGCGGCGCAGCGTCAGGTACGTGCCGGTCGCACCTGCGGCCAGCAGGGCACCCACGCCGAGGCTGACCGGCACGGCCGGGAACCCGGAGGCGCCGGCCGACGCGGCCGTGCTCTGCATGGCCGGGCCCGGGGTGATGCTCGTGGACACCGGGGCGACGTACTTGATCGGCCCGACGTGCCGGACCGAGCCGTCGGTGTTCAGCAGCACCTGCTTGTCGTTCGGGTGCCGGAAGTCGAACAGGCCCGAGAGGGAGCCCGCCGTGGCGTCGAAGGAGTGGTCGCCGATCCGGCCGGTGCGCCAGTTGTCCTCGATGAACCGGGTGATGGAGGCCTGGTCCGTCAGGGTGTGGTCGACCTTGTTGACCTTGCTGAACGGCGAGATGACGAGCAGCGGCTGGCGGGTGCCGGGGCCGCAGCGGTCGGCGTAACCACCGGACGCCTTCGGGCCCTTCTGGCAGGCCGGGCTGTCGGTCGCCTTGCCGTTGGAGCCGAGCGAGGTGTCCGCCGAGCCGTTCCTCGGGGCCACGTAGGCGTGGTCGTACCAGCCGTCGGAGTCGTCGTAGGCGACCACGATCGCGGTGGACTTCCACTGCGGCGAGCTCTGGATCGCGTTGATCTGCCGCACCAGGAAGTGCTGCTCGTCCAGCGGGTCGGAGTAGCCCGCGTGGCCGTCCTGGTACGCCCCGGCCTTGAGGAAGCTCACGGCCGGGAGCTTGCCCGCCTTCAGCGCGGCGGAGAAGTCGGTCAGGTCGTAGTTGTGGTTCGCCCGACCGTTGTGCCCGATCTCCGAGACGCTCCTGGGCGCCAGGTGGTGCGGGTTCGCCGTCGACCTGTAGTACGAGAACGGGTTGTGGTGCGGGCTGTAGTCGACCACGGCCGCGCCGCCCACGTTGGTGTGGGTGGTGTCGCACTTGGCGTAGGAACCGGACTTGCCGTCCCACGCGGTCGACGGACGGAAGCCGCCCTGGAACCAGCCCCAGGAGACGTGCCCGGCGTTGAGCAGGTCACCGACGTTCCTGCCCTGCATCGCCGCCAGCGCGTTGCTGCTCGTGTGGTCCTTGCCGGAGCAGTCGTCGTAGGCCGGGTCGGGGTCGTTGATCACCGTGCCGACACCCTTGGCGTCGGGTGACTGGATCGCGTACGAGTCCGGCTTCGCCGTCTGCTTGCCGGTGACCGGGTCGACGGAGACGGCGCCGTGCGTGTTGCCGGAGACCAGGTTCAGGGCGCCGGGAGTGGACGGGCCGTAGTTCGAGCTGTAGGAGCGGTCGCTCAGCGCGTAGTGCTGGGCGTAGTTCCACAGCCCGGTCACGGTGTTGCCGTCGTAGTAGTCCATAGCCAGGCCCGGCTCGCCGAACAGGCCGCCGCTGCACTTGTCGACCTCGGTGTTCTGCACGAACTGGTCGGCCTTGCCACCGTCGTAGGCGTACTGCTCCGGCCCGTAGGAATGGTTCTGGTCGCAGGTCATGGCCTGGGACGGGGACAGCCGCTTGGGTGCGTACTGGTTCGGGTTGTGCTCGAGCAGGCCCGCGTGCGCGAGGGTGTCGATGTCCTTCGGGGTGTTCTTCGCCGCCTTGAACTTCGTACCGTCGGTGTTGGGCGCCTTCGGGTACGTGGCGAAGTAGTGGTCGAAGGAGATGTTCTCGTCGAAGAGCACGACGACGTGCTTGATCGGCGTCGTGGTCGACGAGTGCCCGCCCTGCGCTCCGGAGGGCGCTGCCGCCCAGCCCGGCGCGTTGCCGCCGAGCACCGTGAGCGCGGCGGCTCCCGCCAGCGCCCCGAGACTGCGCATCGCGGTTCGTCTTCCCCTGCTGGCCATGGTGGTCTACCCCTCCGGACAGAACGTCAGTGCGTTGTACGAGCACGCATGCTGCGCCCGTTGCCAGGCGTGTCGGCGGAGTCATGATGACGCCTGGATGAACACCGGGTCATGGATGCCGACGCCGTTCTTGACGACGTGTTGACTCTTACGGCCGCCGGCCTGTCCGGACAGGTTCAGCCGAACAGGGCACGCCCGTACCAGTCGGAGGCGTCCCGTACGCCGGGCAGCACGAAGAAGTAGCCCCCGCCGAACGGACTGATGTAGTCCGTCAGCGGCTCGCCCGCCAGCCGGTGCTGCACCGCCTCGAACTGCCGCTTCAGGTCCTGCTGGTAGCAGGCGAACAGCAGCCCCATGTCCAGGTTGCCGTTGGCGTCCATGCCCCGGTCGTAGTTGTACGCGCGGCGCAGCAGACGCTGGTCGGCGGTGGCGGGTGTGCGCGGGTTGGCGAGCCGCATGTGCGCGTCCAGCGGGATGACGTCACCCTTGGGGTCGTTGGCGTACTTCGGCGTGTCGTGCTCGCCGTCACCGTCCAGGGGTGCCCCGGACTCCTTCGCCCGCCCGAACATCCGCTCCTGCTCGCTGAGCGAGACCCGGTCCCAGAACTCCACCAGCATCCGGATCAGACGCACGACCTGGTAGCTGCCGCCGACCGCCCAGTCCGGCTCGCCCATGCCCTTGCCCACCCACACCAGGCGGTCCATCGTGCGGGCACTGGTCGTGTCCGGGTTGGCGGTGCCGTCCTTGAACCCCAGCAGATTGCGGGGGGTTCCGGAGGGCCGGGGCGGGCTGGAGAAGCCGTCGAGGCGCCAGCGGACCTGTGCGGCGCCCCGGGTGTGCCGGGCGATGTCACGCAGCGCGTGCAGGACGGTGTCCGGCTCGTCGGCGTGCAGCTGGAGGCTGAGGTCGCCGTGGCACCAGTCGGCCCTGAGGTCGTCGTCGGGGAAGGTGGGCATGGCGGTCAGCCGCCGGGGCCTGAGCGCCGCGAGCCCGAACCGGTCGTCGAAGAGCGAGGCTCCGACGCCGACGGTCACGGCCAGTTGCCCGGAGGGCAGTCGGCCGCCCAGGACGCCCGAGTCGGCGGGCGGGCCGGTGACGCCCACCGGGGACGGCGTGCCACCGGGGGTGAGGAGGCGGGCCCGGTCGGTGAGCGTGCGCAGCAGGTCGGTGAGTTCGGTCCGGTTCCCGGCGGTCACGTCCAGGGAGGCCAACACGCAGCTCCGGCGCGGGGCCGCGATCGCGGAGGCCTGGTGGACGCCGTGGAAGGGGGCGACGGACGCCGGCGTGGTGGCCACGGTGGAGGGCGCGGCGGCACTCGTGGCGAGGCCGGCGCCCGTCAGGGCGGCACCGCGCAGGAAGCCGCGCCGGCCCAGGCCGTCGGGTCGTTCGCCGGTGCTCACACGGTCCTCCGGGGGTCGCACAGGGTGGCCACCGACGCCAGCCGCTCCACCAGGTCGCCGAGCACCGCGTCGACGTCCTCCCGCTGTGCGCGGGTGAGACGGTTCAGCGGGGTCCAGGAATCGCCGTGGTGGAAGCCGTCGAGGGTGTGTCCGGCGCGGTCCAGTTCCTTGCGGAGTTCCGGGAGACCGGCGTACCGGGTCGCCAGCAGGGGCCTCAGCCGGGACAGCACCTCGCGGGTGCCGTCCAGATTGGCGCGGGCGGTGGCGAGGTTGCTGCCGCTGCCGTAGTCGGTGCGGCCGGTCAGCTCGAACTGCACGGTGTTCTCCAGGATCTCGTGCGCGCGCAGGCCCAGCTGGGCGGGGTCCATACGGGCCTGCGACCAGGCGTCCCGCAGCCCGGTCACCGCCTTGACCAGCGCGGTCGCCGGGGCGCGCAGGCCGTCGGCCGACTCGCCGTGCCACAGCCCGTACTCGATGCGGTGGAATCCGGCGAAGTCCTTGTCGTGCACCCCGCCGGGCAGACCGGCGTCGGTGCCGTTGACCGCTGCGTCCGCGTCCCCGAAGGCGCCGTACGCCGCCCCCAGCCGCTCGTACTCCAGATGCGCCGGCAGCCAGGCCGACCGGGCGGCCGCGAGGTCGCCCCGGTCGATGGTGTCCCTGAGCGTCGTCGTCAGCCGGACGACGTCGTCGAGCCCGGTGCCGACCCACTTCTGGTAGGCGAGGGCGGGCGGGATCAGGTCGTGCGCGGAGACCGGCGCGGCACCCGGGCCGCGCTGTCCGCCACTGATGCGCACGCTGGGTCCGGTGACGGCGTCGGCGTCGTCGGGCACGCACTTGAAGGCGTACGTCCCCTCGCCCAGCCGGACCGTCAACTGCCGTGTCGTGCCGGGCCCGATGCCCTCCACCTCGCCGTAGACCACCTGACTGCCGGGGTCCTCCAGGTAGACCTCCGCGGCGCCGTCGGAGGAGTTGTGCAGGTCGAAGGTCCGCACCCCGGGCCCGGACCGGGTCCAGCCGCGGCCGCAGTGGCTCTTCGACACGTCCACGACGACGTGCCCCGACGGGCCGCCGGCGGCCCGGCCGTGGCGCGGGCCGCCGAGCGAGCAGGCCAGCGGCGCGCCCGCGAGGGCCACGGAGAGGACGACGAACACGGCGGGGGCCGTCCGCAGATGAACGGACCGCGTGCCGAGGCGGGGCAACGGCATGGCGAGCCTTTCAAGGGACGACGTGACACAGCGGCCTCATCGTAGGCACCCCTCCGGATCCGAACAGGCGTCCCCAGGCCGCGATGGCCAAGATTTCCCCCGGGGTTCACCGGCCCGTGCGGGGACACGGCTCAGGATTCCGTTCGAAAGGGGCGTATCGACGGACGGCATCCACAACCGGGCCTGTCGCGCGCGCCGTTCCCCCACGGCGGCTTCCGGGACTCAGCGCACCGGGAAACCGAAGGAATGACCCTGCTGCTTCAGCCAGGGCAGCAGCGTGCGCAGCGCGGCCACGGTCTGCGAGCGGTCGCCGCCCGCGTCGTGGAAGAGGAGCGTCGGGCCGTTGGTCAGTTCGCTCCTGACCGTGCTGACGATGGCGTCGGTGCCCGGCCGCTCGAAGTCCTTGGAGTCCACGTTCCAGCCGAGCGGCCGCATCCCGTGCTCGGCCGCCAGGTGCCGGCTGTACGGGGTGAAGGCGCCACCCGGAGCCCGGTAGTACATCGGCCGTACACCCCCGGACGCCTTGGTGATCTGCCGCTCGGCGTCCAGGATCTCCTGCGACTGGTAGGCCTCGGACTTCTTGTCCATCGTGGTGTCGTGCGACACGGTGTGGTCGCACAGCCGGTGCCCGGCCGCCACCACCCGCCGGACCAGGTCGGGGTGCGCCTGGGCCTGGGGACCGATCATGCAGAACGTCGCCTTGACCCCGTTCTCGCGCAGCACCTGGAGCACCTGCGGGGTCCAGACCGGGTCCGGGCCGTCGTCGATGGTGATGTTCACCGCGTGCGCGCCCCCGTCCGAGGCGTGGGCGATGTCCGCCGACACCGGTGCCGCCTTCGGCGCCGCGGGCCGCGCCGCGCCGCCCGACCCGGCCGAACCCCCGCCGGGCTGGCCGGCCTGCGCGGTCCACACCGACGTGGCGGCCGCCAGCGCCGTGACGCCGACCGCCGCCGCAACCACCCGGCCGTACCATCCCCGCCCGCCATGCCGCGCCATGCCCCGCCCCGTTCCGTGCCGTGTCCCTGTGGTGTTGTGCACGCCTGTTCCGTGCACCTGTCAGGACGGCCGGGGTTGATCGCGGGATCCGGCTGTTACCGATCACGGACAATTCCGGGGCGCTCTTGCGACAGATGCCACGATCACTGGGGCGGAAGAGGACGGAGGACACCGTGGACAACGGGGTACTCCGTGTCGTACGAGGGGCGCAGCAGCACTCCTCGGGTCCGAGGGACGGGGTGATCCGGATGCCGCCACCAGCAGCGCGGACCTACGACACGGCCGCCGGGCCGCCACGGCCGGAAGCCCTGACGAGGATCATGCTCCGGCCGCTGGCCAGCAGTCTGCCGCTGGGCTTCTTCGCCTTCGGCACCGGCAGCGTCCTGCTCAGCGCCGTGCAGCTGGAGTGGGTGCCCCTGGAGCAGAGCCGGCCGGTGATGCTGCTGGTCCTGGTGTTCGTCGTGCCCCTGCAACTGCTCGCCGGAGTGTTCGCGTTCCTGTCCCGCGACGGTGGCGCGGCCTGCGGTCTGTCCGTGCTGGGCTGCGCGTGGGCGGGCACCGCTCTGGTGACCCTGACCGGGGCGCCGGGGCAGCCCAGTGCCGGGCTGGCCGTCTTCCTGCTGAGCGTCGCCCCGCTGATGCTGCTGCTGAGCGCGGCCGCGATTCCCGGCAAGCCGTTGTTCGCGGTGCTGCTGATGGTCGGAGCCTGCCGCTTCGGCCTGACGGGAGCCTACGAGGCGGGCGGCGCGACCGTGCTGCGCACCGCCGCCGGGTGGGTCGGGGTGGCCCTGGCCGTCTTCGCCCTGTACGGCGGCTTCGCGCTCCTGCTGGAGGACTCCGCCCAGCGCACCGTCCTCCCGCTGGGCCGCCGCGGCCGCGCCCGGACGTCCCTGCAGGGCGACCTCGGTCACCAACTGGACCAGACCGAGCGGGAGGCCGGCGTACGGCGACAGCTGTGAGCGCGTAGCTCGCGGAACGGCCGCCGGGGGCGCTCCGCCAGGGGCTACGGTGCCCGGATGGCCCTCTATCCCGAGATCGAATGCGATCGGGGCTTTCGAGACCGGTGCCGCCGCCTGGCGGCAGGTACTGCTGAGTGCCGACGACGCGGCGCTGGACACCGTCGGGTACTGCGCCTACCCGTACGGCAGTGACGCGGAGGAGCCCTTCCTCGACATCGTCTGGTGGGTCAACCAGGAAGTGCTGCACCACGGAGCCGGGATCGCCCTGCTCCGTGACCTCTACCGGGCCGACCGGCGGACGTGACGGCCGCGGCCGGCTCACTCCCCGGTCAGCGCCGCCCGGACGATCGCGGCGGCAGCCGTGCCCGCGGCCCGTACCGGTTCGGTGCTGCGCGCGGCGCGGCCCAGCATGAAGGCGCCCTCCAGCAGGGCGATGACGGAGCTCGCCGTCTCCCGGGCGGTGGGCCCGGGGATGCCGCCTTCGGCGTAGTAGGCGGCGAGGTGGTCGATCCAGCCGCCGAAGACCTCCGAAGTCGCCTGCCGCAGCGCCTCGTTGGTGCTCGCCACCTCCATCGCCACGGTCGCGATGGGGCAGGGGTCGGCGAAGTCCAGTTCCGCGAGGGTGCCCGCCGCCGCCGCGAAGGCGTCGGCGGTGGCCGCCACCCGGTCCTCGTACGGCGTCATCAGCGTGGTGATGAGCCCCAGGTAGACGGCGCCCGAGGTGCGGATCACCTCCTCGCCCAGCTGGGCCTTCCCGCCGGGGAAGAAGTGGTAGATGGAGCCGAAGGGCGCACCCGCCGCCTCGGCGATCTGCTTCATCCCGGTCCCGGTGTATCCCGAACGCCGGAACAGCTCGGTGCCGGCGTTCACGATGCGCTGCCGGGTCTCGTGGGTGCTGATGGCCTTGCCGTCGCTCACGGGTGGCACCTCCGGGGAGCCGCTGTTGCCAAGGGGCGGTCGGCGCCTATTCTGTCACTAGAACGATCTATCAAGAGGTGACACAGTCCACCGGGTCGGAGGCACGGGCATGCCGGAGATCGAGCTGAGCGCGGGAACCATCGACTACCAGGACACCGGAGGCGACGGGCCCGCCGTGGTCCTGGTCCACGGGCTCGGCTTCGACGAATCGGTCTGGGCCGACGTCGTGTCCGCCCTGCGCCCCGACTTCCGTGTCCTGGTGCCCGTGCTGCCCATCGGCAGCCACCGGCGGCCGATGCGGCCGGACGCGGACCTCTCCGCGCACGGCGTCGCCCGTCTGCTGGCCGAGTTCATGGACCGCCTGGACCTGCGGGACGTCACCCTGGTCCAGAACGACACCGGAACGGCCCAACTCCTGGTCGGCGTAAGGGACGAGCGCATCGCGCGGCTCGTCCTGACCTCGTGCGAGGCCCTCGACAACTACCCGCCCGGCGTCCAGGGCCGCATCCTGTCCGTGGTCTGCCGGGTCCCCGGCGGCATCTTCCTCCTCGTGCAGTCCTTCCGCTTCCCCTTCCTCGCCCGTATGCAGACCTCGCTCGGCGGCATGGCGAAGAAGCGGCTGCCCGGGGAACTCGTCGCACGCTGGTACCGTCCGCTGCAGACGAATCGTCATATCCGCCGCGACCTGGCCAAGTTCCTGCGTACGACCCGGAAGAACTGCTACCTGGAAGCGGCCCGCAACCTCCCCGGGTTCACCCGCCCGGCACTGGTCGCCTGGGGTGCCGAGGACCGCATGATGCCACCCGCGACGGGCCGCCGCCTGGCCGAACTGCTCCCCGACGCCCGGTACGTGGAGATCCCCGACGCCCGCACCCTGGTCCAGCTGGACAACCCGGCGGCGCTCACGGAGGAGATCCGCCGGTTCGTCAAGGACCACCCGCTGCCCGCGGAGAGCTGACCCGAGCGCCGGCGGGGACACCGGCGCCCCGGCCGAGCGGTCAGGCTTCGAGTGAGACGTACAGGCGCGTGCCGCCCGGCCGGAAGCCGACCCTCTCGTACACGCGGCGGGAGCCCTCGCCGGAGTACTCCAGCCACACGGACCGCGCGCCACGGCCGAACATGGTCCCGGCCAGGGCCGAGGTGACCGCCGCCGCGATGCCACGGCCCCGGAACGAGGGAAGGGTGCCCACCCCCGCCAGCTCGGCGGTTCCCACGGCGGGCGCCGAACAGAGCGCGCCGCCGGCGCAGCCGCCGCCGGGAGCGCGGACGAACCGGACGGCCCCGCCGCCCTCCTCGGTCCGTCGCAACCGCGCCGCGCCTTCCGGGGACGGGGCCCACTCGCCGCCGAAGGCCTCGGCCAGCGCGGTGTCGACAGCGGTGTAGTCCGCGTCCGTCGCCGGGGCCACCACCGCGACCGGTTCCGCCGAGCCGGGGCCGGGGCCGGGCACGGCCAGGGTGGCGGGGGTGCAGACCAGGTACTCGTGCACCGCCTCGGTGCCGAACCCGGCCCGGCGCAGCGCGGGTTCCACGGCGGGCGCGGCCTCCGGTGCGAACTCCAGCCGGGGTGTGAGCCCGCGCTCACGGAACGCGGCGATCAGGTCGGCGACGTCCCGGCCGGTGGGCTCGGCGCCGGGTACGGGTGTGGCGTAGTTGACGTACGGGCTGTTCGTCGAGGGGTCGAACCCCACGACGAAGCCGCCGACCTCCCGCACCGCCGGGCGGCGCCGGAGGTGGGCGACGGCAAAGCTCTGGACATCGGTGCGCACGTTGAAGACCTCACGGTGAAGGCGGCCACGGGCCGTCGCGGGCCGGGGCGTGGCCGGGCAGAGAACAGGGGGGACGACCTCCGGGAGGAGGCGGCGGTGCACTGGGCACCACGTCGTCGGGCCGCCGTGAGGAGACGCGAGGGGTACGGAGGACGCTGCCTCGGGGCAGACGGCTCAATACCGACGGCGGCCGCTGGGGGACGCCGGAACCATGGACTTCAGTCCTTCATGAGGAGTGACCGGATGCGTTTTCGAGCACGCCGAGCTTGCCACGCCGGGGGAGGGGCTGACAAGCGATCACTGGAGGGGAGGCCCGTTTCCCGGCCGTGTGTCGAAGCGCGCGCGGCCCGTTCGACGCTTGGACGGAGGCCCTTTCCGCCTCGGAGGACCAGACCGAAGGAGACGCCATGAGGATCCGCGCCCGCGTGAGCATGAGCGCCGACGGCTATGTGACCACACCGGCCGGGTGGCCGGCGCTGACCGCCGACCCCGCGTTCGTGTCCGGCGAGAGCCACGGCATCCGGGAGTTCCTCGAAGGGTGCGAGGCGGCGTTGATGGGCCGTACGACCTTCGAGCCCGCGCTGACCAACAACCGCTGGCCGTGGCCGGACCTGGAGGTGTTCGTGCTCGGTTCCCACCGCCCGGCCGGCACCCCCGGCCACGTCGTCACCGACAGTGATCCGGAGCGGCTTCTGGAGCGGATCCGCGCGGCCAACCGGGGCGGAGACGTCCACCTCGTCGGAGGGCCGCGCACGATCCAGACGTTCCACGCCCTCGGCGCCCTCGACACGCTGGAACTGGTCGTCGTGCCGCTGCTGTTCGGCGGCGGTACCCGGCTCACGCCCGCGCTCGACCCGTCCGTCGGGCTCGCCTTCCAGCGTGAGCGCGCCCTGCCGGGCGGGGCCGTGGAGATCGTCTACGCCTGCGGGGGCAGCAGGGCCCCGCTGCCGGGCGCTCCCGCCAGTCAGCGCTGAGCACCGGGCCGGGGCCTGCCGGAGCCCGGCCCGGCCCCGGCACGGCCCCGGCGGAGCACCGCCCGAAGCGGAGCCTCAGCGGCTGGAGCGCTGGGCCGCCACGATCGCGTTCATGGCCGGCTCCGCCCCCGCCAGCCGCTGCACCCGCTCCGCGAACCCCGGGAACTGCGACGCGACCTTGGTGAGGAACCGCAGTTCGAGCGGTGCCACGTTGATCTCGGCCACATCGCGCTCGATCGCGCGCGTCACCCCCCGGCACACCTGCTGCGGCGAGACGGTGCGGACCCCGCCGGGCGTCGACGAGCCCGTCTTGGCGAACATGCCCAGATCGCGCACGAAACCCGGCTGGACGATCGAGACACCGACGCCCGTGCCGTGCAGATCCTGGCGGAAGGCCAGGGAGAAGCCCCGCAGCCCGAACTTCGTCGCGTTGTACAGGGACGACGACTTGGTGGCCGCCATCCCGGACAGCGAGCCCACGAAGCAGATGTGACCGCGTCCGGCGGCCACCATCCCGGGAGCGAGCAGCCGGGCGAGCATCGCGGGGGCGCGCAGGTTCACCGCGAGGGCCCGGTCGATCTGCTCCGGCGTGTAGTCGAGGACGTCGCCGCTGGAGGGCAGCGCCGCGTTGGCGATCAGGATGTCCGCGTCGGCGGCCTCCTCCGCCAGGCGCCGTACGTCGTCCGCGTCGGCCAGGTCGGCCGCGATCGTCCGGGCGCCGTAGCGCTCGGCGAGCGGTTGGAGCGCATCGACCCGCCGGCCGGTGAGCACGAGGCGGGCGCCTCGAGCGGACAGCTCCGCGGCGAGCGCCCCACCGATGCCACCGGTGACGCCGGTGAGCACAACGGTTGACCCGGCAATGTGCACGATCATCCCTCCCGTCCTGTTCGTTCGAACGAACAATAGGGAGCGCGGAGGGCTCTGTCCACCGGTGATGGAAGAATGCACGCCATGCCGCACGCCGCCCCCTCCGCCCCGATGCGCCAGCGCATCATCACCGCCGTCCTGCGGATCATCGGCGAGGACGGCGTCGCGGCGGTCACGAACCGCCGGATCGCCAAGGAGGCGGGCGTCTCCCTCGGCTCGGTCACTTACCACTTCGAGACCCAGCACGACCTGCTGCGGGAGAGCCTGCTGCACTTCGTGCGCGAGGAGGCGCGGCACTTCACCGAGCTGGCCGAGCAGTGCCGGACCGAGGGGCTGGACGTCGAGGACGCGGCCGGCCTGGCCGGCCAGGTCGCCTGCGGCTCGGCGCTGGACAGTGCCCAACTCGCCCCCTTCGAGCTGTACCTGCACGCCGGGCGCGACGAGCGGCTGCGGGAGGCGGCGGCCGAGGCCTTCGGGGCCTACGATCTGCTCGCCGCCCGGATCCTCACCGCGCTCGGCGTCCCGGACGCCGAGCGCCTCGCCGCCACGACGGTCGCTCTCGTGATGGGTCTGCAACTGCGCCGGCTGGCCACGGGCGACCCCGCCGCAGACCTGGCCGACGCCCTCCTGCTGCTGGTCCGAGGGGCCGCCGACCGTCCGGGCACGGCTGACTCAGGACAGCCGACGGCACAGTAGGGCGCCGGGACCCGGACAGCGGTGGCGGCCCCGGGCCGACAGGGGGGGCCGGTCCGGAGCGGGCGTGGCATCAACACCCCTTCCCGTAGGGCAAGTCGGGGCTTCCACCAGGAGACACGGCCGGGGAGGGGCGGGCCTCAAAGGGCACGGGCCACGAGCAGGGCCACGTCGTCGTGGTCGTCAGGGTTGCGCAGCCCGTACAGCAGGACGTCGCAGGTCTCCTCCAGCGGCCGGTGCGGTTCGTCGAGGAGGTCGAGCAGGGCGTTCAGCCGGTCGTCGATGGCGTGCTGACGGGTCTCCACCAGGCCGTCGGTGTAGAGGATCAGCAGATCGCCGGGGCGCAGCGCGACCGTCGAGGTCTCGAACCGGACGCCTCCCACGCCGAGCGGCGCGGCGGTCGGCAGCTCCAGGAGCCTCGGCGCGTCGCCGGGCCGGGCGAGCGCGGGCGGCATGTGCCCGGCGTTGGCGATGGTGCACCGGCCGGTGTGGGGGTCGTACACCGCGTACAGGCAGGTGACGATGTAGTGCTCCAGATCGCAGGTGATCTTGTCCAGGTGCTGGAGCACCGCGCCGGGGGCGAGGTCGAGATCGGCGTAGGCACAGGTGGCGGTGCGCAGCCGGCCCATGGTGGCGGCCGCGTCGATGCCGTTGCCCATGACGTCGCCGACCACCAGGGCGGTCTTGTCGTCGGACAGCGGGATGACGTCGTACCAGTCGCCGCCGACCTCGCTGGTGGCCTGCGCGGGCTGGTAGCGGGAGGCGAGTTCCAGACCCGTGTGGTGCGGGGAGTGGTCGGGCAGCAGACTGCGCTGCAGGGTGAGCGCGGTGTTGCGGACGCTCTGGAACCAGCGGGCGTTGTCGATGGCCACGGCGGCGCGGCCGGCGAGTTCGGCGGCGAGGACCACGTCGTCCTCGTCGAACGGGGCCGGATTGCGGGTCCGCTTGAGGTCCAGTACGCCGAGCACCTCGCCGTGGGCGATCAGCGGCACGGCCAGGTAGGAGTGGACGCCGGCCTCCGCGAGCAGCGCGCCGGCCGCGGCGTCCCGGGCGATGCGCGGCAGGTCCTCCGGCCCGACGTGCCGCACCAGGACCGGCCGCCCGGTGTGGACGCACAACGTGACCATCCGGTCACCCTCATAGGCGGCGATGTTGCCGGGGGCGTCGGCGGCGCGCAGCGCGACCGTGGGGTGGGCCGCCTTCAGGGCGAGCGCCCGGAAGATCTCCGCGCCCTGGTCGGGTCTGCGCATACGGCGGCAGGACAGGGCCCAGTCGAGGACGTCCACGGCGACCACGTCGGCCAGGGCCGGCGCGGCGATCTCGGCCAGTTCATGGGCGGTCTGCTCCACGTCCAGCGCGGTGCCGACCCGCGCGGAGGCGTCGGCGATGAGTGCCAGGCGCCGCCGCGCCCGGTCGGCCTCCGCCGCCGCGCGGTGCCGCTCGGTGACGTCGACGACCGAGACGGCCGCCCCCAGCACCCGCCCGCCGGGGTCCTCCAGGCGGTAGAAGGACAGCGACCAGGCGTGCTCGTGGCCGGGATCGGCCGGGGGACGCCCTACGTGGTACTGGTCCAGCAGGGGCGTACCGGTGGTGAGTACCTGACGCAGCGCGGACTCGACGGTGTCGACGTCCGGCAAGGGCAGGGTCTCCCTCAGCCGGCGGCCGATGTGCTCCTCGGCCTGCACACCGTCGATCCGCTCCAACGCCGGGTTGACCAGGAGATATCTCAGGTCGGGATCGAGGAGGGCCAGGCCGATCGGGGACTGGTTGATCAGCCGCTCGCACAGGGCCAGGTCGGTCTCGACGCGCTGGAGCAGGGTGTGGTCGGCCGCGATGCCCAGGGCGTAGACGTCTCCGAGGTCGTCCAGCAGCCGCATGGTCCGGAACTCCGTCAGCCGGCTGCTGCCGTCCTTGTGCCGCACGGGAAACGCGCCGGCCCAGCCCCGGCCGGTCTCCAGCACCTCCGCGAACAGACCCTGCACGGCCTGCAGGTGTTCCGGGTGGACGAGCAGGCGCGCCGCGGGCTTGCCGAGTGCCTCCTCCGCGGAGAAGCCGAAGAGGTCCTCGGCCTGCGGGGTCCAGAAGACGATGCGGCCACGCGTGTCCAGGGCCACCGCGGCCACGCTCAGCACATCGAGCAGCCCGGTCGGCCGGGGCTGCTCGTTGCCCGGTTCCTCGTGGCCGGCTTCGAAGGACTCCACTGCCATGCCGGGTTCACCTCCACCGGACGGGCGGGCACCCGCGGGCGCCGGCGACCGGTCCCTCCATGGTCCCTCCGGCCCGAGCACCGCCCAACCGCACGGCGCCACGTCCGGACGGCACCCTCGCCTCCCGCAGTATCCCTGCACAACAGCTGACAAACAGGCTCATAGTGGGTATGGGTGGAACTGATGGAATCTGTGCCAGAGGGCTTCGCCGCTGCCGCCGCCCGGGGACCGGGTGATCTCTTGGACGCGTCCACCGACGCGGCTGCGGTGATATCGGAACACGGCATGGTGGTCGGCTGGACCCGCAGCGCCGAGGCACTCCTCGGCCACGCGGCGGCCGACCTGCTCGGCACCCCCGCCGCGCGCCTGCTGGCCCGGTCCGAGGACCCCGTGCGGCTCGCCGGCATCGTGGCGCGGTGCCGGAGCGGATGCGGGTGGAGCGGGCAGATCGCCGTACGGCACCGGGACGGCCGCAGCCTCGACATCCAGCTGCGGGTCTCGGCCTCGTTCCGCATGGGCGACACCGACTGCTTCCTGGTGTCGGCCCGCGAACAGCGGTGGCGGTGGACCATGAGCCAGTCGGTCATGGACGGATTCCTGACCCGCGCACCGGTCGGCATGGCCGTCATGGACACCGAGCTGCGGTACGTCTGGCTGAACGACACCCTGGAACGGTTCGGCGGGGTCCCGCGGGACGAGCGGCTCGGGCGGCGGCTGAGCGAACTGCTGCCGGGGCTGCAGGCGGAGACCCTGGAGAGCCTGATGCGTAAGGTGCTCGGGACGGGCATACCGGTGACCGACTACGAGTACATGGGGTGGAGCTGGGCCGACCCGCACCGCCGGCACGCCTACTCGACCTCGTTCTTCCCCCTGGTCGGCGCCGGGGACGCGATCACCGGCGTCTGCTACATGGTCCAGGACGTCACCGAGCGCTGGACCGCCCGGCAGCTGCTGACCATGGTCAACGAGGCCGGCACCAGCATCGGCACGACGCTCGACGTGATGGGGACCGCTCAGGAACTCGCCGACTTCGCCGTTCCCCGTTTCGCCGACTTCGTCGTCGTCGACCTGCTGGAACCCGTGCTCAGCACCGAGGGTCACGGGGCGTGGCTGACCGACGCGGGGCCCGCGCCGGCGCGGCCGGCGATGCGCCGGGCGGCGCTGCGTTCGGTGCGCGAGGGCTCCCCGGAGGCCGTCGTCCAGATCGGCGAACGCGTCGACTTCCTCCCGCCGCCCCACGACGCGCACCTGATCATCGAAGGCGAGCCGCTGCTCATCCCGGTCCTCGACGCCTCCGAGAGGCTGTGGGCCACCCGGGAGCCCGAACGCGCGGCACGCATCCGCGAGTACGGCCTGCACTCGCTCATCGCCGTGCCGATGCGGGCCCGCAACACCGCCCTCGGCCTCACCACGTTCGCCCGGTCGCTCAACCCCGTCTCCTTCGGTAGCGACGACGTCCTGCTGGCCCGGGAGCTCGTGGCCCGCGCGGCGGTGTGCGTCGACAACGCCCGCCGCTACACCAGGGAGCACATGGCGGCGATCACCCTGCAGCGCAGCCTGCTGCCGCCCGCCCTGACGGGGGGCACCGCGCTGGAGGTGGCCTCCTCCTACCTGCCGGCGGACCCCTCGGGCGGGGTCGGCGGCGACTGGTGGGACGTGATCCCGCTGTCCGGCGCGCGCATGGGCCTCGTCGTCGGCGACGTGGTGGGCCACGGCATCACCGCGGCGGCCAGCATGGGCCGGCTGCGCACGGCGGTGCAGACCCTCGCGGCCATGGAGATGCCGCCCGACGAACTGCTCGCCCACCTCGACGACCTCGTGCTCCGGCTGAGCGACGAGGAGGCCGCCACCGGGACGGCCGCGCGCAGCACCTTCATCGGCGCGACCTGCCTCTACGCCGTGTACGACCCGGTCACCCGGCGGTGCGCGATGGCCCGGGCCGGACACCCGCCGCCCGTCGTCGTGGCACCGGACGGACACGCCTACTTCCCCGAGATCCCGGCCGGGCCCCCGCTCGGACTGGGCGGCATGGCCTTCGAGGCCACCGAGATCGAACTGGCCGAGAACAGCCTTTTCGGCCTCTACACCGACGGGCTCATCGAGGGGTGCGACCACGACGTGGAGCGCGGCATGTGCCGGCTCGGGGAGGTCCTCGGCCGCACCGACGAGGACCTGGACGCGCTGTGCACGTCCGCCGTGCGGCAGCTCGTGCCCGTACCGCAGCCCGACGACATCGCCCTGCTCCTGACCCGCACCCGCGCCGTCGGAGCCGACCGGGTCGCCTCCTGGGACGTACCCCCCGATCCGGCCGCCGTCGCCACCCTGCGTGCGCGCGCCACCGAGCAGGTCGAGGAGTGGGGCCTCGGCGACGAACTGGCCATGACCACGGAGCTCGTCGTCAGCGAACTCGTCACCAACGCCATCCGCTACGCCACCCCGCCCATCCGGCTACGACTCCTCCGGGACGCCCGCCTCACCTGCGAGGTCTCCGACGCCAGCAGCACGGCCCCCCGGCTGAGGCACGCCAGGAGCACGGACGAAGGCGGCCGCGGGCTCTTCCTGGTGGCCCAGTTCGCCCATCGCTGGGGCGCCCGGTACAGCGGCGAAGGCAAGATCATCTGGGCCGAACAGGAGATTCCGTGAGCCCGGATTTGCCTTGGAGCGGACTCCAGCATCCAGACTGGCCCTGACGGAATCCGTGCCGAGAACAGAACAGAATGGCGGCGGCCGATGACAGCGACCAGCAGGGCGGGGCATCCCCTGCCGTACGACACCTACCGCGAGGCCGTCGCCCGCGAGACCCTGCGCTTCACCGAGGCGGTCAGGGGCGCCGACCCGGCGGCCGCCGTGCCCTCCTGTCCCGACTGGACCCTGACCGACCTGACCCTGCACGTGGGAGCGCTGCAGCGCTGGTTCTGCACCCTGCTGACCCGGCTGGTGCAGGAGCCGCCCCGCAGCCGCGACGTCGAGCTGGGGCTGCCGGAGAACACGGGGGACTACCCGGACTGGGTGGCGGCGGGGGTGCCCGGCGTGGCGGCCGTGCTGGGGGACACCGACCCGCAGGCACCGATGTGGACCTGGGGCGAGGACGGCCACGCGCGGTTCTGGGCCCGCCGGATGCTCTTCGAGACGCTGGTGCACCGGGTGGACGCGGAACGTGCCGTCGGCCTGACCTCGGACGTCGACCCCGTGCTCGCGGCGGACGGCGTGGACGAGTTCCTCGTCAACCTGCCCTACGCGGGCCTGTTCGCCCCAGGGGTGACGAAGTTGCGCGGCGAGGGCGAACTTCTGGCCTTCCGGTCCACGGACGGCGACGGCGGACCCGGTGAGGAGTGGCTCGTGCGACTGGAGCCGGACGGTTTCCGCCCGGTGGGACCCGAGGCCGGGGCGTCCGAGCCGGTCACGGCGGCGGTGCGCGGGCAGGCGGCGGACCTCCTGCTCCTCCTCTACGGGCGGCGGTCGTACCAGGACCCCGTCTTCGAGGTCTCGGGCCCGGCCGCGGTCCTCGACAACTGGTTCACCCACACGGCCTTCTGACCCGGGCCGCGCTCAGTCGGCCGACGGCTGCTCTCGCGGTTCCTCGGGCAGCAGGCAGACCGCGAGCGCCGCGGTGTCGTCCTTGAGGCCGTTCTGACTGAAGGCCAACAGGTCGTCATGGAGCCGCTCGAGCAACGCCTTCGGCTCGAGCGGGCCCCAGGCGCGCAGGCGCTCCAGGAGCGGGTAGAAGGTGCCGTCCGCATCCCGCGTCTCCGTGACGCCGTCGGTGTACAGCAGCAGCTGATCGCCGGGTCCGAACGGGTAGGTGTCGAGGCGGAACGGGTCCTCGACCAGCATCCCGAGGTTCAGGGGCGGCGCCGGCCGCCCGCTGTCCAGTTCGCGCACCTCGTCGACGCGCAGACAGACCGGCGGGGGATGGCCGCAGTTGACGATCCGGACGATCCGGCCGCCGGCGGGGATCTCGGCGAACACCGCGGTGACGAACCGCTCGACGGTCTCGGTTCCGCCGAGCCGTGCCGCCCTGCGGCTCATGCTGGTGTCCACCCGGCCGGCCAGCGCGGGCAGATCGGGCTCGTCGTACGCCACCTCGCGGAACGCCCCGAGCATGGCGGCGGCGGTCTCGACCGCCAGCAGCCCCTTGCCCCGGACGTCGCCGATGAGCAGGCGGACCCCGAACCGCGTGGGAACCGCCTCGTAGAGATCGCCGCCGATGCGGGCCTCCGCGGCGGCGGAGAGATAGAGGCTCTCCATGCGGACGTTGCCGATCCGGTGCGGTACGGGACGCAGCAGGACCCGCTGCGCGGTCTCGGCCACGTACCGCACGTCGGCGAGCGTGCGTTCCCGCCGGATCCGGTGGGCGGCCACGATCGTGCCGAGGCCACCCACCAGGGCCGTGCAGATGTAGGAGGCGACGTAGTGGCGGTCCCACAGATAGCCCACGGACCGGCCCGCACAGCAGGGGGTACCGGCCAGCACCCCTTCGAGGACGACGGCGAACACCGTGGCGGCGCCGACGGCCACGGGCCCGTGCGCGAAGGCGGCCAGTACGGGCACGGCGACCAGTGCGAAGCTCACCGGCCAGTCGACGGGCGTGAGCGGCTCCAGCAGCAGCACGGCCACGACGTACAGGGCCGGCAGCCAGCGCAGCCACGCCGGAGGCGCCGGCAGTCGGCTCCACGTGGCTGCCGGCGCCTCCGGTTCCTGTTCCGTACCTCCGCGCTTCACCCGTCCAGCCTGATGTGCCGCGCCTGCCCACCCCGGTGATTGCTCCACTCAACGGCATGTTCCGGCGGTCAGCTCCGTCCCGGTGCCGCCGACCCGCTGCCGAGACCGATCGCGAAGACGTGCAGGCCCCCGGCGGCGACGTCGGACGGCAGGCGCACGCTGCTGACCGTCTTGCCCGGACTCAGCGCCACCGGTGTCGTGGCGAACACGTACGTCCTGGTGCCGTCGGACGCGGTGCCCGCGTGATTGCGGTACGGCATGGTCACCGCGACGGTGTTGTCGGCGAGCGGTGAGGCGGCGCCCGCGCTCAGCGTCCAGTCGGAGAGGCCGAGGGTGACCGGCTGGGTCGTGCCGTCCGTGTAGGTGACGGTCGCGGTGCCGAAGACGGGTCCGTTGTTGGCGGCGCCCAGGAAGGAGATGCTCCCGGCGCCGGATGCCGCCACCGTCTGCCCGTTCGCCTCGTAGTTGTCCCGTGCGCCGGGCGCCACCGCGGGCCAGGTGAACGAGATCCCGTTGACGGTCACCTTCGAGCCGGGCGTGACCCCCGCGCCGGCCAGGGCGTGCGCGGAGTAGCTGTAGCCCGCGCCGTCGAAGTTGCCCGAGCCCGCGGCGGTGTCGCCGGACGTGCCCACGTCGGTGTAGCCCGGCGTGCCCGGGTAGGAGCGCGGGGCGGCGGAGGCGGCCGAGGCCCACGAGGTGTTGGGGGAGGTGCCGAGAACGTAGCTCAGGGTGCCGCCGCCGCTGAGGGCTCCGTCGGGCGCGTGCGCCGCGTTCCACTCCGCGCCGTTCCAGGTGGCCGACTGGACGTACGGAGCGTCGTCCGCGGCACCCCTGCCGTCGATCGTGAGGGTCCGGCCGGACGGCAAGGTGATCACCGCCTGGGCGAACAGTGGGCTGCCCAGGGCCAGATCGGAGGTGCCCGGGGTCTCCGGATACATCCCGAGGGCGGACCACACGTACCAGGAGCTCATCTCGCCCAGGTCGTCGTTGCCCGCGAGACCGGACGGGCTGTCGGTCCAGATCTGGTCCTGGACCTGCCGGACGACCTTCTGCGTCTCGTAGGGGCGGCCGATGTAGTCGTACTCCCAGGGGATGTTCAGGCTGGGCTCGTTGCCCAGGTCGGTGTGCCCGCCGGCACCGGTCAGGGAGGACAGGTCCGTGTCCAGGAACCCGGCCAGGGCCGCGTCGCCGCCCATCGCCGTGGCCAGCCCGTGCACGTTGAACGGCACCATCGGCGTGTACTGCCACGAGTCGCCCTCGACGAAGTTCTTGCCGGAGGTCGGCGAGAACCCGGACGTCCAGGTGCCCGAGGCGTCGCGCGGCCGGACGAATCCGCTGCCGAAGTCGAACAGGTTCCGCCAGTCCTGTGCCCGGTCGGCGAACCGCTGCTGATCAGTGGTGTGGCCGAGGGCACCGGCGAAGGCCGAGACCGCGAAGTCCGCGGAGTCGTACTCGAGCGTGGTGGAGGCCGGGCCGTAGAAGTTGCAGCAGCCGTACTTGCCGTTGCTGGGGAGCCGGCCCAGTTGCTCCAGATAGGTCAGGCCGGGCCGGTTGGCGTTGGGGACGGTCGCCTCCGCGATCATTCCCTTGAGCGCGGCGGCGGTGTCGAAGTTCCGGGCCCCGAAGGCGTAGTAGTCGGCGATGATCTCGTCGGCCGGATCGCCCACCATGACATAGGTCTCGCCGTTGTTCTCCGACCACTTGGGGAACAGTCCGGTCTGACGGTAGTCGTCGACCATGGACTGGGCGGTGTCGGAGGCGGCCCGGGGGGCGACGAGGGCCTCCAGCTGGGCCTGCGATCGGTAGACGTCCCAGCCCGAGTAGTTGGCGTACGCGGCGCCGTGACCCTGGTCGACGGTGTGGGTCCTGCCGTCGAAACCGGGATAGCGGCGGTTGGTGTCACTGATCACGTTCGGGTGCAGCAGCGCGTGGTAGAGCGCCGTGTAGAAGACGGTCTGCTGGGCGGGGGTCCCGCCGGCGATCCGCACCCGGCCGAGGAGCGACTTCCAGGCGTCGTGCGCCGCGCCGCGCACCTTCGCCAGGTCCCAGCCGGGGTTCTCCGCCTGGCGGTTGCCCACCGCGTCGGCGGCCGACACGTAGGAGATGCCGACCTTGGCCTGAACGGCCCGACGGGTGGTGGTGTCGAAGGTGACGTAGCCGTCGGAGCCGCTCGCCCGGGGAACGAAGGTGTGTGGCGCAGGCGGCAGGGTGCCGTGCAGCACCGGTTTGTTCGGCGCCTCCGGCGAGCCGGCGGAGGCGTTGCTCCTGGGCGTGGTGGGTGTGGCGGCGGCGAGGGCGGTGCCGCTGTGGTGGAAGGACTGGTCGAAGACCATGTCGTAGTAGACGGTGTAGGAGTTGCCCTCGCCGCAGAAGTTGCCGCTGGTGACCTTGCCTCTGACCTCCTTGTCGTTCACCACGTCGAACTGGGCGGCGGTGACGCCGTTCTCGCTGGACGTCAGCTTGAACAGCAGGTTCGCCCGGCTGGTGGAGGGGAAGGTGAAACGGGCCATGCCGCTGCGGGTGGTGGCGGTCAGCTCCGTCTTGACGCCGTTGTCCAGGGTCACTGTGTACGAGCCGGGAGAGGCGGACTCCTCGCTGTGCGAGAAGCCGGCCGTGGCGAGCGTGTCGACCGCGCCGACGGTCGGCAGCACCGGGATGTCGCCCGCGGCCCGGCAGCCCGGTCCCGCGATGTGGGTCAGGCCGAATCCGGTGATGGCGGAGTCGCTGTACTCGTAACCGCCGCCGTCCGGGCGGTGCGGGCTGGTGTCGGGGCTCCACTGGACCATCCCGAACGGGGTGTCGGCCCCCGGGAAGTCGTCGGCGGCGTGCGAGGTCCCGATGAACGGATCGACCAGCAGTGCCGGATCGGCGACCGGCGCGAGCGAGACGGGATCGGCATGGACGGGGGCGGAGGCGGCACTCACGGCCAGGGCGCCCGCGGCCAGCACGGACAGAAGTCGGAACGGCACCATCGTGACCATGTCCCTTCGACAACGTTGTCCCGAAAGTTGGCCCCTTCAGACCCTGCTGTCAAGGACGCGCGGTGCAGAACCAGCCGTTCGCCTGACGTGATGTCAGCTCCGGTGGCCAACCTACGTCTTCACCCAGGCTCAAAACTTTTTCTAAGGCCAAAGCAACAAATCTTGACGGCAACCACCAGCTTGCGTACGTTTCCGCAACGGCCGCCGGCGCTCCAACTCGACCCATCCGAAAGGCACTTGCCCCCCATCGAGGAGCCCTGCATGCGCGGAAGACACAGATCCCTCACGTCGTTCCTGGCCGTCATCGGCCTCGTCCTGGGCGCGTTGCTCGGCCTGTCCGGGCCCTCCCAGGCCGCCGGCTCACTGCCCTGTGACATCTACGGCAGTGCCGGCACCCCCTGCGTGGCCGCGCACAGCACCGTGCGCGCCCTCTTCTCCTCCTACGACGGCCCGCTGTACCGGGTCACCCGCGCTTCCGACGGAGCCGGCGCCGACATCGGGCTGCTCTCCGCGGGGGGTTACGCCGACGCCGCCCGGCAGGACACGTTCTGCGCGGACACCACCTGTGCCATCACCAAGGTCTACGACCAGACATCCCGGCACAACGACCTCACCCCGGGCCCGGCGGGCACCTCCGGGATGGGCGCGGACCGCGGCGCCGACGCCTCCGAGATCGCCGTCACCGCCGGCGGGCACAAGGCGTACGGCATCTGGATCTCACCGGGAGTCGGCTACCGGTACACGGGTGCCGCCTCCGGTGTCGCCGTCAACGGGCAGCCGGAGGGCGCCTACATGGTGGCCAGCGGCACCCACGTCGGATCGGCCTGCTGCTTCGACTACGGCAACGCCGAGAGCACCCCGGCCGACACCGGCAACGGCCACATGGACGCGGTCAGCCTCGCGACCACCTGCTACTTCGCGCCGTGCACCGGCTCCGGGCCCTGGGTCGAGGCCGACCTGGAGAACGGCATGTTCCAGGGCGACGACGGCTCCAACACCGCCAACCGGGGCAACGGCAGCACGTTCGTCACCGCCGTGCTGAAGAACAACGGGCAGACGCGGTACGCGCTCAAGGGCGGCGACGCCCGGTCGGGCGGGCTCACGACCTGGTGGGACGGCGCCCTGCCCACCCGCGGCGGCTACCAGCCCATGCACCAGGAGGGCGGCATCATCCTCGGCACGGGCGGCGACAACAGCAACTGGAACATGGGCACGTTCTTCGAGGGCGTGATGGTCTCCGGCTACCCGAGCGACGCGGCCGAGAACGCGGTCCAGGCGAACATCGTCTCCGTCGGCTACTCGGGTGAGACGAACGTCCCCAACGGCCCCCAGGGCACCGTCACCGGCCCCGGAGGCACCTGCGTCGACGTGGCCGCCGACGACACCGGAACCGACGGCGCGGCCGTCCAGTTGTGGGGCTGCCAGTCCTGGGCCGAGGACCAGCACTGGACTCACCGCGCCGACGGAAGCCTCGCCACCATCGGCCGCTGCCTGGACGTCGACGGCAACGGGACGGCGAACGGTACGAAGGTGGAGTTGTGGGACTGCAATGGTGTGGGTGGGCAGAAGTGGGTGCAGCAGGCTGACGGTTCGCTGCTGAATCCGCAGTCGGGGCGTTGCCTGGACTCGCCCAGTGGTGCCACGGCAAATGGGACACGGTTGCAGATCTGGGACTGCAACGGCTCCGCGGCCCAGAAGTTCTCGGTCGACGGCGGAGCCCCGGTCGCCGGTCCGGGGGGCACCTGCGTCGACGTGGCCGCCGACGACACCGGTGGCGACGGCGCGGCCGTCCAGTTGTGGGGCTGCCAGTCCTGGGCGGTCGACCAGCACTGGTACCACCACGCCGACGGCTCCCTGCGCACGCTCGGCCGCTGCCTGGACGTCGACGGCAACGGGACGGCGAACGGTACGAAGGTGGAGTTGTGGGACTGCAATGGTGTGGGTGGGCAGAAGTGGGTGCAGCAGGCTGACGGTTCGCTGCTGAATCCGCAGTCGGGGCGTTGCCTGGACTCGCCCAGTGGTGCCACGGCGAACGGAACACGGTTGCAGATCTGGGACTGCAACGGCTCCGCGGCCCAGAGGTTCCGGCTGGGCTGACGGCGGGCCGGTGGGCCCGCCGTACAGCCTGCCGGGGCGTCAGAGGACGTCCTCCTCCTCGGGGACGACCACCTGGTCGATCAGTTGCTGGATCTGTTCGCCGGGCAGGGCGACCGCCATGGCCCAGTAGTAGATGACGAGGCTGAACGCGGCGGTGACCCCGATGTCCCACCACAGCGGGAACCACGGGTGCTTCAGCGGCCCGAAGTCGCTGAGGTAGACGATGAGCCCCATGCCCACCAGGTAGACCGGCAGCCACTGCGCGGCCCGCAGGTCGAGTTGGGGGGTGATGGGGTTCATCTTGAACACCCGGTTGGCGACCAGGATGACGTACCCGATCAGGATGGCGACGCCGAGCTTCCAGTCGGTGGTCCAACCCGACCACAGGATCAGCAGGTTGGCCACGATGAAGGCGAGCGGCGACAGCCACCCGCCGCCGGGCAGCCGGTAGGGGCGGTGGGCGTCGGGCAGCCGGTTGCGGAACACCCCGAACGAGAGCGGGGCGCCCGCGTACATGAGCACGCTGGCACTGGTGATCAGGCCGACGAGCGAACGCCAGCTGGGGAAGGGCAGGAAGCAGATGCAGCCGACCACGAAGGCGGTGATGAGACCGACCCAGGGAACACCGCGCCGGTTGGTGTTCTCGAACGCCGAGGGCACATACCCGTTGCGGCTGAGGCCGTAGGAGACCCGGGAGGAGCCGGTGATGTAGATCAGGCCGGTGCCGGCTGGGGAGATCACGGCGTCGAGATAGAGGACCGTGGCCAGCCACCCCAGACTGATCAGCGTGGCGACCTGGGCGAACGGCCCGCTCAGTGCCGTGAACGCGGAGTTGGCCCAGTGGCTGCCGATCTGGGATGCGGGCAGCGCGGCGAGGAAGGCGACCTGCAGCAGGACGTAGATGAGGATGCCGATGAGGATCGAACCGATCACCGCCCGCGGGATGTCCCGCTTGGGGTTGGCGCTCTCGCCGGCCAGTTGGTCGGCCTGTTCGAAACCCAGCAGTGCGAAGATGATGCCGCTGGTGGAGACCGCGGACAGGATGCCCTTGGCCCCGTAGGGGTTGAAACCGTCGGCCGCGGTGAAGTTGCCGGTGTGGAACTGGGCGATGGCGAACACGAAGATCGTCAGCAGCGGGATGCCGACCTTCCACCAGGTCGCGGCGCTGTTGGTGCGGGCCAGCAGCCGGATGCTGAGGAAGTTGATGGCGGTGATGACGGCCATCAGTCCGACCGCGACGGCGATGCCGGTCGCGGTCAGGACGTGCTCGCCGCCCTTGACCTTCTCCCAGCCGCTCGCCCACGAGTAGTGCTGACCGTAGGTGATCATCGCCAGCACCTCGATGGGCGCCACCGTGGCCGCCTGCAGCCAGGAGAACCAGCCGAACGACGCGCCGGCCGCGCCGCCGAAGGCGTAGTGCGGGAAACGGGCGGTGCCGCCGGAGACCGGGTACATGCCGCCGAGCTCGGCGTGCACCAACGCCAGGATGAGGATGGCGAGACCACCGATGGCCCAGGAGATGATCGCCGCCGGCCCGGCGGCAGCCAGGGCGCCCTGTGCGCCGAAAAGCCACCCGGAACCGATGATTGACCCCTCGGAGGCCCAGATGAGCCCCACGAAGCCGATCTCACGCCGGAGTCCGGGTTTGCGGGTCTTCGGACCCGGTGCCGCCTCTGATACGGCCATGGCCGACACCCCTTCAGTAGGGTGATGTGCATCACTATCGTGCCATGATGGCGCGGTCATGGCGCCCGGCGTGCAGGCACTCGTTCCCGGCGCGGTTGCGCTCGTCTACGAACCGGTGCTGACGCGGGGTCCGGCGGGCGGGGCGCCGGCGACCGCCGCCCCGTACAGGGCCCGGGTGGCACTGCCGAAATAGGCGCTGTAGGAGATCTGCGGAGTGTTGCCGCCGGTGTGGTACCCGCCGATCACGCCGACGACCCCCCATCCGCCGAGCAGGGGCACGAGCATGGGACCGCCGCTGGTGCCACCGACGAAGGCGTCGCAGGCGATGCGCGGGAACGTACCCGGGTCGGCCGGGTCGTCACTGTCCCACCTGGTGGTCCGGCTCCAGCACTCCAGGGGCTTCTCGGCCCCGGCCGGATAACCGATCATCCGCACCGGCGCGTGGTAGTAGCCCGTGCCGGTGAGCAGCCGCACCCCGCCCACAGCGTCCCCGAGGCGCGTTCCGTCCTGGTTGGGCTCGGTGACCGCGAAGGCGAAGTCGTACGCCGCACCGGCGTGTTCACCCAGGTCGTAGTACTGCTGCGGGACGTAGACGCCGTTGGTCCGCACGGGAAAGATCCCGAACGGCTTGAGGGCGTCGTGGTACTGCGGGACGAAGGCCAGATGGCGCCTGGGTGAGGTGCCCGCGTAGCCCTTCAGGCAGTGGCCGGCGCTCAGCACCAGATCGTGCCCTGGGCTGCGCACGACGGAACCGCTGCAGGTGCGGCCGGTACCGGTGGCGTCCGTCCAGAAGAACGTGCCGGCCTGGGGGATGCCGTCGAAGCTCCTGCTGGGCGGGATGTACTCGCCCGGCCGGGGCCCGTCCACCGCGGGCGACGCGGTCGCCGCCGACGCGCCGGGCTCGGTGCCCTTGACGATGTCGGCGGGCAGCGCGGCCTCCATGCGGGCCGGTGTCCAGTAGGCGTCCAGCTGGTCGGCGAGCGGGTTCGGGCCGGCCGCTGTGCTGTCGGCGGACGCCGCGGTGGTGAGGCCGGCGCAGAGCAGAAGGGCTGCCGCGCAGACGGCGGCGTATCGCACGATCCTGGTCCCGGACACCATCAGTTCCCCTCGGAGCGACCGCACATGACGGCTCACCATAAGCCCGCCGCCGCGACCGGCACAGCGGCCGCAGCCGTATCCGGCCCACGCCCTATCACGCCAATGCCCTGAGTTCACCTCGCGTATGACGTCGTGTCAGCTTCTTCTTGGCTGCAGCGAGGATAGGGCCGGCACCTCGTCGGAGCTCACGCCGACGGCCGGCTGCGCTGTTCCTTCAAGCTGGCGGCGAGGCGTTCCGGCGCTTCCAGCGCGCCGTCGAGCCGCTTCACCCGGACCCACCCTGTCGAGCACTGTGCGCACACGCTCGGCTACAGCGTCCGCACCCTGACCCGGGCCACCCGCTCGGCCGTCGGCACCGGGGCCAAGGCCTTCACCGATGACCGCGTCCTACTGGAGGCACGACGGCTGCTCCGGCACACCGACCTGCCGGCCGGGGCCGTCGGCGACCGCCTCGCCTCCCCGACGCCACGGTGTTCACCCGGTTCTTCCGGCGGCGTACCGGTGAGACCCCGGCCGCGTTCCGAGTGCGAGCCTGGGGCATGAGCCTGGGGCATGAGCCTGGGGCACGAGTGAGACGCGACTCGTGGGGTAGACGCCCGTACCGGCCGGGAGGTCGGCATGGGATCTACCGGAAAGGAGCTGACCATGAAGAAGCTGATACGGAACGCGGGTGCGGCCGGCGCCGTCACCCTGCTGGCCGCGGGTGCGCTGCTCGCCGGAAGCGGTTCCGCGGGGGCCGCTTCCGGGGCCATGGGACACACCGTCGCCGGTGCGGTGACGGCGGACGCCGACCACGTCGGCCACGCAGGCCACACCGGGCTCCGCCACCGCGGTCTGGCGTGCATGGATCCGTGGGTCGCCGGGCAGCTGGCGATGTTCGACCCGGCCGCCCGGCACCGCCTGGCGGTGTTCGACCCGTGGGTGAAGGACCAGCTGGCGCGCTACGCCCCTCCCTCCTGCCCGTCCCAGTGACGTTCCTGTTCTCGCCTCGACGCGGCCGCGGTCACTTCACGAACACCATGTCCGGGTACTTCGGGGACGGTCCATCCAGCAGCCGGCCGCTGCTACCGCGCAGCCAGTGGTCGAAGTAGGCGGAGACATAGGCCTCGTTGGTGCGTATCGCGGTGGCCGGATCGATGGTGCCGATGTCGTCGGCCCGCTCGCAGGGCCGCAGGCGCAGCTGGGGCACCAGCGCCTCCGCGTCGGTGAACGAGCCGTGCTCCGAGCCGAGCAGAGTCAGCTGACGGTTCCACCCCGGAGTGTGGGCGCTGAACGCCTGCCAGCCGGGTCCGGTGTCGGTCTTGCCGTCCTTGCCCAGGAACAGGAAGGGCCGGTCGAGGCCGTGCTGGGCGACCGGCATCAGCGAGCCGTCGAGATAAGTGAGATTGCCGTCCATGTCGATGCCGGCGCCGATCCGGTGGTCGGCGTCCATGGCCAGCGCGGCTGCGGTGCCGCCCATCGAGTGGCCGAACATGCCCACTTCGGCCGGATCCAGCGCCCCGGCCAGGCCTCGCGGCAGCGGCTGTCCGTCCGCGTCGGGATTCCGGCCGCTGTTGAGCGCCTGGAGCTGGTCCAGGACGAAGCCGGTGTCGGTGACCCGGACGTCCAGCGCCTTGCGCACGAAGGCGTCGGCGTCCGAGGGCATCGTCAGCGTGGCGAGGGAACCGTCGGGGAACTGGACCTCGGGCGACTCGTAGGTATTGTCGACGGTGACGACCGCATAGCCACGGGCGGCCAGATCGGCTGCGAGCGTGGTGCCCCAGGTGCGCGGTTCGCCCAGTCCAGGGGAGTAGAGCAGCACGGGCAGCCGTCCGCCGCGACCGGCGGCGACGGGGGCACCTCGGGTGACGTGGGTGACGGTGCGGGCCCAGTCCGCCCTGCCGGCTGGGACGTGCAGGTCGAGATACCCGTTCGCCGTGACGTCGGCGAAGTGGGTGGCCGCCTCGGGCAGCATGTACGGGGCCGCCGGTCGGCCGGCCGTATGGGTCGCCGGGTAGTACACACTGACCATCAGCTCGCGCCGGCCCTGCCCGGAACGCCACGGGTCCGGCCGTGAGTGGTCCACCAGGTGCAGGTCCACCTCCCCCACCCGGTACCGGCCGGAGGGAGCGGGAAGGGAGAGCGGGCGGGCGGACGACGGAGCCGGGGAGGCCCCGGTGTCGGCGGCGGCGGGGAGAGCGGCGGTCAGCGCGCAGAGCGCGGCGACGGCACAGGCTGCAAGCGCTCGTCGCCCGGTGACTCTACGGCGTTGGCGCGGGAGCTGGTTCGTCATGGATCAAGCCTGACGGCTCGTCCGCTCCCCGCACATCCGGGAAATGCCCCGATCCTGTCCCTCAGGGTATCCGTAGGGGTTCGTGCGGCACGTGAAGCAGACGCAACGGGCCGTGCCCGACGGCCCGTTGCGTCTGCTTCACATGCCGTCGATGCGGCCCAGCCCGCTCCAGGGCCGGTGTGTTCGGCGCGCAGGCCGGTGATGAGGAGCTCCACCAGTCGCCGTGCGTCGGCACGAGGCGGTTGAGGACGTAGCCGTGCAGCGCGTCGAAGCCGGCGTTGTCGGACTTGGGAGCGGCGACGAGGCCGTGCTTGGTGACCAGGACCCCTCACGTCTCCGGATGGTAGTTTTATATTCAACAACTGTAGGGTGGTGATCACGGACCGCACCCCGAGGAGCTCATGTTGACCAGTCCCGTCCAGGCCGGCACCACGCGGCGGATCTTCATCGACAAGCAGAGCCCCAAGGCGTACCACGCGCTGGTGCAGACGTCCGAGGCGGTCCGGGCGACCGCCGCCGACGCCGGGCTCGACCGCACCCTGGTGGAGCTGGTCAACCTCCGTGTGTCGCAGATCAACGGCTGCGCCTACTGCCTGCACGTGCACACCCGCGCCGCGCTGCGGGCCGGCGACACCCCGGACCGCCTCGGGGTGCTGGCCGCCTGGCGGGACACCGAGCTGTTCACACCGGCCGAGCGGGCCGCCCTGGCCCTTGCGGAGGCGACCACCGCCGCCGCGGACACCGATGCGCAGGACGCCGCCTACGCGGCGGCCCGGGAGGTGCTCACCGACGATCAGACAGCGGCGGTGATCTGGGTCGCCGTCACCATCAACGCGTTCAACCGGGTCTCGATCATGAGCAGGCATCCGGTGCGTCCGGAACGGTGACGGCCCTCGCCCGCCCTCGGGGGCGCCCGGGAGACGGGCCCTGACCGGGGTACTTCGAGCCCTGCCGGCCCGTCCTGTGCCGCTGTCTCGGCGACGCCCGCCAGACCGCGACCATGCTGGACTGCGCCCTCGCCGACCCCCCCGCAGGAAGATGGAGACCGAGGTGTACGCCCGCCGCGACGCCGGTCGACGCCGGAGCGACGTGGCCGGCCCGGCGAGCGAGTCGGGATGAGCCCTCGGGGGTGGGCCGGTCAACGCTCCTGTGGGGGCCGGTCGCCGGTGTCCTCGTCGTCCTGCACACGCTTGGCGTCGCGCAGGAAGGCCGCCCAGCCGCCGTCCGGCTTCTCGCCGACCCGGAGGGTGCGCAGCTTGGCGAGGATGCCGGGGTCCTGGGCGTCGAGCCAGTCGACGAACTGCCGGAAGGAGACCAGGCGTACGTCCTCCTGGCCGGCGATCTGCCGCAGGGCCTCCTCGGCCGCGTCCATGTAGATGCCGCCGTTCCACTCCTCGAAGTGGTTGCCGATGAACAGCGGCGCCCGGTTCGTCTCGTACGCCCGCTGGAACCCGGCCGCGTACGCCTGCGCCGCCTGGGCGCGCCAGTAGGGGTAGTTGTAGGAGGGTGCCCGGGTGGAGTTCTTGGACTGGTTCGCCAGCATGTTGTAGTCCATGGAGAGCACCTCGAACCTGTGTCCCGGAAAGGGGATGCTCTGCAGCGGCAGATCCCAGATCCCGCCCCGTTTCCTCGGCCAGATCTGCAGCCCGCCCGGCGAGGAGGCGTCGTAGCGCCACCCCAGTTCACGCGCGACCGGCAGCAGGTTCTCCTGCCCGAGCAGGCAGGGGGTGCGGCCGCCCACGAGTTCCTTGTCGTAGTCGAAGGGCAGGGGCGGATCGTCGTGCCAACCGGTGTGTGTGCGCCAGGACTTGACGAAGGTCCGGGCCTGAAGGATCTCCGAACGCCACTGCTCGGGTGTCCAGTTGGCCACCGTTCCGGGACCGACACAGAAGTGGCCGTTGAAGTGCGTGCCGATCTCGTGGCCCTCCGTCCAGGCCTGGCGGACGTACTTCAACGTCTCTCTGAGGTGGGCGTCGGTGAGGTAGCCGATGTCGGAGGCGCCGACCGGGTTGTTCGGCGGATCGTAGAGCCGCTTCCTCTCCTCCGGCAGGAGATAGAGGCCGGACAGGAAGAAGGTCATGTGCGCGCCGTGGGCGCGGGCGAGCTCGAGGAAGCGCGGGAACAGGCCGGTGCCCAGCTCGCCGGCGCCGTCCCAGGAGAACACCACGAACTGTGGCGGCGTCTCGCCGGGCTCGAGGGCCACGGGCGGCGCCGGCTGGTGCGGCTGCTGTCCGGTGTACGCCGTCGAGCCGTCCCCGATGAGCCGGGGTGCCCCGTGCAGGGGCTCCGACCCGAACAAGCCGTCCCGTCCGTCGTGCCCGCTGCACGCGGCGAACGCGGCGGCGGCCGCGCCCAGGCAGGCGCCGAGGCCGAGGCGCGCCGCACGCCGACGGCTGATATCCGTCATCGCCATCCCGTTCCGCGTCCTGCCGCGACGCGTTGTACATCCCCTCGGCCGACTTCCGACAGCGTGCACCATAGAGTGGATAAATGTATAAAACGGTCATTCGTCTACGGTGTGGCGTGCGAAGGGGCCGTCCGGCAGCGCTTGCGTCACCCGGTCGGTCCTGCGGCGCACCGCCGCCTCATGTGGCCATGTGCCGCTGTTCGGCCGCGACCGGTACCACGGTGATGTGCTGGACGGCCCGGCTGAGGACCAGCACGCCCACGACGATCAGCAGCGCACCGCACACCTCCGGTACGAGCCACCAGCCCGTGCGGATCCGCTCGTCGAACAGGGTGATGCCGAGGGCCAGGCTGATCACGGCGTCGCCGATGGTCAGCGCCGGCTGGGCCGCGGCCAGCGGACCGGCCTGGAGCGCGTTCTCCAGCAGGAGCACGGCGAGGACGCCGGTGAGCGCGAAGCCGTACGTCTGCCAGGTCCGCAGGAACGCCGTGAGGCCGTGGTCGGCGAAGGTGCCGCTGGCCGATTTCAGGAGTGCGGCGGTCAGCGCGTTGCCTGCGGCCGAGGCGGCGGCCAGCAGCGCGGCGCGCCGGGCCGGCGGCCGGCCCCGCCCGGCGAGCAGCACGGCCGCGGCCATGCCACCGAGACACAGGGACAGGGCCGGGATCCAGTGGCTGAGCGGCGCATGGTCGACGGCGCCGTGCGGGGCGGCGGCGAGGAGCAGGACGGCCAGGCCCACCACACAGCCGCCGACGCCCCACCAGCCGGAGCGGGGCAGCCGCCTGTGCATCAGCGGGGCGGCGACGAGCAGGGCGAACGGCAGCTCCAGGATGAAGAGCGGCTGTACCAGCGCCAGCGGGCCGTTGACCAGGGCCAGGCTCTGGAAGAGTGCGGCGCAGACGACACCGCACATGCCGATCGCCCACAAGGGCCGGCGCACCAGCTCGGCGAGCAGCCGGAGCCCGCCGCGGCTGCTGGTGGACGCGGCCTTGCGCTGGAAGGCGGTGCCCACGGCGTTGCTCGCCGCTCCCGCGACGGCGAACGCCGCAGCCAGTTCGATCACGACCGTCTCCTGCCTGCGGGCGGCCTCCCGGAGGAGCTTCCGGTCCCTTCAGCCTACGGAAGCCCGCGCCCGGCCGCCGGATCCGGCAGCCGAGGGCGGGGCCGCGCGGGCAGGGCGACCGCTCGGCCGCGGCCGCCCCGACGGTAGGGGCAGTGGTGGGGATCAGCCCAGGGTCAGGTCGTCGGCGTGGACCGCGCCCTGGCCGTACCACCCGTGGACGTACACCGTGACCGTGCCCGAGGCGCCGGTGGTGAACGGGACCGTGAGCTTCGCCCACGAGGAGGACGGGGACCAGGTGCTGGCCGTCGCGCCACCGCTGACGCCGAGGTACGCGTACGGGCCCTGCACCCAGCCGCTGAGCGTGTAGGAGGTGTTCGGCTCGAGTGTCAGGGTCTGCGCGCACTGGCCGGTCTGCGAGGCGGTGGGCGCGGTCTTCAGGGCGTGGGAGCCGCCGTGCACGGGCGAGGAGACCACCGCGGCCCCGCTGTCACAGGTCCACGGCGCGAGTGAGCCGGTCTCGAAGTCGCCGTTGCCGAGGACGGCCGTGCCGCCGGAGCCCTTGACCGTCAGAGTGAGCGTGGCGCTGTGCCGGGTCGAGCCCGCCGTGCCGGTGACGGTCAGGGTGTAGGTGCCCGGTGCCGTCGTGGCACCGGTCTTCACGGTGAGTGTGGAGCTGTCGCCGGCGGTGACCGACGAGGAGCTCAGGGAGGCGGTCACCCCGCTCGGCGCGCCGCTCACCGTCAGGCCGACCGTCTGTGCGCCGCCGGAGGTCAGTGCGGTCTTCACCGTCGCGGTCGCGGTCGCGCCGGGGGCGACGGAGGCGGTGGCGGGGGAGAGGGACACGGAGAAGTCGTTGGCCGGCGGGGTCGTCGTACCGTCGGTGAAGGGCGCGAAGGTGTGGGTGAAGTACCAGGTGTCCTGGGCGATGCCGGAGCAGCTGTCGGAGGCGCCCGAGCCGGGACAGCCGCCGTTGTCGCGCTGGAGGGCCCAGAAGGAGAGGGTGTTGACGCCCTTGGCGACCGCCCAGTCGTACACCGTGGTGGCGTCGGCGGTGGTGAAGGTCTCCGCGGGGCCGTAGTCGTCCACGCCGGGCATCTCGGTGACACCGACCATGTTCCACAGTCGGCTGTCCGGCAGGTCCGGGTACAGGCCGGCCAGTTGGTCGTGGAGTCCGCTCGCGGCCGTCTCGGTGTCGGTCGCCATGTGGTGGGTGGCGCCGTCGTAGTAGTCGAACGTCATGAGGTTGACGACGTCGATCCTGGCGCCGGCGCTCTTCGCGCTGCGCAGCACGGCGAGACCGCTGTCGGCGAGCCCCGTCGTCGTGGTCGGCAGGGTGTAGGAGAACTGCACCGACCGGCCGTTCGCGGCGGCCCAGTCCTGGACCTTCTTGATGGCCTGGTTGCGGCGGTCGATGCCGGCGGTGTCGGTGAGGGAGTTGTCCTCGACGTCCATGTCGAGCCGGGAGACGTCGTAGGTGGTGATGATCTTCTCGTAGGCGGCGGCGATGGAGTCCACGCTGGTGCAGCTGTCGGCGATCTCGGTGCCGGCGTTGTCGGCGCCGTAGCCGCCGAGGGAGGGGATCACGTCGCCGCCGCGCGAGCGCATGGTGGTGAAATCGGCACCGAAGACGGAGGAGGCGACGGGTGTACTGGTGTCGCCGTTCCAGTAGGGGGTGCAGGAGCCCTTCTTGTCGGCCTGCAGGAAGGCCATGGTGAGGTACTTGGCGCCGGATGCCTGGGAGAGCGCGGCGGGGCTGTCGCCGTTGTAGGCCTCGAAGTAGGGCGCGAAGACGTGTGTGGGCAGCGGGGTCGCGGCGTGCGCGGGGCCCCCGGCTCCCAGGGCGAGCCCTGCGGAGGCGGCCAGCGTGGCCAGGCCTGCGAGCAGGGCGCGTACGGGTCTCGGACGAGTCATCGGGTCACTCCCGGATAGCGAACGACAGGCGAGCGTCGTGCGGGGATGGCGCTGTACGGCCCGGCCGGGCTATTGGTCTAGGCCATAATTGGTCTGGACCAAGTGTCGGTCAAGGTGCGGGATCCGGCCTTTACGCGTTTATGGGGGAGTCAACGGCGCGCATCGATGCGGGAGTTGACGGAGCGGCACCGGGTTCGGTGCCGCTCCCGCCACCGCTCTTCGGCTCAGGTGGCCCGGGTTCCGCCTCCACGGCGGATACGGCCCAGCAGATCCCGGTGATAGGCGGCGAGTTGCCCGGCGGGCACGGGAGCGGGGCCGCCGGCGAGGGTGTACCAGGTGTCGCTGCCCGATGGCTGGACGGCGACGCGCACGCTGTGGCCGTCGGACAGCAGGATGGTCGCCACGGTCAGGTCGCCGGTGATGACGCCGGCCTCGTCGGTCATCGCCCCGCCCGGGCCGGCGGTGACCTGGTCGACGTAACTGTTGATGCTGGGTGGGTTGTTCATGGGGCGCACATTTCCATCCGGCGGCGGGCGCCGCCGCGTGGGCGCGCCGCGCCTCAGCCGAACAGCGGGAACCGGTCCGCCGCCCCGCCCAGCCGAGCGCGTTCGGCCTCGGTGAGCGCTGCCCGGCCGGTGCCCACGCGCGCGTAGTGCGCGTCGCTCCACTGAGGGAGCGCGGGCCGGCCGAGCAGCCCGTCCAGGGTCGCGCGCACCGCGGCCAGCCCCTCGGGCGCCGGTCCGGGCGCGTGCGGCAGCCGGACGGTCAGGTCCAGGTGGTGGACGGTCGCCTCCACCGCGAGCGTGATCATCAGATCCCCGGCCGTCAGCACGTGCCCCTGTGTGCCGACGCGCTGGGCGGGGTCGGCCGCGTCCGCCGCCCGCACGGCCGCCGCCAGCGTCTCCAGATACAGGCCCTGCAACTGACGGAAGTCGAGGAACATGCTCGCGTTCACCCGTACCCAGCGCCGGCCGCTCGCCGCACCCGTGGTGCCGGGCCGCCAGTCCTGCCAGTAGGTCACCGCGTCCCGGTCCACCGGTTCCGGCACCGGAGTGTGCAGGGCCACCAGAGCGCGCTGGGCGTCGTGCAGGCAGTGGAAGACGAGGTCACGGACCGCCCAGCCGGTGCAGGCGGTCGGCAGCCACGACTCCTCGTCACCGAGGTCCGCGACGACCGCCGAGGCGGCCTCGTACGCCGCGCGCAGCACCCGCGCCGGACCGACGGCGTTCCCGGAATCCATGCGTCCCCCTTGGCGTCCGCCGTACAGGGTGTCACACCCGGCTCGACGTCGCCGTGTCCGCCGACAGCCGCTGGGCGACGTAGATCGGGATCACCGACAGCAGGACGAGCACGGCGGCCACGACGTTCACCACCGGGGCCTGCTGCGGCCTGGTCATGTTGTTGAAGATCCAGATGGGCAGGGTCTCGATCCCCGGCCCCGCCGTGAAGGTCGTGACCACGATCTCGTCGAAGGACAGGGCGAAGGCGAGCAGGCCTCCGGCCAGCAATGCCGAGCGGACCAGTGGGAAGGTGACGTCCGCGAAGGCACGGAAGGTGGTCGCGCCGAGGTCCATGGCCGCCTCCTCGTACGAGGCGGCCGTACGGCGCAGCCGGGCCACCACGTTGTTGAAGACCACCACGATGCAGAAGGTGGCGTGGCCGACGATCACCGTGAACAGCCCGAGCCCCACGCCCAGTGGCTCCAGCACCGTGCTGAAGGCCGAGTTGAGGGCGATGCCGGTGACGATGCCGGGCAGCGCGATCGGCAGCACCACGACGAACGACACCGTGTCACGGCCGAAGAAGCGGTGCCGGGCCACGGCGAACGCGATGAGTGTGCCGAGGACCAGCGCGATCGCGGTCGCCCCGAGCCCGGCCTTCACCGAGACCCACAGTGCCTGCCGGGCACCCGCGTCGTGCGCCGCCACCGACCACCAGTGCCAGGTCAGCCCCGGCGGCGGCCAGCTCGCGCTGCGGTCCGGGTTGAGCGAGTTCACGAGGACGAGCAGCAGCGGGACGTAGATCACCGCGAAACCGAGCCCGGCGCCGGCGCGCAGGGCGATGCGCGCGGTGCGGCTGAGATGCATGGCGCTCTTCTCCTCCAGGTCCTACAGGCTGTTCAGTGCACCCGTGCGGCGGATCGCCAGCAGGTACAGGACGATCACGACGACGGGTACGGTCCCGAGCGCGGCGGCCATGGGCAGGTTCAGTTCGATGTTGGAGTACACGAGGTTGCCGATGAGCTGGGTCTTGCCGCCGACGATCTGCACCGTGATGTAGTCGCCGAGGCTGAGCGAGAAGGTGAACACCGAGCCGGCCGCGACCGACGGCAGCACCATCGGCAGCACCACCGAGCGGAACGTCCGCCCGGCCCGCGCGCCGAGGTCGGCCGAGGCGTCGAGCAGACTGGCCGGCAGCTGTTCGAGGGCCGTGTGGATCGGCAGCACCATGTACGGCAGCCACAGGTACGTCAGGGTGAGGACCGTGGCGGGCAGGCCGTAGCCGGGGCCGCTCAGGCCGAACGGTGCCAGCATCCAGTCGGCGAGGCCGCCCCGGGACAGGATGAGCCGCCAGGCGTACACCTTGACCAGGTAACTCGCCCACAGCGGGGTGAGGATGGCCACCACGAGCAGCGGGCGCCACTTCGGCCGGGCCACGCGCGCCGTGTAGAAGGCGACCGGGAAGGCGATCAGCGCGCACAGCACGGTCACGGCGAGCGCCACGCCGACACTGCGTAGGATCACCTGACGGAAGACGGGCGTGGTGAACAGCTCGTGGAAGTTGTCCGTCGACCAGACCTTCACCACCTGCGAGGTGAAGGAGTTCGTCGTCCAGAAGGCGGAGACGAACAGGACCGCCAGCGAGCCGAGGTAGAGGACGGCGAGCCACAGCAGCGGGGCGGTGAGCAGGAGGGCCAGCCGTAGCCGGGGTCTGCGGTGCAGGCCTCCGGCGAGCCGCCGGACGGTTCCCCGGCCGGCGGCGGTCGTCACGTCGGTCGCCACGGCTCAGCCCTTGATCTCGGTCCAGGCCTGCACCCACTTCGCGTACGGCACGCACTTGACGTCCCTACGGCCGTCGAGGCACTGCTCGATGGGTGTGTTCCAGAAGGCGATCCTCTTCCAGTAGTTCTCGTCGGCCGCGTGGTAGACGGTGCAGAAGTTCTTGTCGCTGGTCTCGGCGCAGGCCTTGGAGTTGGCCGGAGCCTCGCCGAAGTACTCGGCGACCTGGGCGTTGACCTTGGGCGAGACGATCCAGTTCAGCCACTTGTAGGCGCAGTTGGGGTGCTTGGCCTTGCTGTACACCATCCAGGTGTCGGACCAGCCGGTCGAACCCTCCTTCGGCACCAGCGCCTTGACCTTGGCGCCCTCGGAGGCGGCGAGGCTGGCGATGACCTGCCAGGTGGTGCCGACCACGGAGTCACCGCTCTTGAAGGCGGAGACTTCCTTGAGGTAGTCGCTCCAGTACTCGCCGACGTCCTTGTTCTGCTGCTTGAGCAGGGCCACGGCCGCGTCGAACTGCTTCTGGTCGAGCGCGTACGGGTCCTTGATCTTCAACTCGGGCTTGGTGGCCTTGAGATAGAGGGCCGCGTCGGCGATGTAGATCGGCGAGTCGTACGCCGTGACGTGTCCCTTGTGCCGGGCGGCGTCGTCGAACACGGCCGACCAGGACGTCGGTGCGGGCTTGACCTGCTCGGTGTTGTACATCAGCAGGTTGGCACCCCGGCCGTGCGGGATGCCGTACATCCGGCCCTTCACCGAGTTCCAGGCGCCGTTCTTCAACCCGCTGAAGATGTCCTTGTAGTTGGGGACGAGTGCGGTGTTGACGGGGGCCGCGTCGCCGGACGCGATCAGGCGCAGCGAGGCGTCGCCGGAAGCGGACACGGCGTCGTACTCGCCGGTCTTCATGAGCTTGACCATCTCGTCCGAGCTGGCGGCGACCTTGGAGTGGACCTGGCAGCCCGTCTGCTTCTCGAAGTCGCCGACCCAGTTCACCTTCGGGTCGTTGGAGCCGTCCTCGACGTAGCCGGCCCAGGCGATCAGATTGACCTGGCCCTCGGTCTTGCCCAGCTTCGTCGGGGCCTTGAGGTCCGGCGGGTTGAGCCCGGTGGCGGACGAGGTGCCGGAGCCGGAGGAGTCGCAGGCGGCGGCGAGCAGCAGCGCGGCGGCACAGGCCGCGACACGCAGGGTACGGGTGGGACGCACGGCGTTCTCCAGGGGGACGTAGAGGCGGGGGAGCGGTCAGGAGGGGAGCCGGACGGCGTGCCGGCGGTGCCACGTCAGGCGGACCCGGGTGCCGCGGTAGGCGGCGACGTCCTCGGAGGAGGTCTCCAGGTTCTGCTGGAGCGCGGTGAGCCGGCCGCCGCCGTCGAGGTCGACCAGGAAGCGGGTGGCGTCGCCGAGGTAGACGACCTCGGCGACGGTCCCGGTGGCGGTGGCGTGCTCCGGCTCGTCCGCCTCGGCGGACTCCTTCAGGACACGGATCTTCTCCGGCCGGATGTTGTACGTGCCCGGGGTGCCGACGATCCGGTGGGCCGTCTCGCCGTCGAGCAGGTTCGAGGTGCCGACGAACGAGGCGACGAAGGGGGTCGCCGGCCGCTCGTATATCTCCGCCGGCGTGCCGACCTGGGCGATACGGCCCTGGTCGAAGACGGCGATGCGGTCGCTCATCGTCAGGGCCTCCTCCTGGTCGTGGGTGACGAAGACGAAGGTGATGCCGACCTCCCGCTGGATCGCCTTCAGCTCCACCTGCATCTGCTCGCGCAGCTTCAGGTCGAGGGCGCCCAGCGGCTCGTCCAGCAGCAGCACCCGGGGCCGGCCTACGAGCGCGCGGGCGAGGGCGACGCGCTGGCGCTGCCCGCCGGAGAGCTGGGCCGGGCGCCGCTGGCCGTAGCCCTCCAGGCGGACCTCGGCCAGGGCCTTGCGGGCGCGGACGAGCCGTTCGGCCTTCGGCACCTTGCGGACCTTCAGCCCGTACGCGACGTTCTGCTCGACCGTCATGTGCGGGAAGAGGGCGTAGTCCTGGAAGACCGTGTGCACGTCCCGTTCGAACGGGGCGAGGCCTGCCACCTCCTGCCCGGCGAGTTCGATCCGGCCCCGGTCCGGTGTCTCGAAACCGGCGACGAGCCGGAGGACCGTCGTCTTGCCGGATCCGGAGGGGCCGAGCATCGAGAAGAACTCGCCGTCCCGGATCTCCAGGTCGACCCCGGCCACCGCGGTCGTCTCGCCGAACGACTTCCGCAGGTCCTGCAGCCGGATCGCAATTCCCGCCATGGGGGAACCTTTCTGGCGCGCTGAACGTTGACAGCAAACATATGAAGTCATAGTTCTAAGCTCAAGGTCCCCTTAAGGTAAAGCTTGAGTCAATGCACGAGGTGGTGACCGTGAGACAGCAGGAGATGGACGGCCGGGCCCGCAGAGCCGTCTTCAGCCCGGTGGACAACCGGGCCCGCGTGGACGCGGTCGTCCGCCGCATCGGCGACGCCATCGAACTGGGCCTCCTGTCCGAGGGCGAGCAGCTTCCCGGCGAGAGCGAACTGGCCGGACAGCTCGGCGTCTCCACCGTGACCCTGCGCGAGGCGCTCATGGCCCTGCGGCAGCAAGGGCTGGTCACCACCCGCAGGGGTCGCGGCGGCGGCAGCTTCGTCTCCCTCCCCGAAGTCCCCGCCGACGACCGGCTCAGGGCCCGGCTCGGCGGCTGGAGCACCGAGGAACTGCGCGACCTGGGCGACCACTGGGCCGCCCTGTCCGGCGCCGCCGCCCGGCTCGCCGCGCAGCGCACCGAAGCCGAGGACCTGAGGCAACTCTCCCGCACAGTCGAGGAGTTGGAGCAGGCCGAGGACGTGGCAGCCCGCAGCCGGCTGTACGGCCGCTTCCACGTCGAACTCGCGGCGGCCGCCCAGTCCGCCCGGCTCACCCGCGAACAGGTCGCCCTGCAGAGCGAGATCGGGGTCCTGCTGTGCCTGGTCCTGGCCGACGACGCGTTTCGTGAAGAAGTTGCGGACCGTCACCGTGCCGTGATCTCCGCGGTGCAGGATGGGGCCCACGAAACGGCCGGCACGCTGGCCGAGCGGTGCGTCAGGGAGTCGACGGCGCGGCTCGTAGCCGTACGTCTCACCCTCTGACCGCGCCGCGTCAGGTTCCCGTCCGCTGGAGGACACCATGGGCTGGAGCCCCGGGGTCGCCACCCTCGACACCGAGACGGAGACGTGGGTGGCCGCACAGGTCGGCGGTGCCCTGGAGGCCGTCTTCGAGACGGTCACCGCCACCCGCGCCGCCACCGAGGCCCTGCTCGGCCGCGTGGGTGCCGAGGACCGGCCGCCGACCAGCGCCGACCTCGCCGCCCTGCGCCCCGGACTGCATGTGCACCTGACCCGGGAGCAACTCGTCTCCGGCGTCGGCTTCGTGGCGGCCCCCGGCCTGCTGACCGACGTGCCCGCCTGGCTGGAGTGGTGGCAGTCCGGCGCCGACGGCGACGTGCGCCCGCTCCTCCTCGACCTCGATCCGGGCCAGTCGGCGTACTCCGACTACACGCACTGGGACTGGTTCGCGCTGCCCCGCGACACCGGTCGCCGGGCGGTCGCCGGACCGTACGTCGACTACCTCTGCTCGGACGAGTACAGCCTCACCCTCTCCGAACCCGTCCAGGTCCAGGGCCGGTTCGCCGGAGTGGCCGCCGCCGACGTGTACCTGCGGCATTTCGAGACGGCCGTCCTCCCCCTGCTGCGGCGCCTGCCCCGCCCTGCCCACCTGGTCAACGCCCGGGGCCGGGTCGCTGCCTCCGCCGACCCCGCCCACCTGGCCGGCTCCCTCACCAAGGGCCCGGACTTCGGCGAAGTGCTCGGCACCGCACGGCCCGGCGCGTACGACGGCATGCGCCTCGTACCGTGCCGGGGCGTGCCCCTCGTCCTGGTGCTGGCCTGAGGCGGCGGGCGGCTCAGTCGCAGGCGCTCTGCCGGTACGGCACCCGGGCCAGCTCGCGCACCTCGCCGACCGTGCCCCACTCGTTCCCGCCCAGCCGGGACAGCGGACGCAGCCGCCGGATGTCGGGCCGGCCGTCCACCAGCACGTCCTCGTGGACGGCGGCGTGCACGACCCGGCCGAAAACCACCGTCGAATCGCCCAGGCGCAGCGTCGAGTGCAGGGCGCATTCGAGGGCGACCGGAGACGCGGCCACACGCGGTGGCCGCACCCGCAGCGACGGCTCCCGCTCGACGCCCACGGCGTCGAACTCGCCCCGGTCGCGCGGGAAGTCGGTCGCCGTCGCGTTGATCTGGGCGAAGAGCGGCTCGGGGGCCAGATTGACGACGAACTCGCCGGTCGCCTCGACATTGCGCAGCGAGTCCTTGCGGCCCACGGACGTGAACTGGACGACGGGCGGGTCGGTGCAGGCGACGGTGAAGAAGGAGTGCGGGGCCAGGTTCGCCGTCTCGCCGTCCGGCGCGAGGGTCGAGACCCAGGCGATCGGCCGGGGTACGACGACGGCCGTGAGCAAACGGTAGAAGGCCCCGGTTCCCAGGGACTCGGGTGAGTAGTCGACGCGCATGACAGCACGCTATGCGGTACCGCCGCGAGCCGTGCCGTCCGCCCCACTGTTGCTCACCGACGGGGCGCCGCCCCGGGGTGCGAGGACCGTGCCACCCGGAGCCGACACCCATCAGCCGGTGCCTGACCCCTCGTGCGCGCGCCGCCCTCGCCCCGCGCCGGCCGGAGCACGTCGCCCGTGCGTGCGGTGAGCCGGTGCTGGGCGCGAAGGAGGTCGGCTTTCGGGGGGACGCCGGACGCTGGTCGGTGCGTGAGGTGAGCAACCAGTCCACGGGGTACTGCCCGGACACCGGATCATGGCCGGCGGTGGCGCGGACGCTGGACCGGCCGGGGATCGGGCACCGCGGTGCCCGAGCGAGGGAACCTCGACGCCTGAGCCGCCGGTCGGCGGGGGAGCGCCGACCCCCGCACCCGCGCGGTCATCGGCCGGGCAACGGGCGTACCGTGAGGGCCTGCTGGGCGTGGCCGACCGGGCCGTGGACGTCGTGCAGGACGCTGCTGGTGAGGCCCTGGCCGGTGGGGCCGAAGGTGACCGTCGTGTCCAGGCCGACCCAGCGGCCCGTCGGCTGCCGGTGCAGATGGATCGTCAGGTCGACGTTGGGGAACATCCACTCGGTCGGCGGCCGGCGCACCGCGACGCCGTTGGCCGTGTCGACGAGGGCGACATAAGAGGCGACCGCACTGGCCGGCTCACCGCGACGAGGTCACGGTCCGTGGAGATCCAGACCGTGCCGCGCCCGGGCTCCGAGGAGGTGACCGGCCGGATGTCGACGGAGGCGCAGTGGCCGCCGGGCCAGACCGACGCCAGGGAGTGGCCGGCGAGTCCGTCCGGCGGGGGGAGGCGCGTCTCGGCCCCGCCGGCCACGGCGCTGGTGTCCACCTCGGTCAGCAGCCAGGCGCGGGCCCGTACCACCGGGCGGTCCGCGATGCGCACGACCGCCTCGAGCAGTTCTATGGTGCGGCCGGGCCGGATCGACTCCACCTCGATCGCGCACTCGTCCAGGGCGAGGCGCCCCAGGATGTCGAAGCTGATCCTTGACAGGAGCAGTCCGTTCGACGGGCGTTCGGCGCGGTACTGGTCGATCGCGTGGACCACGAGTCCGCCGAGCGGGCTGAAGTGCATTTCGTCGGTGTCCCACGCGCCGCTCGCGTGCGCGGTGGGCTTGTAACGACGGCGGTCGATGCGCTCGAAGTAACTGGCGGCCAACGGGTGCTTCTCCTCAAGGCGTCCATGGACGGGGGCTCAGAGCAGGTCGCTGCACCGTACATCCTTTGTCGCGCCGGTTCACGGGCCAGTCTTGATCGTCTCCCCGGACGCCCTCCGATGTGCGGGCCGCCTTCGGTGACTCGGACTCCGTGGGGTTCGGCTTCGTCCCGCTCGGTATCGCCGTCGGCGTGCTCGTCGGCCACGCGGGAATCGTGTCCGACGAGGTCTCCGCGCTGACCGCGGGGGAGCGGTCACGGTCATGGTCCGGGCGGCGCATCGTCTGGCCGCAACCGGTAATGCACCTGGCCCGCTGCGTGCGAGCCGGACCGCGGAGTGCCTCCGGCCCCGGATGCCCGCCGGGATCATGGTGATCCTGGTGGTGTACTGCCTGCGCGACCTGCCGCTCGCCCACACCGCTGTGCCGGCCCCCGTGGCCGCCCTGGCCGTGACCGGCGGAATGCACCTGTGGCGCCGCAACGCCCCGCTGAGCATCCTGGCCGGCACCGCCGAGCACGTCGCGCCGGCCCGTACGGTCTTCGCGCGCTGAAGCGACCCGGCCCGGGCGCGGCACGGGTGGCGGCGTCCGGGCCGGATCGGGGGCCGTCAGGCCGCGAAGCGCTCGGCGAGCTCCTTGGCCTTCGCGGCGGCCTCCTCGAGGGCGCGGTCACGGGAGGCCTCGTAGAGCGGGACCAGCTCGCTCATCGCCGGGTTCTGCGGGGCCATGGTCAGCTCCGGGACGATGAAGTCGACGTCCAGGGCGAGGGCGTCGGCGAGGACGGCCGTGAGGTAGTTCTGCACGTACTCGTATCCCTCGCGCGGCGTGCCCGGCCCGTACGCGCCGCCCCGGCTCGCGACGACGGTCACCGGGGTGCCCTTCGCGGACTGGGTCTCGCCCGCGGTGCGGCCCATGAGGATCACGTTGTCCAGCCAGGCCTTGAGGGTCGAGGGGATCGAGAAGTTGTACATCGGGGCGCCGATCAGCACCGCGTCGGCCTGCTCCAGCTCCTCGATCAGCCGGACGCGCTCGGCGAAGGCCGCGGCCTGCTCCGGCGTGTGCGACGCGGGGTCGGCGAAGCCGGCGGTGTGCGCGGCGGCGGTGATGTGCGGGACGGGCCGCGCCGCCAGGTCGCGGTGGACGACCGTGCCGTCGGGGTGCTGCTCCTGCCAGTGGGTGCGGAAGGTCTCCGCCACGGCCCGCGAGGCCGAGGCCTCGGTCGGGAACACGGACGAATCGATGTGCAGCAGGGTGGCCATGATGACTCCGGAAAGATGACAAAGGGGGACAAGGTCCACTGGACAGTCCAGTGGCGGCTGCCACGGGCTGTGTTTTCGTACTCGACTATCAATAACACAGGGGCTTACTTTTTTTCACCACCCTACGGTGAGGTAGTACCCTGATCACATGGCGGCGGACGTGACTCACGACAGTGCGGCGTGCAAGCGGGTGGACCAGGGCATCACCCGTGTCTTCCAGCTGCTCGGAAAGCGCTGGAGCGGCCCGATCGTGGCCGTCCTGGTGGAACAGCCCGCACACTTCGCCGACCTGCGCCGGGCCATCCCCGGCATCAGCGAGCGCATGCTGTCCGACCGGCTCGCCGAACTCGGCGCGGCCGGGCTCGTGCTCCGCGAGGTCGACGAGGGGCCGCCACTGCGCGTGTCCTACCGGCTGACCGGGGCGGGCGCCGCCCTGGAGCCGGCGCTCCGCGAACTGGGGGAGTGGGCCAAGGCCCACCTGCCGGACGAGCAGCCGTGCACCGGCATGGAGCGCGAGGCGCAGCCGGGCTAGGACCCGGGCCCCGGGCACGGACATCATCGAGCGGGGTGTGGGAACCGCCCGTCCTGGTCGACGAGTCCGGACGGTGCGACAGCCCGGCGCGTCCGCGAGAGGATCGAGGTCCTGGTCCGCCACATGACACCGAGAGGACGCCCATGGCGCTCACGCTCGAAGACCGCTTGGCCATCACCGAGTTGATCTCCCTGCACGGCCACCTCGTGGACGAAGGGCAACTCGACCGGCTGGCGGAGCTGTTCACCCCGGACGTCGTCTACGACGTGAGCGACTTCGGACAGGGCCCGCTGGTCGGGGTGGCCGCCATCCGGGCGGCGGCTGTGGCACTCGGCGCCGGGAATCCCGTCGCCCACCACGTCACCAACGTGGTGGTACGGGAGGCGGCGGACGGCCGGGTGCGGGTCCGGTCCAAGGGGCTCGGTGTCATGGCGGACGGTTCCTGCGGCTCGGCCACCTACGACGACACCGTCGTACGCACCCTCGACGGCTGGCGGATCAGCCACCGCAAGCTCTCCGCGCGACGCGTTCCGCTGAACGGCGTGACGGGACCCGAGTGAGGGAGCGGCGGGCGGTGGCCCCCGTCGGAATGACCCGCTCGTACGCACGGCCTTCACCGAGGAGGAGTTGGCCGAGAACCGTGAACTGCGCCTTCCACCGCGCGGTGAGCCTGCCCGGCGGGCGCGGCCGAGCCGGCTCTCAGTCCACCGGCCAGGTGTGGACCGGCGCGTTGAGGTGCATGTAGTCGATGTACAGCTGGGTCATCCGGCGCAGCGCCTCATGGCGGCCGATACGCGTGGTGGCGTCGAGGTGGTGGAACATCTCCTTCTGCCACACGCTGCCGTTGCGCGCCGTCACACAACGCTGCTCGATGATGCCGAGCAGCGGCTCCCGCCAGGCCGCGTCCATGCCCGAGTGCTCCAACCCCCGGTGCGCCAGCGGCAGCAGCCGCCGCAGGACCAGTTCCGGCACCGGTACCTCACCCATCCCGGGCCAGTACAGCAGGGCCTCGATGCCGTGCCGGGCGGCGGTGTGGAGATTGTCCTCGGCGGCGGCGAACGACATCCGCGACCACACCGGCCGGTCCTCCTCCACCAGGGCCCGGGTGAGCCCGTAGTAGAAGGCACCGTTGGCGAGGGTGTCGGCGACGGTCGGGCCGGCGGGCAGCACCCGGTTCTCCACCCGGATGTGCGGCACGTCGTGGGAGACGGCGTACACCGGCCGGTTCCACCGGTAGATCGTGCCGTTGTGCAGGGTCAGTTCGCCCAGTTCGGGGACGTCGCCGCGGTCCAGTGTGTCCGCCGGGCTCTGTTCGTCGCACAGCGGCAGCAGGGCCGGGAAGTAGCGCAGGTTCTCCTCGAAGAGGTCGAAGACGCTGTTGATCCACCGCTCACCGAACCACACCCGGGGCCGAACGCCCTGCACCTTGATCTCCTCCGGGCGGGTGTCCGTGGCCTGTTCGAACAGCGGGACGCGGGTCTCGTGCCACAGCTCCTTGCCGAACAGGAACGGCGAGTTCGCCGCCAGCGCCACCTGGACCCCGGAGATGGCCTGCGCCGCGTTCCAGTAACCGGCGAACTCCTCGGGGGAGACCTGGAGATGGAACTGCGTGCTGGTGCACGCGGCCTCCGGGGTGATGGTGTCCGCGTAGGTGCGCAGCCGGTCCACGCCGTCCACCTCGATGCGCAGGTCCTCGCCGCGGGCCGCGAAGATCTGGTCGTTGAGGAGGTGGTAGCGCGGGTTCTCCGACAACGCTCCCTCGTCGATGTCCTCCTGCCGCAGCGTCGGCAGGATCCCGATCATGATCAGCCGGGTGCCGATCGACCCGGCCCGCTCGTCGGCGTGGTTCAGCGCGGCTCGGATCTCCGACTCCCACGCGTCGGGCCCGCCCGCGGTCAGCCGCCGGGGCGGGACGTTGATCTCCAGGTTGAACCGGCCCAGCTCGGTGGACCAGGCGGGGTCGGAGATCGCCTTCAGTGCGTCCGTGTTGCGCATCGCCGGCTCGGCGTCGTCACCGACGAGGTTCAGCTCGATCTCCAGGCCCACCTGCGGCCGCTCGGACTCGAACCGTGACTCGCGCAGCATCTGCGCCAGGGCGTCCAGGCACTCGTGCATCTTGATCCGGTACCGGCGGCGGTCCTCGCGGGTGAAGACGAGCGCCGGGACGTCGCGTCCCATCGGCCCTCCAGGAAGCCCCTCGTCGCAGACCTCTCCACCCAGCGTCGCACCATCGCGCGAGCCTCACCAAGCGTGGCCGGCACCTGCGGGGGCGTGGACGCACCGCCCCGCCGACCGGTGCGACGCGGCCGGCCGGTCCCTCGCCGCCCCGCCACGGCGAGCCGCCCTTGGACGAGGGCCCCGCCGCTGGTCCTCGGGACGGGCCGGGCCGAGGCTTTCGGGTACACGGCTGTGCACAGCGCGTGATCGCGCCGGATGCGGTGGCCGACGGCGCCTCGCCGGCGCCTCCTTCGGGACGCCGGCCGCAGACGAGGGTTGCGCGGGTCTCCGCGCCCGGCAGCCGCATCCGTGGCGCAGCCCATCGGTACGTACGGCCTCGGCGCCGACCGCCGCCTCGCCGGAACCGGGCGACGCGGGCCGCGGCCACGTCGGGTCCGGGGCAGGCGCCCGCGCGACCCGGGCCGCGGTCACCCGCATCGGCCTCCGTGACCTGCGTGTGCACGAGTCGGCGAAGGCGCCGCCGCCGCGACGGGCGGCGATCTGGGCGACCGGCAGGTGTCCGGCACGGCCGGGGCAAGCCGCCCGCTGCCCCGGAACGGGCGGTGCGGCTCCACAGGTGGCGGACGGTGATCGCTCCCTGCCGCCCCGGCTCCCGGCGACACCCTCACCCGGAACCCGGTACAGGGACCGGTTGCGACCGTTTCCTCGGCGACTGCGCGCGTCAACGCCCGTACACGCGGCGGCTCTTGGCCCCCGGCGCCCGGTCAGAGGTGAGGGCGGCGCTGGCCTCGCGCGGCGGAGGTTGCGAAAATGTCCCCATGACCACGTCCCACGGCGCCCGCCGGCCCACGATCGCCGACGTCGCCGCGGCGGCGCAGGTGTCGCGGACCACGGTGTCCCACGCCCTCAACGGCATCGGCAAGGTCGACCCGCGGACCCGCGAACGCATCAAGAAGGTCGCCGCCGAACTGGGATACCGGCCCAATCTGCGTGCCCAGCGGCTGCGCCGGGGCCAGGCCAGGGCCATCGCGCTGGCCTCCTCGATGCCGTTCGCGGTGGCCGGCGGCCCCTCGCGGCTCGGCTTCTACATGGAGGTGGCCGCAGCCGCGGCCGAGCGGGCCCTCGTCCACGACTACGCCCTGGTGCTCATCCCGCCCGTGCAGTCCGGCTCCGCGCTGTACTCGGTCGACATCGACGGCGCGATCGTGGTCGAGCCCGAGGCGGACGACCCGGCCGTGGCCCAACTGCGCGAACGCGGACTACCGTACGTCGCGCTCGGTCGGCCCACCGCCCCCGACGACGACGCGCCTTACGTGGACCTGCACGGCGGCCGGGTGGTCGAACTGCTGCTGGACCACCTGCGCGACCAGGGCGCCCGCAACCCGGCACTCGTCGTCGGCGCGGGCACCCGCCACTCCTCGGTCGACGCCCGCGCCGCCTACGAGCGCGCCGCTGCCGCACACGGCTGGCCGCCGGTCGTCGCCACCGCCCCGGAGGACGGCGGCGAGCAGGCGGGGTACGACCGGTGCGCCGCGCTGCTCGCGGAGCACCCCGGAACTGACGCGCTGTGCGTGCTCGTCGACGCCTTCGCCGTCGGTGCCGTACGGGCGCTGCGGGACGCGGGCCGGCGCATCCCCGACGACGTCATGGTCGTCACCCGGTACGACGGGCTGCGCGCCCGCACCTGCGAACCGCCGCTCACCGCCGTCGACCTGAGGCTGGACCGGGCCGCCGCCGACGCGGTGGAGCTGCTGCTCGCCCGGCTGGGCACGCCGCCGGCCGCCGGTGAGGCCGGGCCGGCGGAATCCGGCGACGGGGCGCCGGCCGACGAGCCCCGGCTCGTCCTGCGCGCCTCGTCCCTGCGATCCCGTTGATCCGGCTGCTGCCGCCCGCAAGACCTCTTCTGCGGACGGGGCACAACCCTTTGCCGCCCCCGAGGGTCACACCAGACAGGAGCAACCACCTCCAACAGTTGCAAGGGGGGAATATGCGATTTGCTCGTTCCGTCCTGGCCGCCGGTGCCGTGGCGGCCCTGTCGGTGGGTGCCGCCACGGCCCTGGCGGCACCCGCCTCCGCCGCGGCCAACACCACACCGCAGAAAGTCTGCGGAAGCGGCTACAAGACCGTGAACTCGGCGCCGGTCGGCTCGTTGGGCACGGTCTACCTGACGTACAACGCCGCGAACGGAAAGAACTGCGTCGCCACCATCCGCAGCAACCCGGGTACCGCCGTGGCCATGTCCGCATGGATCTACGTCTCCGACACGGACCAGGGTGACGAGGACTACGGGCAGTACACGTCGTACGCCGGGCCGACCTATGTGTACGGCAAGGCCCACTGCGTCGACTGGGGCGGCAACATCAGGAACGTGTACGTGCAGGTCACCGGCTCCAACTGCAGTGCCCTGAAGGAGAACCGGGTCACCTTCACCCGCTGACCCGCCCTTCCCGCGCGGCAGCAGTGCCGTGCGGACCATGGGCCCGGCGCGCCCTGTGGGAACGACGTGCGTTCCGACAGGGCGCGCCGGGGGGGGGGGGGGGGCGCCCGGGGGGGGGGGGGGGGGGGGGCGCCCCCCCCGCGGCGGGCGGCGGGGGGGGGGGGGGGGGGCCCGGCGCC
>NZ_JBEZMO010000044.1:0-49182 GCF_040652655.1 Streptomyces sp. NPDC048191
GGCCCGTCCCCGACGGACGCCGCCCTGGCCGCCGACCTCGCGCTGCCGATCGAGGAGCTGGAGCTCACGGTCCGCTCCTACAACTGCCTCAAGCGCGAGGGCGTCCACTCGGTGGGCGAGCTCCTGGCACGCTCCGAGGCCGACCTTCTGGACATCCGCAACTTCGGTGCGAAGTCCATCGACGAGGTCAAGGCCAAGCTGGCCGGCCTGGGCCTGGCCCTGAAGGACAGCCCGCCCGGATTCGACCCGACCGCCGCTGCCTTCGACGGGGACGACAACGGGGGTACGGGTTTCATGGAGACCGAGCAGTACTGAACGCGGTGCCGGGTCGCGGGGAGCCGGGATGGTGAGGGAGCGGGCACTGAGCACCGGCCGACCGCACCCGGCTCCCCCCGGGGCCCGCTGGCGCAGCTGCGGACGCCCAAAACCTCCGAGCCTGATCCGGACGGCGAGGGCGGCCGCCGTTTCTGCCGGTCCGGGCCCGTCACCACGCGGTCGGGCGAGCGTGCGGGGCCGCGCAGGGGCGCCTGTGTCCGGTGCCGGGGTGTCACCTCGGTGCCAGCCGCAGCCGGCGTCGTCAGCGGGCGGTCGGGGGCTGCTGCCGGCCGAGAGCTGGTCGGCTGCTCATCCGACCGTCACCGGCCGCCGCACCCCACCGCCTCACGCGTCCGTGATCGACAGTCTGTCCAGCTCCGCCTGTGCGGCCAGCGTGTCCGGGTGGTCCTCGCCGAGCACCCGTGCGCGGTCGTCCCGGACCTCGCGCAGCAGCGCCGCGGCGCTCTCGACGTCACCCTGGCCCGCGACGACCTTGGCCCGTCCGAACCGGGTCCTGATCACCTCGGGGTGGAGCGGGTTGCCGTAGCGGACCAGCCGCTCCTCCAGCAGGGTGTCCAGTTCGGCGAGGGCGGCGGTGGGGTCGCCCAGCTCGGCCTTGAGCATGGCCATGTTGAAACGGGTGATCAGCACGGCGGGATGGGTGTCACCGAGTGCCTTCCGCTGGTCCTCCAGCAGTTCCGCGTGCAGTGTCAGCGAGCCGGCCGGGTCGCCCAGTTCCCAGGTGTAGCGAGCGATGTTCAGCCGCGCGAGCAGCGTGTTGGGGTGGTCCTCACCGCGGATGCGCCGCACGTCCGGCAGCAGTGCGCGGAAGCCGTCGAGCGCTTCCTGTCGACGTCCGGACTCGCCGAGGAACTTGTAGATGTTGAAACGGCTGAAGAGCACCTGTGCGTGGTCCTCGCCGAACACCGCAATCCGGTCCCGCAGCAGGTCCTCGTGCAGCGCCAGCGCCGTGTCGTACCGGCCGAGCATGCCGTGCCAGTACGCGATGTAGTGCCGGCTCTCCAGCACTGCCTGGTCTGTCGGCGCGAGCACCCGGCGCTGGTCTTCCAGCAGCTCTTCGTGCAGCCGCAGACCCCGCGCCATGTCCCCTCCCCGCCCGGTCCAGTATGCGATGTCGTGCCGGTTCTTGAGGGTGCGTGGGTCGTCCGGTCCGAACACCCGCATCTGGTCGGGCAGCACGGCGTGGTGAAGCCGCACGGCCTCGGCGAAATCGCCGTTCTCACCGGTTGCGTACGCGATGCGGTACCGGGTCTCCAGTACCCGGGGATCGTCGTCACCGAGCACGCGGCGCTGGTCTTCCAGGAGATCGCGGTACAGCTCGCGGCTGCGGCCGTAGGCCCCGGCCTTGCCCGTCCAGTAGGCGGCCCGCTCCCGGGCGTGCAGCGTCACCGGTGAGTCGGCACCCGGGCGCTCCGCCAGCCGGTCCGCCCAGGCCGCCCACCGGGCCTGATTGACCGAGGGCTCGGCCGCCGGGCGCCGTTCCAGACAGTCCAGCAGACGGTCGTACAGCGATGGGTTGCGTGCGGCCCCCTGCCACAGGTGTTCCGGCTCCGCCTGCTCGGCATAGGCGTGCAGGGGGTTGTCGGGTGCATGCTCGTCCATGGGGGCCATCGTCTCAAGCGCCTGGCAGAGGGCCTGATGGCCGGCCACCACGTCCTCCTCCTCCCGGACGTACTCGATCAGAGAAGGGTGGTGTACGCCGAAGAGTTCGATGCCGGCCCGGTGTGCTGATCGCACGACCAGTCCCGGCATCAGGTCCAGGACCTGCTCCAGCGCCTCGTCGTCCGTGGGACCGCCCAGTTCGGCGGCGGCCCGGGCGAGTAGTGGACGGGGCAGTGTGGGGCTCGGTCCGGCGGCGGCGGCCAGAGTCAGGACGGCGTCGAGCCATCCGCCGCGCCCACCCGGGACCTGTGCCTTCTTGGTGAGCAGCGTCTCCCGGTACATCTCGGTGAAGGACACCCGACCCGTCCGGGCCAGCGGGCCGCTCTCGCCCAGAACCCGGGTGACCTGCCAGTTTCCGTTGGCCTGCTGGAGGATCGCGTTCTGCGTCCGCCCGGACACATGCTGGGCCGCCCGCAGGTACGCCCGCAGCTGCTCCTCTCCGGGCGCGGGGACCGGCGCCCGGAGCCAGTCGGCGGGCAGCGGCACCCCGTCCCGGACCGTCGCCACCACGCCGAACCATTCCGGCGCCGCACCGGCCAGCGCGGTCAGCTCGCGGACCACCTCAGGGCGGTGCGGCGCGTCGACCTGATCGAGTCCGTCCACGATCACGCGCACCGGGTCGCACGGCTCCATCTGCCCGAGCGGCCCGCCGATCTCGGCCACCGAGCGCGGCAGCAGCGTCCGCTCGCCTTCCGGAACACGGGCGTTGTACGCCTTCTTGGCGCCGGCGAATCCGGGGAGGTACCTCTTCAGCTGGTCGGCCAGCAGCAACCACGTCGAGCCGGCGGTCCAGCGGGTGTTGTCCAGGCGGATGAGCCCGCAGACGGCAGGGGCACGGTCCGCCTCGTCCGGCGGGAGCAGTTCCGTGCGGCACAGCGCGGAGACGAGCGTGGTCTTCCCGGTGCCCATGGTTCCGAGCACAGCGACCAGCCGATGGCGGCGGACCGCTTCGACGAGCTCCCCCAGTCCCGCGGGCGGCTGGAAGTGGCGCAGCGGTGGCATGAGCACGCCTCCGTCGGCCGAGCCCGCCAGCACGCTCAGCTCCCCCTGGTAGGCCACGTTGTGGGCGAGCCAGGTGTCGTACGGGTCCTGCGGAGCGCCTCCGCCGCCGTCGTACGAGGTGGCCTGCGGCACCTGGCGTGTCAGGCGGGCCTCGACCGCCTGCCGTACCGGCCGGGTGCGCAGGATCCGCTCGAGTCGGATGTCCCCCTGCCGGATGAGCTTGTTCAAGGCCCCTGAGAACTGCAGTCCGTAGGAGACCCGGCCGTCCGAGGACGTCAGCAGCTCGATCCGTCGGCCGGTCTGCATGGCGGATTTGAACCAGCTCTGCGTCGCAAAGAGCCCCGCGTACCCCGACAGGCACGCGTCGATCACGACGGTCAGCTCGCGGATGCCACCGTGGCGCCGCACCAGTTCGCCCAGTCCCGAGGGGATGTCGAAGGCTGTGTCGGGACCGGGCACGCCGGGGGTGGATCGGACCGGGAAGAGGAACTCGCCCTCTCGGACGACGTGGCCGTGCCCGAGGAAGCCCAGCACCAGGGGCGCTCCGGCCGCCGAGGCTTCCTCGAACGTCTCGGCCAGGGCTGAGGTCACCTCCGTCACCGTCCGCGGGTTCATCAGCAGACCGTCACCGGCTCCCGGTTCGCAGTCGCCGCGCATCGGGTCCAGCAGGAGCTTCGTCAAGTCGGCCGCGTAGGCCTCCAGTAGCTCCAGCCGGCTCTCCGGCTTCTCCTCCCGGGCGTCCCAGTGGGAGGCGATCACCAAGGCTCTGCGCTCATCCGTCACCCTGGCATTATCGACGCAGAGGACCAGGCAACTCATCAATAACTTGGGTAAGTTGGCGGAGGCCGTCACCGGAAGGGGACGGCAGGTCCCAGGCGAACGGAGATACATGGCTGAGTTGGTCATGGTGCACGGCATCGGTCCCGATGAGGAGACCGAGGAGCAGCTGCGCGCCGACTGGGTGTCCGCGCTGGCGCGTACCCTGCGGGACAACGGCCGTACCGAACAGGCCACTCGGTTGGAAGACGGTTCCGTCTCTGTTTCCATGGCGCACTACCGCCACCTCTACGCGCGCTACGTGCCGCAGGACGACTGGGACATGCCGCTGCCCGACCCCATGGCAGCGACCGGTGAGGACGTCGCCGCCGACATCATGGACAACATCCAGCAGCACGCGTCCGATCCGGCGGCCCGTGCCGAAGCCGCCCGCGCCCTGGACGAACTGCGTGCCGAAGTCGGTCCCGAGCAGGGGCCGGCCGAGCTGCTGCGCATGTTCGTCGCGATGCTGGGGCGGCTCGGCCCGGTCGCCCGCTCCGGTTTCGCGGCGCTGAGCAGCACCGGCGTGTTCCACCTGGGACAGGTCGCGGCGTACCTGGACGACGAGACCGTCCGGCAGGGTGCCATCGAGGCCGTGCTGTCCCGGGTGGCCCCGGACACCAAGGTGGTGCTCGCGCACTCGCTGGGCACCGTGGTCGCCTACGAGGCCCTGCACCGGCTCCAACAGCCGTTGCCGCTGCTGATCACCTTCGGGTCGCCGCTCGGCCTGCGCTCCATCATCCGCCGACGGCTGCGCCCACAGCCGCTGCGCTCACCGGACCACGTCAAGCGCTGGGTGAACGTCGCCGACCGCGATGACTTCATCGTCGCCACGCTGCGGCTGCGGACCCTGTTCCCGGACAACGACGCGGTGCTGGAGCGCACCCGGTTGGTGAAGAACCGCAACACGAACCCGCATGCGGCCGTCGAGTACCTCAAGCACTGGCAGACCGTCGAGCCGCTCGCCGAGCTGCTGTGACCGTACCGGCCCGATGGACGAGGCAGCCGGTGGCCGACAGATCCGCCAGGGCGTCGGCGAGCATCGGTCTCAGGCGGGCGGGCTCCCGCTCGTGCGGCGCCGCCAGGGTCGGCTTTGGAGGAACGGCGGACGCTCAGTCGCGCCCGGTGGCGCGCTCCGCCTTCTCCTTCTTCAGGTTCTTGATCCGCACGGTCTCCTTGCGGACCTCGGCCTGGGTGGCGCGCTCCTTCTCCAGCCACTCGGGCCGCTCCTGCTTGAGCGCCTCGATCTGCTCCGTGGTCAGCGCCTCGGTGACCCCGCCGCGCGCGAGACCGGCGATGGACACGCCGAGCTTCGCGGCGACCACCGGACGCGGGTGGGGGCCGTTGCGCCGCAGCTCGCTCAGCCACTCCGGCGGGTTCGCCTGCAGCTCGTTCAGCTCGGCGCGCGAGACGACGCCCTCCTGGAACGAGGCGGGGGTGGCGGGGAGGTACACACCCAGCTTCTTCGCCGCGGTCGCGGGCTTCATCGTCTGGGTGCTCTGCTGCGAACTCATGACGTCAAGGGTATCGGCCGTGCGCCGGGCCGCCGACCACGGCCGGTCACGGCGGGTGGGCCACGGCCGGTAACCTGGCCGGGTGACAGGCCCGGAGGAATCACCGTCGTTCCGGCTCGCATACGTACCCGGAGTGACGCCCGCCAAATGGGTGAGCATCTGGAACGAGCGACTGCCGGACATCCCGCTCACCCTCGCCCAGGTCCCCGCCGCCGAGGCGACCGAGGTGCTGCGCGCGGGCGAGGCCGACGCGGGCCTCGTACGGCTCCCCGTTGACCGTACGTTCCTCAGCGCGATCCCCCTCTACACGGAGACCACGGTGGTCGTCGTCCCCAAGGACCACCTGATCACGGCCGTGGACGAGGTGACCCTCGCCGACCTCGCCGACGAGGTGCTGTTCCATCCCCTGGACGACGTCTTCGACTGGGACGGCCCGCCCGGCGAGCCCGCCTTCGAGCGCCCCGCGACGACGGAGGACGCGATCGAGCTCGTGGCCGCGAACGTCGGTCTGCTGATCGTCCCGCAGTCCCTGGCGCGCCTCCACCACCGCAGGGACCTCACCTACCGCCCGGTCACCGACGCCCCTCGGTCCAGCGTCGCCCTGTCCTGGCCGGAGGAGGCCACCACCGACCTGGTGGAGGACTTCATCGGCATCGTCCGCGGCCGCACCGTCAACAGCACCCGGGGCCGTACCAAGCCCCCGGCCGAGCAGCAGAAGAGGCGTTCGGAGCCGACCGGCACGGGCCGGAAGCCGGCGCCGAAGGCCACGGGCCGCAACCCGCGCGCCCGCACGGCCGGCACCAAGCAGACACCGAAGCGGGGCAAGCCGCGCCGGAGGTCGTGAGGCGTCGGGACGGCGGCTTCGGCGCGGTCCGTCCCAGAATCCCGTCGGTCTCCACCGGGCGCGGGTCCGGCCCGTGACGTACGGCCGGGCGGTACCGCGCCGGTACCGCCGGTGCCGGCGGCCACCGCCCGCTACGCCTCCTGCCGGGCCGCCTCCCGGTGCTGCTCCGGCTGGGCACCGGCCTGGCGTTCCCGCAGGTCGGCGAAGGCCAGGCAGAGGGCCAGCAGGATGATGCCCGCCGCGGTGAGCAGGCCGTACTGCAGTGCGGTGGCGGGGCCGGCGCGGTTGGCCAGCTGGGCGAAGTACACCGAGCCCACCACGGCGACACCGGCCGCCGAGCCGATGCGCTGCGCCGTCTGCAGCACCCCGCCCGCCGCCCCGCCCCGCCGCACCGGCACGAGGGACAGGGTGAGCGTGGTGTTCGGGGAGATGGTCAGGCCGGAACCGATGCCGGCGAGCAGCAGCGGCAGCGCGGCCGCCCAGGCCACGCCCCGCCCCGGCACCCAGTGCACGGCCGCGATCACGCCGAGCATGCCCACCGTCACCGTGCACAGCCCGGCGATGACCAGCTTGCGTCCGAAGCGCACCACCAGACGGCCGCCGGCCGCGGCACCCACCGCCGAGCCCGCCGCGAAGGGCATGGACGACAGGCCCGCGGCCAGCGCGCCGTATCCCATGCCGTTCTGCAGGAACAGCGTGTACACGAAGAACAGCGTCGTGAAGCCGCCGAAGTACACCAGGCTCAGCAGCGCGCCGAGCGAGAAGGAGCGCAGCGAGAAGAGCCGCAGGTCCACCAGGGGCGCCCGGCCGTACCGCCCCTGGCGCCGCTCCCACGCCCAGAACGCGGCCAGCAGCCCGGCGCCGACCGGGAGCAGGGTCCACTTCAGCCGCCCCTGCCACTGCTGTTCCTGCACCAGGGGCAGCATCAGGGCGAGCACACCGGAACCGAGGAGCAGGACGCCCGGCACGTCGAAGCACTCGCGTTTGCCGGGGGAGGCGGGGGCGCGGGGCAGCAGCCGCAGCGCCGCGCAGAACACGGCCACCCCGATGGGCAGGTTGACGTAGAACACCCAGCGCCAGCCGTCGGCGCCGCCGGACGCCTGGATCAGCAGGCCGCCCGCCAGCGGTCCGACGGCCGTGGAGATGCCGATGGTGCTGCCCATCATGCCGAACGCGCGGGCCCGCTCGGCACCCTGGAACATCTGCTGGATCAGTGCCGACGTCTGCGGTGCGATCAGGCCCGCCGACGCCCCCTGGACCAGCCGGAACAGCACCAGCCAGGCCGCGCCGGTGGACAGTCCGCACGCCGCGGAGGCGAGCGTGAACAGTGCGAGCCCGGTCAGGAAGGTCTGGCGCCGCCCGCGCAGGTCGCCGAGCCGTCCCGCCGGGACCAGGGCCAGGCCGAGCATGAGGGCGTATCCGGACATCACCCACGACAGCTCGGCCGTGCTGGCGCTCAGTCCGCGCTCCACCGAGGGCAGCGCCACGTTCACGATCGACGTGTCCAGCAACGTCATGAAGGCCGCGGTCAGACAGACGGCGAGCGCCTTCCACCGTCGGTCGTGCTGGGCCGGCCCGGCCCGGTCTGTGGTCATGGGATCACGCTAGGCAGCCACCGCGCGCCGCGCACGGCAGGAAGACCCCGCTCCACCCTCCCGATGCCTCACCCCACGTACGACGTCTCCCGTGCCGTCCGTAGCACCACCGCGCCGTCCGCCCGTCCCAGCAGCCCTTCCGCCACCCACGCGTTCACCACGTCTCCGGCGTGCGCGAGCAGCGCCTCCTTGCTCCGGAAGGGTGCCCCGGCCCACACCGTGTCGAGGAGCGTGGTGCCGTCGGACCGGGTCGGGTTGGCGATGCCGGAGTCGAGATCGCCGAGGACCACGCGGGGCTCGCGGCGGCGGACGTAGGCGTGCGCGGGGTCCTCGGTCCCTTCGAAGAACGGGGCGAACTCGATGCCGTTCAGTGTGAGGTGCAGCGGTGAGCCGGGGAGGTGGGGCAGGGAGGGCAGCAGGTCGCCGGAGAGCGCGGGGGAGATTCACCGGGACCACGCCGTGGCCCTGAGCCACGCATACACCGACTGCGCCGTGAACTCCGCCTGGCCGCCGCGCAGCAGCAGCGTCGCGGTGGCGAATTCCGGTGCGTCGGCCTGGGCGGCCACGTACGGGATCGCGATGCAGCGCATGCCGGCGGCGTGGGCGGCGGCCGCTCCCGGCGCCGCGTCCTCCAGGACCACGCAGTCGGCGGGGGCGGCCCCGAGTCGCCGGGCCGCCTCCAGCAGCACGTCGGGGGCGGGCTTGCCGCGCGCCACCTCCTCGGCGGACACCACCGTGCGCAGATACGTGCCCAGGCCCGTCCCCGCGAGGGTCGCCTCGATCGCCTCCGGCGAGGAGCCCGAGGCGACCGCCGTCGGCACTCGGTCAGCGGCGAGGAGCTCCACGAACTTGCGCATCTCCGGGTACACCGGCGTACGGGTGCGGGCGATCTCCAGGTAGCGCAGGTTCAGCTCGGCGAGCAACTCCTCGGCGGGGGCGTCCAGGCCGTAGCGCTCCTTCCAGAGCCGTGTCGCGTCCTGGTTGCCGATGCCGACGTACGCCTCGTTGTCCGCCCAGGTGAAGTCCGGGACGCCGTGCCCGGCCAGGGTCTGCCGGCTCGCCTCGTAGTAGTTCGGCTCGCTGTCCACCAGCGTTCCGTCGAGATCGAAGATGACCGCGAGGGCACCGAGATCGCTCATGCGGCCAGCATGCCCGGAGTCAGGCCCGGGCCGCCCGGCCGATCGACTCCACCAGAGGGAGCAGCCGGTGCGGGACGCGCTCGCGCAGCGCCACCTCGGTTCGCGTGCGCACCACGCCCGGCAGGCTGATCAGCTTCTGGATGACGTCCTCCAGATGGGCGTTGTCCCGGCCCACCACCCGGGCGAGCAGATCCCCGCCGCCCGTGATCGAGAACGCCTCCACGATCTCCGGTACGGCGGCCAGCGCCTCCCCGACGTCGTCCAGATGGCCCTGGGTGACCTCGATGTGCACGAACGCCAGCACCGGATGGCCCAGTGCGGCGGGCGACAGGGACGGGCCGGTGCCGGTGATCACACCGTCCCGTTCCATCCGGTCCAGCCGGGCCTGGAGTGTGCCACGGGCGATGCCGAGAGTGCGGGCGTACTCGCGCACGCTGGTGCGCGGCTGCTCCAGGAGCAGCCGCAGGATGCGGGTGTCGAGTTCGTCCACGGCCATGATGGACGACTGTACCAATGGCTCAGCGCACCCGCCGCCGCATGTGCCGCCCGACCTGGACCGTTGGCATTCCGAGGGGCAACGACGCTTGATCCGAGCTGGGCCAATGGCTCAGCGATTCGAGGCGCACTTGAGCCAGTGACCTCGGTGATGCTCTCATGGACACGTCGATGGCGCTGCGGATCCCCGCGGCGCCTTTTCTGTGCCGGTGTTCCATGGGGAGGGCAGCAGTGCTGAAGAGGATGTTCGTGGCTCCGGACCCGGGACGGGCGCGGTTGCGCTTCGCCGCGCGGGCCGTCCTCGGCATCGGCCTCGCGGTCGTCGTCTGCTTCCTCGCCGGCCACTCCCTCGTCGGCGCGGTGACCGGTGGTCTCGCGGCGCTGCTGGCGCTGTTCACCGTCGCCGACCCGACGGTGCGCGGCCAGGCGGTCACCACCGCGCTGCTGCCCGTCGTGGGTGTGCCGGTGCTCGCCGCCGCGGCCGAACTGCACGGCGCCCCCGTGGCGCGCGACCTCGCCTTCCTGGCCGTGGTCGGTGCCGGCGTGTACGCGCGCCGCTGGGGTCCTCGCGGTCACAGCCTCGGCGTGTTCGCCTTCATGACCTTCTTCGTGGCCCAGTTCCTGCACGCCACCCCCGCCCAGCTGCCCGAGCTGTACGCCGCCGTGCTGCTGTCCGTGCTCAGCGCCGCCTTGGTGCGCTTCGGCGCGTGGTGCTACGAGCGCCGGCTGCCCCCGGCGGCCGTACCCGCCCCGCCGGCCGGGCGCGGCCTGGCCCGGGTGACCACGCGGCAGGCCGTGCAGGCGACCGCGGGCGCGGGCTTCGCGCTGGTCGTGGGCCAGCTGGTGTCCGGGCAGCGCTGGTACTGGGCCGTCGGCGCGACCTGGTGGATCTTCGTCAACACCGCCTCGCGCGGCGAGACGCTGGTACGCGGCTTCCGCCGGGTCCTCGGCACGGTGATCGGCATCTGCCTGGGCTTCCTCGTCGCCGTCCCCGTGGGCGGTGCGCCGGTCCCGACGGCCGTCCTGGTCGCCGTCGCCGTCTTCGGCATCTTCTACACGGCCGCCGTCTCCTACACCTGGATGATGCTCTGGGTGACCCTGCTCGCCGAACTGCTCTACGGCCTCCTCGGCGTCCTCAGCCCCGGCCTGCTCGCGCTGCGCCTGGCCGAGACCGGCGTGGGGGCGCTCGGCGCCGCCCTCGCCGTGCTGTTCGTCCTGCCGGTCACCACCCACGCCGGCACGGACGCCTGGATCCAGCGCGCGCTGCGCTGCGTCCACGCCTGCACGGCCGAGGCCGCGGCCCGGCTGGCGGGCTCCACGACCGCCGACCCGGGGCCGCGCGTGGCCGAACTGGAGCAGTTGCTCGGCCGGGTCCGGCTCGCGGTCGCCCCGCTGGTGCACCCGCTGAACCCGATGCCGGCCCGCAAGCGGCGCGCCCGCCGGGTCCTGGCGCTGCTCGACGACTGCGCGCGTGAGGTCCGTGGCCTGGTGGCGGTCGCCGCCGATCCCGAGGCCTCCCACGACGCCCGCCTGGCCGCGGCCTGCTGGCGCGTCGAGTCCGCCGTGGAGGCACTGACCGCAGGCGGCTGGGAACCCGTCCCCAGCCCCGCCGAGCCGCCCTCCGAACCCGCGCTGGCCCACCTCCACGGCCTCGAACGCGCCCTGACCGACCTGGCCGAGCCCCTGCGCGCCCCGACGGGCTCACGCCTGGTGGGCGCCTGAGGCGAGGGCCAGCGGGGGACCGGCGGCGAGCCTGAGCCGGACCCGTCGGAGGCACGGGCGCGGGAGCCCGGCCCGCGTTCGCCGGGGGAGGGGACGAGCGTCTGGAGCCTCGCGGTGCCCGTCGCTGGGCCCACCCGCATGGACGCGATCGGGCCGGAGCGGCCCGGCTGAGCTGTTGCGGGGTGGCTGGTGGGGGCCCTGGGCCGGCGTGGACACAGGGCACCGTCGGTCCGCCGAGCCGTTGTGAGGTGGTGGGGGAAGCGCGGGCGGTGCATTTCCGGCGACTGGAAGGAAAAGAACTGGCGGGCACGCCCGCCCTGTTGGTCTAGACCGCCGTGATCGGCTGCTACCGTCGGGCCCGGACGGGCTCGACCGAGAGGGGACAGCGGTGGCACAGGACGGCAGGCCCGGCAGGCGCCGGGCGTTCATCGGCTCGTTCACGGCGGCGGGCGGACCCGGCGTCGTGGCCGCCGAGGTCGCTCCGGACGGCTCCCTCGCTCTCGTCGTCGCCGTGAACGACGTACCGGATCCGTCCTACCTGGTCCTGGCGCCGGACGGGGAGACGCTCTACACGGTGAGCGAGACGGCCGAGGGCTCCGTCGCCGCCTACCGCCTCGTCGGCGACCGCCCGGAACTCGCCGGTCCGCCCGTGCCGGTGAACGGCAGCGGACCGACCCACCTCGCCGTGTACGACGGACACGTGCTGACCGCCAACTACGGCTGCGGCAGCGTCACCGCCGTACCCCTGCGCCCGGACGGCGCTCTCGCCGCCAAGCACTCCGGCCGGCTCCAGCACACCGGCTCGGGCCCGCACGACCGGCGCCAGCGCGGCCCCCACGCCCATCAGGTGCAGCCCGACCCCAGTGGCCGGTGGGCCGTCAGTGTGGATCTCGGCACGGACTCGGTACGGATCTGCACCCTCGACAACGGCACCCCCGCCCTGCACCGTGAGTTCGCCCTGCGCCCCGGCTCCGGCCCGCGCCACCTGGCCTTCCATCCGGGCGGCGCGCTCGCGTACGTCGTCAACGAACTCACCCCCACCGTGACCGTGTGCCGCTGGGACCCCGAGACCGGCTCGCTGAGGCCGCTGACGGAGGTGCCCGTGCTGTCCGACGCGCCGGCCGGTGACGCCTATCCCTCGGGCATCGCCGTCTCGCCCGACGGCCGCTTCGTGTGGACCGCGACCCGCGGCGAGGACGTCCTGTCGGTCCTCGCCGTCGAGGGCGAGGCACTCCGGCTGATCGGCACGGTGCCCTGCGGCGGGCACTGGCCGCGTGCGCTCGCCGAGCACAACGGCTACCTGTATGCGGCCAATGAGCGCTCCGGTGAGGTGACGTGGTTCGCCGTGGACGAGGCCACGGGGCTGCCCTGCTACGACGGCTCGGTGCGGGTCCCCGCGGCCTCCTGCGTCGTCTTCGGCTGAGCCGCCCGCCGCGTACGGCGAAGGGCCCGCTCCGGGATGTGGAGCGGGCCCTGGGTCGTACGGAGTGCCATGGGTGCGGCGTGGGTCAGCGGACCGGCATGCCCTGCGGCTGCTGCGGGGCGATGCCGAGCGCCGTCGTGTACTTGGCGAGGGCGAGCTTGCCGATCGCCGGGTAGGCGCCGAGCGCCTCGGCCGTGGCGCAGCCCGCCTCCTCGGCGGCCGCCGCCAGCAGCGCCGGGTCGATCTCCGGGCCGATCAGATACGGCGCCAGGGCCAGCTGCTGCGAACCCGAGGAACGCAGCTGCTCGGCCACGGAGGCGATGGAGCCCTCCTGGTCCAGGGCCGCCGCCATCACCGGAACGGCCAGCCGCGCGGCCAGCAGCATGCCGGTGATCCCGGCCGCCTGCACCGCCTCCTCGCCGCCCACGGACGCCAGGATGATGCCGTCCGCGGCGGTGGCCACGGTGAACAGGCGCGCACGGTCGGCACGGGCCAGCCCCGCCTCGGACAGCCGCACGTGCAGCGCCTCGGCGAGCAGCGGGTGCGGGCCGAGCACGTCGGTCAGATCGGCGGCGACCCGGCTGTCCATCACGGACTGGCGGATCTGCCGCAGCAGGGCGCTGTCCGGACCGGCCAGCAGCGGAACGACGACGGCGACCGGGCCGTCGGGCTCCTTGATCCCCTCGACCCCGGCGGCGACGGCCTGCTCGTACCGTGCCTGGCGCTCCTCGGCAGCGCGCACCAGCACGGACCGGAGCGTGGGGAACTCGGCGTCGTCCCCGTCCAGGTACCCGATCCGGGCGTCCAGGCCGGGCAGCTCGGAGCGGGCGATGCTCACGACCTCCTCGGCGAGGCCGCGCGTGGCGGCGCTGGGCGCACCGGGCACCGCGAGGGCGAGCGCGGGCGCGCCCTCGGGAGCAGCCAGCGGTTCCGGCCGGCGGTGCCGTCCGGGCTGGCGGGGTCGCGGCATTCGTACTGGCAGGCCGGACTCGGGTCCAGTGGGGGAGCTCATGGCGCCGCATGTTACTGGCTTCAGGGGCTCCTCCGTTCGGGGAGGGTGCAGGTGAGCGGTATCCGTCCCTTTTTGTCTGATGAGTTACGCGGCGGCGACACATGTTCCGGGCACGTGCCGGGAACATGGGCCGACAAAGGGATGACAAGACGGAACAATCCGCTTTTGCGACGGCTTCATGCGTCTCGGGAGGGGACCACGTGCAGCATGGCCGGTTCACCCGGCAGAGTGAGCCGGCCCGCGGCCAGGTCGTTCGCGATCCGGACCGCGCCGTGCAGGGGGTCGCCCTCGGCCGGGACCCGCCGGGCGTGCGGCAGCCTGGACGTCAGCTCCTCGTGCAGCGGTACGAGGAGGGGGTCGCCCAGGCGGAACAGGCCACCGGTGAGCGCCACTCGGGGCTCGCCTTCCGCCGGGCACACGGCCGCGACGGACTCGGCCATGTGCCGGGCCGCGGCACGCAGGATGCCCGCGGCGACCGGATCGTGGGCGGCGCAGGCGGCCACCAGAGGCGCGAAGGACGCCAGTACGGCGGGCCGGTCGGAGCGGGGGTAGAGCCGGCCGGGCAGCCCGCGCACCGGGCCGAACCGTTCTTCCGCACAGGCCAGCAGCGGCGCCGAGCCGCCGTCCCGGCCGTCGTGGGCGCGCAGCGCCGCCTCCAGGCCGGCCCGTCCGATCCAGGCGCCGCTGCCGCAGTCACCGAGCAGATGACCCCAGCCGTCGGCCCGCCGCCAGGCCTTGAGATCGGTGCCGACCGCGATCAGCCCGGTGCCCGCGGCGACCACCGCGCCCGGACGCGACCCGAGGGCCCCGGCATAGGCGGTGACGGCGTCGGCGGCTAGCGCCACCTGCCGTACGCCCAGCTCCCGGGCCAGGGCCCCCGGCAGTTCGGCGCGCAGCGCGTCGCCCAGTGTGGCGAACCCGGCGGCGCCGACGACGGCCGTGTCCAGTGTGCCCACCGCGGCCTCCGCGGCGGACGCGCGGGCCAGCGGGAGGAGTTGTGCCATCAGATGGTCGGGATCGATGCCCCGCGCACCCGTGCGGACCGGTTCCCGGGACTCCCGCTGGGCGGCGGGCGCCCGGCCCGGCACACCGACGGCGACCCGGAGACCGGAGCCTCCGGAGTCCACCGCCAGATAACCGGAGACCGTCACGGCAGACGCCAGTCCACCGGCTGTCCGCCCTGCTGGACCAACAGGTCGTTGGCCCGGCTGAACGGCCGCGAACCGAAGAACCCGCGGTCCGCCGACATCGGCGAGGGGTGCGCGGACTCCACCGCCGGCAGCCTGCCCAGCAGCGGACGCAGATTGCGGGCGTCACGGCCCCACAGGATGGACACCAGCGGCTTGCCGCGCGCCGACAGCGCCCGGATCGCCTGCTCGGTGACCTCCTCCCAGCCCTTGCCCCGGTGGGCACCCGGGCTGCGCGGAGCCGTGGTCAGTGCCCTGTTGAGCAGCAGGACGCCCTGCTGGGTCCACGGCGTGAGATCGCCGGTGGCCGGGTGGGGCAGCCCCAGGTCGGTGTTCAGCTCGCGGAAGATGTTGATCAGGCTGGGCGGCAGCGGGCGTACCTCGGGCGCGACCGAGAACGACAGGCCCACCGCGTGCCCCGGGGTGGGATACGGGTCCTGACCGACGATCAGGACCCGTACCTCGTCGAACGGTTGCTGGAAGGCCCGGAGGACGTTGGGTCCGGCCGGGAGGTAGGTGCGTCCCGCGGCGATCTCCGCGCGCAGGAAGTCGCCCATCCCGGCGATCCGTCCGGCGACGGGTTCGAGGGCCTTCGCCCAGCCCGGTTCGACGATTTCATGCAAGGGTCGTGGTGCCACGGGCGTCACCCTACTGCCGTACAGGGGCAGGTGATCAACCGATGGCCGGAGCCCCAGCAGACGGCCCTTGCGCCCCTCCGTGCGCGTCAGCCGATCACCGCCGCCCGCACGCAGAGCACGTCCGGCAGATGACCGGCCAGCTGCTGCCAGCTGTCGCCGTCGTCGGCCGAGGCGAACACCTCGCCGTTGCGGTTGCCGAAGTACACGCCCGCCGGGTCGGCGTCGTCGGTGCACAGGGCGTCCCGCAGGACCGTGCCGTAGTGATCCTCCTCCGGCAGGCCCTTGGACAGCGGCTCCCAGGTCCGGCCCGCGTCCGTGGTGCGGAAGACCCGGCAGCGGTGCCCGGCGGGCACCCGGTCCGCGTCGGCGTTGATCGGGAAGACGTACGCCGTCTCGGCCCGGTGCGGATGGGTGGCCACCGCGAAGCCGAACGTGGACGGCAGATCCGCGCCGATGTCGGTCCAGTGCGCGCCCGCGTCGTCGCTTCTGTACACCCCCCAGTGGTTCTGCAGATACAGCCGGTCCGGGTCGCCCGCGTCCTTGGCGATCTTGTGCACGCACTGTCCGAACTCCGGGTTCGGATCCGGCAGGAACACCGCGGACACCCCCGAGTTGGACGGCGCCCAGCTCGCACCGCCGTCGGTGGAGCGGAACACGCCGGCCGTCGAGACGGCCACGGTCAGCGCCTTGGGGTCGCGGGTATCGGTGACTACGGTGTGCAGGCCCTCACCGCCGCCGCCCGGCACCCACCGGGACCGGGTCGGGTGCTCCCACAGGGGCCGGACCAGCTCGAAGCTCTCGCCGCGGTCCTCCGAGCGGTACAGCGCCGCCGGTTCCGTGCCCGCGTAGACGACACCCGGCTCGGCGGCGGCGGGGTGCAGCTGCCAGACCCGCTCCAGGGAAGCGCCGGTGTCCTTGGGGAACTTGACGGCCGGCTGCGGCGGTTCGGCCCAGGTGCGGCCCAGGTCGTCGGAGTGGAAGACGGAGGGGCCCCAGTGGGCGCTGTCGCCGCCCGCCAGCAACCGCGGACGGCCCTCCCGGACGTCGATCGCGACCGAGTAGACGGCTTGTGCGTTGAAGTACGGGGCATCGTCGAACTCCCAGGCGCCGCGGCCCCTGCGTCGCCCGATGAACAGGCCTTTGCGGGTGCCCACAGCCAGCATTACCTCGGTCATGCCGATCACCTCCGGGACGCCTTCGTCCAGGTAGTCGTGAGACAGGTAGTCGTCGGTTATCGGCCAGTGTGCACCCCGCCACTGACAATGCCCCCGGGAGTGCACGTTCCCGCACGTCACAGCGGTGTCGCCGCCCCGTGACGGAGATCGGCCGCGGCCCGTTGGGGCATGCGCCTGCGCGGGAGGGGGGTCTCGTGCGACCGTCGGGCAGACGGCTCGTCGTGAGCAACGGAGCGATCTCCCGCGTATGGGAGGGCGGTTCCGACCGGTCGGTGCGCTCGTGAGGAGGATGCCTTTGAAGGCGTTCCGTGGTCCGAAGGTGTGGCTGTGGCGCTGGCGGCGCAACCCGCTCAAACGCCGGGCCGACGTGGTGGAGGCCTGGGTGGTGCTCGGCGCCTGGCTGCTGACCGTCCTGGCGGGGGTCTCGGCCGGTCTCGTGGCGGCCCGGTCGGTGGAGCACGGGCTCGCGAGGGAGCGGGCGGTGTGGCGGCCGGTCGTGGCCCGCGTCGTCGGACAGGCCCCCGGAACCCCGGTCGCGCGCGGCCACGCCCCCACCAGTGACCGGGTCTGGGCCAAGGTGCGCTGGACCGTGTCCGACGGCTCCGCACACACCGGTCAGGTCCGGGTCGCGCCCGGCAGCAGGGCCGGCACGCCGGTCACCGTCTGGACCGACCCGCAGGGGCATCTCGTCAACCGCCCCACCTCCGCCTCCGCGGCCGTCGTCCGCGGCGCCCTGATCGGCTGTCTGGTGGGCGTGAGCGCGGCGGCCGTCCCCTTCGTCGGCGGCCTCGGCCTGCGCGGCCGGCTGGAACGCCGTCGCATGGACGCCTGGGACACGGAATGGGCCCGGCTCGGACCCCAGTGGGGGCGGATGGTCTGAGCACGGTCCACGCTCTCGGGGCGCGGGCACCGGGCAGCCCGTACGCCGTGCGAGCCCGGGTGTTCGACCGACCCGGGAAGGCCCGGACGGGCACCGGCGGAGGGGCGAGCGACACGGCGCATGCCCGGCAGCCGTACGAGCCTGACCGGCGGTCGGGTCACGGGTCCGTCGGACGCGTCACGGACCCCGCCGTCCATGAGGTGAACTACGGATCCCGCCGTCCATGAGGTGAACTACGGATCCCGCCGTCCATGAGGTGAACTACGGATCCCGCCGTCCATGAGGTGAACTGCCGCATCGCCGATGCCTGTCGGCCCAGCCGAGCGCCCGCCGTGACGGCGGCCCTACACCGCCTCCAGTACGGCCCGGCAGCCGCTCAGCAGCTCCTCGTCCTCCGGTATGCCCCGGCCGACGCCACTGCCCGCGGGCGCCTGATGGCGGCGCGGACGGGCCAGTTCCTCCGCCACCAGGTGCCGCAACGGCGCGGCGGCCGGGCCCATCGCGATGAGGCACCGCACGATCGGGCGGCGGGTGTGCGGGTCGCGTGCCCAAGCCGTCCGGAACACGGGGAGGACCGGCTCCGGATCCGCGTCGATGCGCCACAGCGCGCACGCGGCCGCCACCCGCTCCCGAGCCGGCCTCGAGCCGGCCATCCGGCGCAGCGCGGGCAGTGCGGCGCGCGCCGCCGGCCCCACTCCGCCGAGCTGCCCGGCGGCCAGGCACCGGCCCGCCGCATCACCCTGGGCCAACTCCCGCAACAGCACGGGCACCACGACGGATGCGTCCTGCCGCGCCGACCAGAGCGCGCCGGCCGCCGCGGCGGCGTGCCGGGTGTGCAGGAGCGCGCGGAGGACCGGTTCCGCCTGCGCGGCGGCGCCCAGTGCCGCCAGCGTGCCGATGGCCTGGTCCGCGACCGCGTCCCGAGCTCCGAGCCCGTCGGGCGCGCCCGACAGCAGCCGCAGCACCTCCGGAACCGCCTCCGCGTCCCCGACGGCGCCGATCGCCGCCAGCAGCGGGGCGGCCAGCCGGGCGGCGGTGGGCGAGGCCGGCGGTATCCGGCCGAGCCGGTGCCGCAACGCGGGCGCGAGTGGAGCCGCGGCCGGGCCCAGATGCGCCAGTGCGAACCCCAGGTCGACCGGTGCGGCCGGGCCGGCCAGGAGGTGGGCCAGGGCCGGGAGCGCACGCGGATCGCCGCTCCTGGCCAGCGCCTTGAGCGGACCGCCCAGCGTGGGGGAGCCGCGCTCGAAGTGGTGCGTCCACAGGTCGGGCCGGGCCCACACCAGCGCGTGCAGGTCGTCCGCCGCCGGCCCGGCCAGCGCGAACAGCTCAGACAGGACGGTGACCGCGGCGTCCCGCAACTGGTCCTGTTGCGCGTCCAGTTGGGCGCCGAGCAGGCTGACCGTCGCGCTGTGGTCGCCGCGCCAGCCACGCAGCAGTGTCGCCGCCAGCCACACGGCGGTGCACCGGTCCACGGGGTCCGGACTGGTCAACTGCCCGCACAGGAGCGCCTGCCGCTCCTCCACGCGGTCGCCCAGCGCGGTGTGCAGGGTGCGCAGCAGACGGGAGCCCTCCTCGTCGGAGGGGCGCAGTCGGCGTAGGCGTCCGACGAGGGTGTCGGCGGCGCAGGGCGTGGCGGCCCGGCCGCGGGCGGCGGAGCGCTCCCGGAGCAGCCGGACGGCTGTCGGCACCAGGCCCGCGGGCAGGCGGGCGGGTGCGACGAGGGCGAGTTGACCGAGGGCGGCGAGCCGTAGTCCCGGGGTGTAGGGCGGGGCGCTCTGCTCGGCCAGGAGGTCCACCGCGGCGTCGGCGTGCGCGGGGTACCGGCGGACGAACAGGCCGAGCGCCTCCGGGAGGGCGAGCAGGACCCGCTCGTCCCGCTCGGCCCACAGCCGCTGCCGTAACAGGTCCAGGACCCGCGTGGGCGGTGCCAGGAAGTGCACGAGGGCCCCCGCGGTCGGCCGGCGGACCGCCGGGTCCGGGTCCCCGGCGAGGCGCTCGAACACCTCGGCGCCCGCGCACACCGCCTCCCGTGCGCGTGGGTCCTCGTCCGCGCCCGCAGTGCCGATACCGACCAGCAGTTCCACGAGGCAGCCCCGGTCCGGCACCTCCTCGCGCGCCGCGAGCGAGAGCAGGAACGGGACGCAGGCCAGCGTCGAGTCGTACACGCGCTCCTTGTGGTGCAGCGCGCCGTACATCCCGTCGAGCGCGGTCGCCCGCTCGGCGGTGTCCGCGGATGCCAGTGCCCGTAACCATCCGGGCACGTCCTCCGCGCTGCCGTACGCGTGCCGCAGCGAGGCCCAGTCGACCTCGTCGATCCCCGTGAACACGTTGTCCTCCCGAGACGAGTGCCACCTGATCGCGAGTGTGCACCACGGGACTGACAACGGTACGGAACCGCTCGCTGACTGTGTGCGATCCGTCGGCTGTCACCGGCCAGGCCGCGAACGGCCCGCACGCGCCCGGCGCGGCAACGCGAGCGGCGCGTAATCGACCGTCGGGAGGGGTCAGTTCAGGCCGGGCAGGGACCGCTCCAGGATCACGCCGAGGTCGGTTCCCGCGGGCAGCGTGCCGAACGCGTGCCCCCAGTCGCCGCCCAGCCGGCTCGCGCAGAAGGCGTCCGCGACCGGGTGCGGGGCGTGCCGGACCAGCAGCGAGGCCTGCAGGGCCAGCGCCATCCGCTCCACCAGTCGGCGGGCGCCCACCTGGTCCGTTTCGGCCAACTGGGTCTTGAGCGCGGCCACCGCCGCGTCCAGCCGGGCGTCGGCTCCGCGCGCGAGCGCGAGCTCGGCGAACAGGGCCTCCGCACTGTCCGGTTCGCGGCCGAGGGCGCGCAGCACGTCGAGCGCGTTGACGTTGCCCGAGCCCTCCCAGATCGACAGCAGCGGGGCCTCCCGGTAGTGCCGCGGCATGCCGGAGTCCTCGACGTAGCCGTTGCCGCCCAGGCACTCCAGTGCCTCCGCCGTGAACGCCGGGCCCCGCTTGGTGACCCAGTACTTGCCGACGGCGGTGGCGATCCGCCGGAAGGCCCGCTCCCCGGCGTCCCCGCGCACCGCGCGGTCGGCGGCGCCGGCCAGTCGGAGCGTGAGCGTCGTCGCCGCCTCCGACTCCAGGGCGAGGTCGGCCAGGACGTTGCGCATCAGCGGCTGGTCCACGAGCCGGGCGCCGAACGCGCTGCGGTACCGGGCGTGATGGCCGGCCTCGACCAGCGCCTTGCGCATCAGAGTCGCGGTGGACATCACGCAGTCGAGACGGGTGCAGTTGACCATCTCGATGATGGTCTTCACGCCCCGCCCCTCCGGCCCCACCAGCCAGGCCACGGTCCGGTCGAACTCCGGCTCCGAGGACGCGTTGGAGCGGTTGCCCAGCTTGTCCTTCAGCCGCTGGATGCGGAAGGTGTTGCGGCTGCCGTCCGGCAGCACCCGCGGCACCAGGAAGCACGACAGTCCGCCCGGGGCCTGCGCGAGCACCAGGAAGACGTCGCACATCGGCGCCGAGGTGAACCACTTGTGGCCGCGCAGCGTGTACACGCCGGGCTCACCGGTGGGGGCGGCCACCGTGGTGTTCGTCCGGACGTCCGAGCCGCCCTGCTTCTCGGTCATGCCCATCCCCGCGAGCAGCCCCGGTTTCTCGGTCGGCACGCGCAGCTCCGGGTCGTACTCCCGGCTGGTGAGCAGCGGTTCGTAGATCTTGGCCAGATCCGGCTGGGCGCGCAGTGCGGGCACCGCGGCGTACGTCATCGAGGTCGGGCAGCCGTGCCCGGCCTCCGTGTGGCCCCACACCAGGCCGCCCGCGGTACGCGCCACATGGGCGCCGGGCCGCTCGTCCGCCCACGGCGCCCCGGCCAGGCCCTCGGCGACCGCCGTCCGCATCAGGTGGTGCCAGCTGGGGTGGAACTCGACCTCGTCGACGCGGTGGCCGTAGCGGTCGTGGGTGCGCAGGACCGGCTCGTACCGGTTCGCCAGCTCACCCCATTCCTGCGCCGCCGCGCTGCCCGCGCGCGCCCCCAGGCGCCGGACGTCCTCCTCCGCCCACCCGGCGCCCTCCCGGCGCAGCCCCTCCAGCAGGGCCCGGTCGTCGGAGGCGTCGTACGGGGCCAGGGGCGGGGCCTGGTTGGTGACGTCGTGCGTGGCGTAGGACGACGGGGACGGCGACGGCGACTGCGCGGGGATCGAGACCATGCCAGCATGTTGCACTCTTCCTGCGGCTGTAGCAATAGTGCAACAGCGAGGGGGCACGTACAGTACGTGCCCATGCGCACGAACGTCCCGCCCGAGCCGGAGGGGGCAGACCTGCGGCCGCTGTCCGCGCGCTCGGTGGTGCTCAGCCTGCTGCTCGGCGCGCACCCGGCGGAAATGCCGGTGAAGGACCTGGTCCGGCTGGTGGAGCCGTTCGGCGTCGGCGGCTCCACGCTGCGGGCCGCGCTGAGCCGGATGGTGGCCGCGGGGGACCTGCGCCGCACCGACGCCGTCTACCGGCTCAGCGACCGGCTGCTGGCGCGCCAGCGGCGCCAGGACGAGGCGCTGCGGCCCGGCACCCGCGCGTGGGACGGCGACTGGGAGACAGTGGTGATCACCTCGACCGGCCGCGGCCCCGCGGAACGCGCCGACCTGCGCGCCCGGTTGGCCGCCCTGCGCCTGGCCGAACTCCGCGAGGGCGTGTGGCTGCGCCCGGCCAACCTCGCACGCGCCCTGCCGAGCACGCTGACCTCCGTCGCCCAGACGTTCACCGCGCGCCCCGACGCGCCCGCGCCCGACCTGGTGGCCCGGCTCTGGCCGCTGGACGACTGGGCGGCCGTCGCGCGGACGCTGCTCACCCGGGCCGGGGCCGCCCGGAGCCCCGCGGACCGGCTCACCGCCTACGCCGCGGCCGTACGCCACCTGCTCACCGACCCCGTTCTCCCGCCCGGGCTCCTCCCCGCCGCCTGGCCGGGAGAGGCCCTGCGCACGGCCTACGCCGACTACCAGCGGGAGTTGGCCGCGTCGGTGGGGCGACCGGAGTGTGCCGCATGACGCGGGGTGCGTGACGGAGCGCGCCGCATGACGCGGGGTGCGTGACGGAGTGTGCCTCGTCGGCCACCGGCGTCCCGGTCTTCCCGCCGTCGGGCGCCGGGAATCCCGCGCAGGGCGTCCGTCCGAGGGCGTGGTGATAGCCCCCTCGGCACCGGACCGGCTGCCGCTCACCCGCTCGAAGCCGTGAATGGTCCCGCCTGAACCCCGAGGGGCGACCGGAGGGGCGGGCGCTCGCCCGCGGGTGGCGTGGGAGCGGTGCGGGGCGTTCCCTGGAAGCAGGGACGTCCCCCGCGGAGAAACGGGGATGACCAGGGAGATGGCGGGCACTCGGTGGGGCACGCAAGGCGATCTCACCCGAGGAGAGTCATGGCTGAGCAGAAGTCGTCGTCGGCCCTCACGGCGCCCCTGCGCGGAGCCGCCTCGGTACTGCGCAGGGTGCCCGGCGCCACCACGGTGGGCAGGGCCGCGACAGGAACACTGGACAAGGTCGGCGCGGTCTCGCCCCGCGGCCGGCGCATCGCGGTCTACGCGGGAGCCGGAGTGCTCGGCGCCGCGGGTGTCGTGGAGTGGCCCGTCGCCCTCACCGGCGCTGCCGTGGCGTGGCTGACCCAGCCCCGGCCCGCGCATCCGGCGGACGCCGGGGACGCGGCCGGGCAGGGTCCCGAACCCGCTCACGACCTCGGCACCGCCGCCCTCAGGTCCGGCCACGCCGGGGCCCGGGGCGCCGGCACGGGCGGGACGCAGGCCGCGGCGGACGCCGGCGCTTCCGGCGGAGCCTGGGACACGGGCGCCGCGGAAGCCGGGGTCGAGGCCGCCGGCGCCGCCGAGGCGTCCGGGGAGAGCCGGACGCGCGGAAGCAGGCGGACGCCCGGCAGTACCGGAACGCCCGGCAGCGCCACGGCGTCCCGGAGCAGCCGGACAGCGGGCGGCACCAGGTCGACCGGCGGATCCAAGGCGGCCGGAGGCACCAAGACCTCCGGCGGCGCCCGCAGCACCCACGCCGAAGGCCCGGCGGACAAGCCGCCCACCGGGCCACTCGGCCCCACGGCGCGGCCCGACCGCACCACGCTCTGAGGAGGGCCATGGGGCTCGGACTGCTGACGCTGCCCTCGGCGGCCGTACGGCTGCTGCCCGCCACCCCGCGGCTGCTGGCGCCCGCGGTCGGGATGGCCGCCGGTGCCGCCGCCGGATCGGTGCGCGCCGGAGTGCGCGGCGCGGACGCCGCCGTACGCGTGTCACGCGTGGCACGCAACGCGCTGCCCGGCGCCGGTGACCACTGGCGGGCCGGTGCCCGCGCCCACCTGGCCGTGCAGCCCGTCGAGCCCGAGCAGGTGCGCCGCGCCGGCGGTACGGCCCCCTTGGCGCGCCGGCTGGCCGGGACGCTGGCCGAGCGCCCCGACGTGCTGTTCGCCTACTGGGACGAAGGGCTCGCGCGTCTGGTGGTGGCCGCCACCGAGGACGCGGCCACCGACCGGATCGTGGAGCACGCCGCCGAGCTGGCCGAGGGACACGGGCTCGCGCTGTCCGGCGAGGACATCGAGGAGACCACACATCCGGCCGACCCGGCCGGAGTGCGCGCCGCCGTGGCCACACTCGCCGCCGACACCGTGGGCATCGGCGTCGCGCTCACCGCCTACACGCTCCGACTGCCGCCCTCACCCCGCCTGGCGACCGCTGTGGTGACGCTGCTGCGCGAGAACCCGCGCTTTCGCGCCCGGTTGCGCGCCCGAATCGGCGACTCCCGCATGGATCTGCTCCTGGCCTGCGCCAACGCCGCCGCACACGGCGCCGGGCAGACTCCCACCTCCCTCGTGCTCGACGGCGTCCTGCGCGCCTGCCAGGTGGCCGAGACGGTGGCCCGCGCCGCCGCCTTCGACGCGGTGCACGACCAGCTGTGCGCCCCCGGCCGCGTCAGCATCCCGGCGGACGGCGCTCCCCGCCCTCCGCTGCCGGAGTCCCCGGCCCAGGAGTACGCCGAGCACGCCTCCGCGGGCAGTGTGCTGGGCGCCGCGGCCACCCTGCTGGTCAAGCACGACGCATCCGAGGCGGCCGAAGCGGTCCTCGCCGGCTCGCCGAAGGCCGCCCGCTACGGCCCCGCCGCCTTCCACGCGCTGCTGAGCGCCGCGCTCGCCCGCACCGGCGCCCTGGTCCGCGACCCGGACCGGCTGCGCCGGCTGGAGCTGGCCGGCACGATCGTCCTGCACCCCAGCGTGCTGCGCACCGACGAGGGCGAGGCCGATGCGTGGGCCGAGCCGGTGCTGGACGCGGCCCGCCGCGCGGGGCTGAGGGTGGTGCTCGTGGACGATCCCGCCCTGGAGGACTTCACGGGCCTGGCCGACCAGGTCGTGGACGCCCGCCGGCCGCTGGACGACGTGGTGTACGAGGCGCGCGGCGACGCGGGCGCGGTGCTGGCGGTCGCCCGGGTGCGCGCGGCCGACGAGCACGAGGTGCTGGCCGGGCTGCGCGCCGCCGACATCGCCCTCGCCCTCACCGACCGCGAGGGCGCCGTGGTCTGGGGCGCGGACATCCTGGGCCTGCACGGGCTGCCCGACGTGTGGCGGGTGCTGACCGCGATCCCGGCGGCCCGTACGGTCGGCCGGCACGCCCAGACCCTGGCCCGTTCCGGTGCCGCGCTCTCCGGGCTGCTCGTGGCCGTCGGCGAGTCCGGCGGCGGCCGCGGGCGCTTCGCCGCCCTGCCGGGGCTGCGGCACGCCCCGGTCGACGCCGCCGCCGTGTCCGCCCTGATCTCCGGAGGCCGGGCCGCGTTCGGCGTGGCCGCGGCCCGGCCCCCGCACCCGCGTGCGCGAGTGCACTGGCACGAACTGGATCCCGAGCAGGCCCGGGAGCGGCTGGAGCACGAACCGGCCGCCGAGAGCAGCGCGTTCGAGGCGCTGACCGGCCGTGTGCGCGAGCTCGCCGCCGGTGTCGTCCGGCACCCCGCCGCCGCGCCCGCGCGCTGGACCTACCGGCTCGGCCGGGCCGTACGCGGGGAACTCCAGGACCCGCTCACCCCCGTCCTCGCGGTCGGTTCGGCCGCGTCGGCGATCCTCGGCTCGGTCGTGGACGCCCTGCTCGTCGTCGGCGCGCTGGACCTCAACGCCCTGGTCGGAGGCTTCCAGCGGCTGCGCGCCGAACGGGCGCTGTCCGGACTGCTCGCGGAACAGCAGCAGAAGGCGCGGCTCGTGCCGCCCAGAGCCGAGGCGCCGGCGGGCGGCACACGCACCGTGGAGGCGGGCACGCTGCATCCGGGCGACGTGATCCAGCTCAAGGGGGACGACGTGGTGCCCGCCGACGCCCGGCTGCTGTGGCAGGACGGCCTGGAGGTCGACGAGTCGGCGTTGACCGGTGAGTCGCTGCCGGTGGAGAAGCAGACCGACCCGACCCCGCACGCCCCGGTCGCCGACCGGCGCTGCATGGTGTTCGAGGGGACGACCGTGGTGGCGGGCCAGGCCCGGGCCGTCGTGGTCGACACCGGTGAGCGCACCGAGGCCGCCCGCGCCGTCCACCTCGCCGCCCGTACGCCCCCGGCCGGTGGCGTCCAGGCCCGGTTGCAGGACATCACCCGCAAGGCGCTGCCGCTGACCCTGGCGGGCGGCGCCGCGGTCACCGGGCTGTCGCTGCTGCGCGGCACCCCCATCAGGGACGCGGTCAGCGGCGGTGTGGCGGTGGCCGTGGCGGCCGTACCGGAAGGGCTGCCGCTGGTGGCCACGGTCGCGCAGCTGGCGGCCGCCCGGCGGCTGAGCCGCGGCGGTGTCCTCGTCCGCACCCCGCGCACCCTGGAGGCGCTGGGCCGCATGGACACCTTCTGCTTCGACAAGACCGGCACCCTCACGGAGAACCGGCTGCGGCTGGTGCGCACCTCCGATGCCGAGGGCACGGTCCGCGCGGTGGACGACACCGGGTCCGCCGGCACGGTCCGGGCCGCGGCCCGCGCCTGCCCGCGCGGCGACGACGGTGCCGAGCCGGTGCACGCCACCGACGAGGCCGTGCTGGCGGCGGCCGGCCCCGACCCGGACTGGACGCAGGCGGCGGACCTGCCGTTCGAGGCGGCGCGCGGCTACGCGGCCGCCGTCGGCCGGAGCGGGGACGGTCCGCTCGTGCTCGTGGTCAAGGGCGCCCCGGAGACCGTGCTGCCCGCCTGCTCCGGACTGCCCGCGCAGGCCGCCGGAGCGGCGCAGGCCCTCGCCGGGGACGGCCTCAGGGTGCTGGCGGTGGCCGAACGGCGGCTCGGCGGGTCCGAGCAGGCCGACGAGGTCCTCGAACAGCCGCTGCGGGACCTGGAGTTCACCGGACTGCTCGCTCTGTCCGACGTACCGCGCGAGACCTCCACGGCGCTCGTGCAGGGACTGAACGGGACCGGCGTACGGCCGGTCATGCTCACCGGGGACCATCCGCAGACCGCACGGGCCATCGCCGCCGAACTGGGCTGGCCCGAGGACACCGTCGTGGTCACCGGCGACGAACTGGCGGCGGCGGACCGGGCGGCGCGGGCCCGGATGCTGCGGGACGCGGGCGTGGTGGCGCGGGTGGCGCCCGAGCAGAAGCTCCAGGTCGTGGAGGCGTTGCGGGACGCCGGCCGGGTCGTCGGCATGGTGGGCGACGGCGCCAACGACGCCGCGGCCATCCGTGCCGCCGACATCGGCGTCGGCATCAGCGCCCGCGGCTCGGCGGCCGCGCGCAACGCCGCCGACATCGTCCTCACGGACGACGATCTGACGGTCCTGATCGACGCGGTCGGCGAGGGCCGGGCACTGTGGCACAGCGTGGCCGACGCCATCGCGATCCTGATCGGCGGCAACGCGGGCGAGGTCGGGTTCGGCATCGTCGGCACGCTGCTGTCCGGCCGGGCGCCGCTGTCCACCCGGCAGATGCTCATGGTGAACCTCTTCACGGACCTGTTCCCGTCGATGGCGGTGGCGGTGACCGAGAAGGACGGCCGGCCCGGCGCCCTGCGCGCCCGCGGCGGATCGCCGGAGGACGCCTCCGCCGTCCTCGGGGCGCCGCTGCTGCGGCAGATCCGGCACCGGGCGCTCACCACCTGTCTGGGCGCGGTGACGGCCTGGCTGATCGGCCGCTTCACGCCGGGCACCACGCGCCGCTGCAGCACGATGGCGCTGTGCGCGGTGGTCGGCACCCAGCTCGTGCAGACGTGGCTGGACCGGCGCGACAGCCGCCTGGTGCAGGTCACCTGCCTGGGTTCCGCCGCGGCGCTGGTCGCTGCGGTGCAGATCCCGGGCGTCAGCCACGCCGTCGGCTGCACCCCGCTCGGTCCGGTCGCCTGGTCCGGTGTCCTCGCGGCGATCGCCCTGGCGCTGGCGGGACAGCGGGTGCTGCCCCGCCTCGAGGAGACCGTCGGCCGGCTGATGCCGGGCTGACCGGTGGCCGGCCGCGCTCAGACCGACCGGTGGTATTGGTCCGGCACCCGGACCGCACCGCCCAGCTCGCGGGCCGCCTGCCGGGCCCAGGACGGGTTGCGCAGCAGCTCACGGCCCAGCAGGACGGCGTCGGCCTCGCCGTCGTCACGATCTTCTCGGCCTGCTCGGCCTCGGTGATCAGTCCTACGGCGGCGACGGGCAGCGGCGTCTCGGCCTTCACCCGGGCGGCGAAGGGCACCTGGTAGCCGGGCCCGGCCGGAATGGTCACGCCGGAGGCGTTGCCGCCGGTGGAGACGTCGAGCAGGTCGACGCCGTGGGCGTGCAGGTCGTGGGCGAAGCGGATCGTGTCCCGCGGGGTCCAGCCACCGTCCCGGAGCCAGTCGGTGGCCGAGATCCGGAAGAACAGCGGCTTGCCCTCGGGCCACACCGCGCGTACGGCGTCCACCACCTCGAGGGCGAACCGGGTGCGGTTCTCGTACGAGCCGCCGTAGGCGTCGGTGCGGTGGTTGGAGTGCGGGGAGAGGAACTCGTTGATCAGGTAACCGTGGGCGCCGTGGATCTCGGCGACCTCGAAGCCGGCGGCCAGCGCCCTGCGGGCCGCGGCGGCGAACTGGCCGACCACGTCCCGGATCTGGTCCTCCGTCAACTCGGTCGGCACCGGGTGACGTTCGTCGAAGGGCAGCGGGCTCGGGGCGAACGGCTGCCAGCCGTGCGCCTCGGGCCCGACCGGAGCGCCGCCCTTCCAGGGCGCAGTTCGCACTGCCGGTGGCCAAGTCCACCACCACGCACCACTTCAGGGTGCTGCGGGAGAGCGGGGTCATCCGGCAGGTCTACCGGGGCACGGCCAAGATGAACGGCCTGCGCCGGGACGATCTGGACGGTCTCTTCCCGGGGCTGCTCGACAGCCTCCTGGCCGCCGCGGACCGGCAGTCCGTCCGCCTCGGGGGCGGCGCCTGAAGAGGCGCAGGGCCGGCCGGCGGCAGCCTCGTCGCGCCGCCCACGATCAGCGGCACGGCGACGGCACCCGCGTACATCGCGGGCACGTGCCGCAGCCCGGAGGCGGCCGAGGCCCGGCCGCGGTGCGGCTACGCCGAACGGGCCGCCGTGAGCAGTGCGTCCCAGTCGGCCAGCTTGACCTTGCTGCGCCCGAGCCGGGCGCCCAGTTCGGCCTCGGCCCGCTCGATCGCCATCCACCCCGTCCACGGCACGAGTTCGATTCCGGCCTCCCGCAGTGCCGTCGCCGGATCCTCGGGCACCTGCCTGCGCAGCAGCGCGGGAGCGTCCGCGAGCAGGGAGGTCGCCGTCTCCTTGGCGCAGGGCCGGTTGGTGCCGATGACGCCCGTCGGGCCGCGCTTGATCCAGCCGGCGACGTACTCGCCGGGGGAGGGTACCCCGTCGCGTACGACACGCCCGGCCGTGTGCGGCACGGTGCCGCTCGCCGCGTCGAACGGCAGCCCGTCCAGCGGCACTCCGCGATAGCCCACCGAGCGCAGCACCAACTGCGCGGGCACCTCCTCGAAACGGCCCGTTCCCGTCACCCCGCCGTACCCGTCCGGTGCGGTCCGCTCGAAGCGCACGGCGCCGACCCGGCCGGCCTCGGCGAGCAGTTCCACGGGGCGCAGGAAGAACCGCAGGCCGATGTGCCGGGCCGCGTCGGCCCGGGAGCCGGTGGCCCAGCCGCGCAGCACCTCCAGATTGCGGCGCTGTACGGCGGGCAGGGCCGCCGGGTCGGCCGGATCCAGGGCCAAGTCGGCCGGGTCGACGGTGACTTGGGTGCCGGGCAGACCGCCCAGCTCGCGCAGTTCCTTGGTGGTGAAGCGGGCCTGGGCGGGGCCGCGCCGGCCCACCATGTGCACCTCGGTGATCCCGCTCGCCGTCAGCGTGTCCAGTGCCGCCTGCGGAATGTCCGTCGGGCGCAGCTCGGCGGCACCCCGGACCAGCATGCGCGTGACGTCCACCGCGACGTTGCCCACGCCGATGACGACCGCGGACCGCACTCCGCGCAGAAAGCCCGCGTCGGCCGCGTCCGGGTGGGCGCTGTACCAGGCCACGAAGTCGGTCGCCGACCAGCTGCCCGGCAGTTCCTCGCCCGGCAGCCCCAGCCGGCGGTCGGTGGCGGCGCCCACGCAGTACACCACCGCGTGGTACAGCTCGCGGAGCCGCTCCACCGGCACTCCGCCGGGACCGCTCACCCGGACCCCGCCGAAGAAACGTACCCGCTCGTGCTCCAGCACCGATCTGAGACTGCCCTGCAGGGACTTGATCTTCTCGTGGTCCGGGGCGACGCCGTAGCGGACCAGTCCGTACGGGCACGGCAGCCGGTCCAGGACGTCCACACGCACCTCGGGATCCTGCTGAACCAGGGTCTGGGCGGTGTAGCACCCGCTCGGTCCCGAACCGACGACGGCGACACGCAGCACAGCGATACTCCTCGGCCGAGGGAAGGTGTGCGGACAGTTCCAGCATGGCACCCCCCGGCGTGCGACGGCAGGGGCCGGCGGGGTGATCCCGGTGCGTGTCCGGCGGTGGGGATGTGACTGAATGTGATCATTAGGTTACGTTGCGTGTGTGCTAGAAGCATCCTTTCTTAATCTTTGCGATCGGCACGCGGAGGACGGCGCGGTGTCGGTGTGGCCCGCGTGGAAGGTGCGGGAGCACGACGACACCACGTCCTGGTACCACGTCCGGCTGGCCTTTCCCGACGGCGCCCGGGTCGACGCCCTGGCCGTGGTGCACGAGGGACGCGTGTCCATCGAGGACGTCAGCGCCGAACCGGCCCTCTCGCTAGCCGACCTGACGGCCCTCTCGCGCTGGATCGAGGGCCCGCTGTTCACGTCGTGCGGGCTGCGGAGGCCGTACGAGGCCGACGCCGACGAGCCGGGCCGGGGCGACGGTGAGGTGCCCCGGGAGGCTGACGGCGACGCGTGCCCGCAGGAGCGGCAGGCGCCGGAAGCCGACGGCGAGCAGCGGGACGACGTGCTCTGCGGGGGCCCGTGGCGCGCCCGGCCGTTCTGGCCGCGCGGCATCGAGGGGTGCCGGCTCGTCGCGCAGCGGTACCGCGCCGCACAGGAGGAGGGCGCCGACCCGGTGCTGGCCGTGATGAGCGCGACCGGACGCAGCCGCCGCCGCTCGCTCAGACTGATCGCCCAGGCCCGGGATGCGGGATTCCTGACACCCCGTCACGCACGACGCGGCTGAGGCCGGTTGCGCGCTGTGCGTACCGGGACCGAGGCGGGTCGCCCTCGCGGACGCGCGCACGGCCCTCAGGTGCTGCTCGGACGTTCCTCCGTCGCGAAGAACCTGGACAGGTCCTTCTCCCGGCCCTGCGGGCCCGTCCCGCTCTCCGGCGGCTCACCCGACTCCCAGTCCAGCCCGTACCGCGCGAACAGTTCGGCCCGCAGCACCGGAACGGGCATGGGCGCCCCCGGGATCAGCGCCGCGTACACCGCGCCCATCAGCAGGGCCCGCAGCCGCGGGTAGTCGGCGGCGACGTCCTCGGAGCCGTACCGGGCGACGGTGTCGCTGAGGAGTTCCGCCAGTCTGCGCTGCTCCGGGCACGGCACGAAGCCCGCCGCCTGGAGCAGCCCCGCCATGTGCTGGCGCATCAGCACCGGCCGGTCGCGGGCCAGGCCCAGGATCGCGTCGATGGCCCGGGCCAGCCGCTCCCGGCCGTCCTCGGCGTGCGGCTCCCGCTCCAGCGCCTCCTCCAGCGTGCGGTGCATCAGCCGGTGCACGGCGGACTGCACCAGCTGGCGCTTGCCGGGGAAGTAGTACGACACCAGTCCGCGCGCCGAACCGGCCCGGTCCGCGATGGCACCCAGGGTGGTGGCCTCGAAACCGTGCTCGTCGACCAGTTCCACGGCGGCCTGCAACAGCCGCTCCCGGGAACGCCGCCGCAACTCTTCATTGACCGAGGCGCTGCGCGGGGACATTCTGAAACTCCTGCGTTGACTGGCTGCCAGCCAACTATACTCAACGCACTGGGTACCGCCATGCGCGGGCCCTGTCCAGGGCTGCCGTCCGTCTGGGGCGACGCGGGGGATCGTCTCAGACGGACGGCGTGGCGGGGAGCCCTTTTCCACGGTGTGCTCCAGCGCGCTCTCCGCAGATGGTCGAGGACGAACGCGGACTCCGCGCGGCGCCGCCCTCGGGCGGGATCGACAGCTCCACCGAGCAGCAGCGGCTGGGCCGGCTGGAGCGCGAACTCGACCAGTGCTGGGACCTGTTGCGGCAGCGCGGTACCAAGGCCGAGTTCGGCGAGAACCCGGACGAGGCACGGGTGCGCCCCGCCGACCAGGTCGAGGGCTACCAGGGCTGACCCGTCCCCGGCCGGCGGCTCCGGGGCTCAGCCCACCAGATCCAGCACCGGCAGCAGCGCGTCGGGCCGGTCCGTCACCGGCAGGTGCTCGACGAAGTGCACGCGGCAGCCCAGCGCGGCCGCGCCACCGTCGGCCTCCTTGCTGTCGCCCACCATCAGCACCTCCCGCGGATCGGCACCCAGCGCCGTACAGGCGACCGAGAACAGCCGCGGGTCCGGCTTCTGCACACCGTGCTCGTACGACAGCACATACGCGTCCACGTACCGGTCGAGTCCGTGCTCGCGGAACACCGGGCGCAGGTCCCAGCCGATGTTGCTCACCACGCCCACGCCGACTCCACGCTCGCGCAGCGTGCGCAGCACCTCGGCGGCGTCCGGGTAGGGGGACCAGGCGGCCGGGGTCTTGTGGCGCTCGTACAGCGCGTCGTGCAGCCCGGGGTGGGGGAGTGGAACCCGCCGGGACAGGCCCGTGTAGGCGGCCCGGTGCAACTCGGCGCTCTCGTCGCGCACCGCCCAGACCGCGGCCAGGTCCGCCGGCAGCTCCGCCGGGTCGGTTCCGCCCGGCAGGGCGCCGGCCGCCTCCAACGCCCGTGCGGCATCCCTCAGTTCGGGCTCGGACAGGGCGTGCCCCGTCTCGGCCAGTACCGCGCGCAGCCAGGACTCGGTGGACTCGATGCGGAACAGCGTCCCGGAGAAGTCGAACAACACGGCAGTCATGCGACCGACCCTAACGGGGGCGCCGGACCGGCATGGCGCCGCGACCCCGTCGCGACGACTCGTGAGCCACCACGGCCAGGAACACCATGAACGCCCCGAACAGCCAGCCGCCCAGCACGTCCGAGGGCCAGTGCACGCCCAGCCAGACCCGGGTCAGGCCCACGCCCACCACCGAGACCACGGCGGCCGCCACGGCCGTACGCCGTGGGAGGCGGCCGGCGCCGAAGCGGTGCAGCAGCCACAGCAGCAGGCCGCAGGCCACGGTGGCCGTCATGGCGTGACCCGAGGGGAAGGCCGCGTACCGGGCGGAGTCGACAGGGTCCGGCCACACGGGCCGGGGCCGGTCCACGACGCTCTTCACCGACTGCTGCACCACCGTGGCCATGGCCACGGTGGCCGCCAGCCACAGCGCCGTCCACCAGGCGGCGTGCCGCCACAGCAGCCACACCACGGCGGCCGCGCACACCAGACGCATGGTCAGCGGGTCCCAGACCCAGTCCGTCAGTACCCGGAAGACCTGGGTGAGGGTGCGGTCGTGGACCGCCCAGCGGTGGGTCGTGCGGGAGAGGTCGCCGTCCAGGGCGAGCAGCGGGTGCCAGCGGATCACCACGAGGGCCGTCAGCAGCGCGCAGCACACGCCGAGGGCGGCTGCGAGGACGGACGCGACGCGCAGGGTCCGGGAGCGGGCCGGAGGGCGGGGCGGGTGTGCGGTGGGGCTGTGGTGCATGCCGCGATCCTTCTCGATGGCGCGGCCCGGGGCCACCGTCGCGCCACCCCGCGCGGCGCGTGCGAGCCGTGCGCCGGCCCGCCGTCAGCCGAGCGCCCGCAGACCCGGGACCAGGGCCACCAGCACCGGGATCACCGGGACCAGCGCCGCAACCGCCGTCAGGCGCAGCCGGCGCAGTGCGGGGAGCCGGTCCGGGGGTGTCAGCAGCCGGTGCACCCGCTGCGGCACATGGGCCTGCGGGGTGGGGCAGGGGCCGAAGACGCCCCGCTCCTCGTTGAGTCCGGCCAGCGCCAGCGCGGTCGTCAGCCGGCCGAAGCGCCGCGAGGCCATGTCGTCGGCGGCCAGTTCGACCAGCCGGTGCATCTCGTCACGGAACCCGGCGAACACGGGTACCTGCGGGAACCCGGCCGCCAGCGCCGCCGAGCAGTGCAGCAGCCAGTCGTGCCGGGCCTGCGCGTGGCCCTGCTCATGGGCGAGGAGCGCGTCGAGCTGACGCCCCTTCAGGCGGCGCAGCGCGGCCGTCGTGATGACCAGCCCGGGTGCCGTACCGGCCAGCCACCAGGCGTCCGGGCGCTCCCCCTCCAGCACCACCAGCCGCCCGGCCGCCGGTTCCTCACCCGGCAACAGCGGTGCACGCACGAGGAGTTCGGACCGGCGCGTGCGCCGCCGGGCACGGGCCCGTACGACCTCGCGCACCAGCATCGCCAGGCTCCACAGGCCGCCGGAGGCGAGCAGCACGGCGGTGGGGGCCGCCCAGGGGCCCGCCGTGCCCAGGGCGTAGGCGTCCACGACCGTGCGCGGAGCCCGGCCAAACACATGCCCGCGCACCGCCTGCCAGGCCGCCGACGCGCTGAGCGTCATCGACAGGACGCAGCACAGCAGGACGGCCGTCACGACGCACTGCCACACCCAGAGGGCGAGGACCGGTTCGCGGTCCGGCCAGTCGGCGCGGGCGAGCAGCCGCGGGGCGCCGACGGCGGTCAGGGCGCCGAGCAGCAGCAGGGCCACGGGGACCATCATGGTCAGCACCCTATGAGCGCGGGGCGGCTGACCGGTACGGTCCGCGCCACCGAAGTGACGCAGGCAACGCGTCCACTTGGTGCCCGCTCACAGGACGAGGAGCATGGCCACCATGCCGATGCCCATCGACAGCCGGCAGGCCCGCGCCAGCTCCGGCCGGTCGCCCCAGGCGACGGAGCCGCCGTCGGCCCCGGCCCCGGCCACCGCGACGGCCGCCGGCACCAGACGGGCGCCGGCGAGCAGGACGTAACCGGCGAAGTAGACGAGCAGCGCGCCCGTCAGCAACGGCACTCCGACGCCGCCGTGCGCGTGGTGTGCGCCGGCCGGGGCCGCGGCCATCGCGACCGACATGTAGACCATGGCGGACGCGCCCACCAGGTGGTGCAGATGATGGGGGGCCGTGCGCGCGGCCCACAGGGTGCGCAGTGCCGCCGCGCCGAACACGGCCGCGTACACCGGCCACGCCCACCTCGGTGGCGTGAACGCCGCCGCGGGTACGGCCATCACGGCCATGCCGAAGCCCATCAGCGCCTCGCCGCCCGCGGCCCGGCGCTGCTCCGCCACGACGCTGCGCATCCGCAGCAGGCAGTAGGCCCCGGTCGCGGCGCACAGTGCGACCAGCAGCCACGCTGCCGTCACCGGTCCGTGCACGCGCACCTCCACGTTCGACGGTCGGTCCAGGGATGCGATGCCCACGGCATGCGGAGCGCACGCGAGCGCAAGGGTGTACACGGGGAGCATTCGAGGGAGCACAGCAGGTGAGCATGCCCTCCGGGCCGGGACCCGAGGGAATTTTACGAGTAAAACACCTGTTAAATTGATGGTATGAGCAGTGCGACCGTCCATCGACTTCCCCTCGCCGGGGTGCTGCGCCTCGGCCGGCCCTCCGACATCTGGTTCAAGCCCGCGCTGAGCGTGGTCGCCGCGGTCGCCCCGCCCAACCTGATCCTGCTGGCCCTCGGCCGCCTCGACCTCGCGATGTACACGATGGCCGGGTCGCTGTGCGCGCTCTACGGCCACAACCGGCCCTACGCCGCCCGGGCGCGCGTCCTGGCCCGGGTGGTGGCCGGCATGGTGGGCGGCCTCGCCGTCTCCCTGCTCGCCGCGTCGCTCACGGACGACGCCGTCGTCCTCGTCACCGTCGGCGCCGTCATGGCGGCCGTACAGAAGACCGTGAGCGACGCCACCCGGCTGGGACCGCCCGCGAACGTGGTCCTGACCTTCATCAGCTCCGCCTCGCTGTTCGTGCCGCAGACCCTTGGCCAGGTGCCGGAACACGTCGGGCTGGCCCTGGTGGCCGGGGTCTGGGCCTGGCTGGTCGGCATGGCACCCGGTCTGCTCCGCCCGCACGGCCCCGAGCGCCGCGCCACCGCCCAGGCCCTGAACGCCGCCGCCGCGTACGCCGACACGCGCGGCAGCGGCGACGGCCACCCCCGGGCCCGTGCCGCGGCCGCCGCCGCGATCCACGCCGCCTGGCAGTCGCTGCTCGCCACCGGCGCCCGCCCCGACCGCACCCGGCGCGCCCTGGAACGGCTCGTCGTCCGCGCCGAGGTCGCCCTCGCCGCACCCGCCGACACCGACCCCGCGCGGCTGCGTGCCTGGGCCCGCGAACTGCGGGGCACCGGTCGTGTCCCACGCGTCGAGCGGTGCCCCGAATCCGCCGACGAACTCCTCGGCGTGGACACCGAACTCGCCCAGCCGCGGCCCTCGTTGCGGCGCCGTCTCGCCGCCCTCGCGCCGATCACCGCGCGCACCGCGATCGGCTGCGCCCTCGCCGGCTACGCCTCCCTCGCGCTCGGGGCCGGCCGCCCCTACTGGGCGCTGGTCACCGCGGCCTCCCTGTACCAGGCCAACGTCACCCTCACCTGGAGCCGGGGCATCCAGCGCATCGTCGGCAACCTCGCCGGCGTCCTCGTCTTCGCCGCCGTCGCCCCGCTCGCCCACCTCCACCCGGCCGCCCTGGTGCTGTGCTGCCTCGCCTTCAACTTCGGCGCGGAGGCGCTGATCGGCCGCAACTACTGGCTCGGCACCGTCTGCGTCACCCCGATGGCCCTGCTCATCACCGAGTTCGCCCGCGCCCAGAACCCGGCCGAGCTGATCACCGAGCGGGTCACGGACACGCTCGTCGGCGCGCTGGTCGGGTTCCTCGCGGCCGTCGCCGTCACCAACCGGCGCGCCGGTGACCGTCTCGACCACGCGCTGACCACGGCGGAACGCGCCCGCGAGGACACCGCCCGGCTGCTCGCCGAACCGCACCCGGCGCCCCACGCCCTGGAGTCGGCCCGCCGTGCCCTCGCCGCCGCCCTCGCCGACCTGCGCACCACGGCCGACGCCGCCGCCGGCGAGTGGTGGCAGCGCGCCCTGCCCGAGGAGCGGGTCGTGCTGGCCGAGCAGTCCGGACACCGTACGCTCGCGGCGGCGGTACGACGCCAGGGACTCGTACCGCCGAACCGGCCCCGGCACCAGGGCCCGGGCAGGACGACGGAGGACATACGGCCATGACGCCGACGAACGACGGACGCGCGCCGATCCACGACGGTGGAGCAACGACCGGCCACACCCCCGCCGACCCTGGCCGGGCGACCGGGCGCGGGCCTGTCGATACCGGCCGGGCGACCGCGCGTGGGTCTGTCGGTGCGGGGCCGGCGACAGGCCGCGGGCTTGCCGACCCCGGCCCGGTGACCGGCCGCGGGCCTGGCGGCGTCGGTCAGGCGAGCGGGCGTGGGCGTGGCGACGTCGGTCAGGCGACTGGCCGCGGGTCTGGCGGCGTGGAGTCGGGGGTCGGTCATGGGGGTGCAGGCGAGGGTCAGACGACTGGGGGCGGGTCTGCCGACGTCGGCCAGGTGACCGGGGGCGGGACTGTCGGCGTGGGACCGGATGCGGGCCGTGGAACTGTCGATACCGGCCGGGCGACCGGGTCTGTTGGTGCGGGGCCGGTGGGTGATCGTCGTACCGGCGGTGCGGGGACGGACTTCACCGCGCGCCACGACACCGTCGCCGCCGTGGTCCGGCAGTGGCGGGCCGTTCATCCCGAGTTGGACACCGGGCCCATGGAGGTCATCGGCCGGATCAACCGCTGTGCCGCGCTGCTCCAGCAGGCCGAGGACGCGCCGTTGCGCCGGGCCGGGCTCAGCCGTCCCGAGTTCGACCTGCTGGGGGCCCTCCGCCGCACCGGCCACGAACTGACCCCGGGAGAACTGGCCCGGGAGACCTTCTCCTCCGGGGCCGCCGTCACCAAGCGGCTGAAGCAACTGACCGAACGCGGACTGGTCGAGCGGCGCGGCGACACCCGTGACCGCCGCGTGGCCCACGTCCGCCTCACCGGCACCGGCCGCGACCTCGTCGACGGCATCCTCCCGGAGCAACTCGCCTACGAGAAGGCTGTGTTGTCGGTGCTGGACCCCGAAGGGCAGAGTGAACTCGCCGTACTGCTCGCCGAGTTGCTCGGCCGCCTGGAGGGGCGGATGGGCTCGATGCGGGCCTGAAGCGTCCTCGCGAAGGCGGGCCGGCTCTTCCGCGCAGCCGAACACAGGCACAGGGCCTCGGCTCGCCTCGCGGCCCTCAGCCCTCCTCGCCGGCCTGGTGCACCCCGAACGCCGCGCCCTGCGGATCCCTCAGCACCGCGATGCGCGGGCCGTCCGGCACGGAGACGGGGGCAAGGACCACGGTGCCTTCCGCCCGTTGCGCGACCTGGGCCGTCGCGTCCACGTCGTCCACCGCGAAGTACGGCAGCCAGTGCGGCGGCACCTCGGGCGGGAACCGGTCGCCCATGTCGGCCATGCCGCCGAAGTCGTCACCGTCGATGCCCCACTGCGTGTACCACTGCGAGGCGTTGACACTCCAGCCGAACACCGTGGTATAGAAGTCCCGGGCCCGTTCGGTGTCCCGGGTCGCCAGCTCCACCCAGCCCAGGGTGCCGGGCGCGTTGAACAGCCCGGCGCCGGGGAAGGAGCGCGCCTGCCACAGCTGGAACGCCGCCCCCGTCGGGTCGAGGGCCACCGCGAACCGGCCCACGTCGAACACGTCCATCGGGCCGAGGATCACCGTCCCACCGGCCTCCTCCACGCGCCGCACCGCCGCGTCCGCGTCCGTCACCAGGAAGGAGACGTTCCACGCCACCGGCTGGGAGTCCTGGTACAGCGGCGTGAGCGCGGCGACCGCCGCGTCCCCCAGGTGCGCCACCGTGTACCCGCCCGCCTCCTGGCGCGGATCGGTCTCCGGCCGCCAGCCGAACAAGTCGGCGTAGAACCGCTTGGCCCCCTCCAGGTCGCTGGTCCCGAGCTCGGTCCAGCAGGGTCCGCCGTTCACCGGCCTGTCGAACTTCATGAGGGTTCCTTCCGGCCGGGTGCACCGCCGTACCGCACGGAGAACGATCTCCTCCGCACGCTAACCCCGGCTCGCCGCCACGGCCATCCGGGACGGTGCCCGGGGTGGGGAAACCGATTGCCCCGCGGAGCGGGGTGCGCGAGGGTTCCTGTCATGGACACCGAGGACGCCGCGGCACCCGCGCTGGCCGAGGAGATCGCCGCGTACTACGGACGCGACCAGGAGGACGCCCGGCTGCGCACCGGCGCCGGACGCCTGGAGTTCTGGCGTACCCAGGACGTCCTGCGCAGGCTCCTGCCGCCCGCACCGGCGCGGATCCTGGACGTGGGCGGCGGCAGCGGCGTGCACGCGGAGTGGCTCGCCGCCGACGGCCACGACGTGGAGCTCCTCGACCCCGTCCCCCTGCACGTCGAACGGGCGGCCCAGCTGCCCGGCGTGCGGGCACGCCACGGCGACGCCCGCGCCCTGGACGCGCCGGACGCGTCCGTGGACGCCGTATTGCTCCTCGGCCCGCTCTACCACCTGCCCGAGCGCCCGGACCGGGTGCGGGCCCTGGCCGAGGCGCGCCGGGTGGTGCGGCCGGGAGGGCTCGTGGTCGTCGCCACCATCAACCGGTTCGCGGGGCTGCACGACACACTCGCCACGGGCGTGTACTTCGACGCCGACCGGCGCCCCCACATCGAGGCGGCCGCCGGAGACGGGTGGCTGCGCCCGGGCCGCGGGCCCAAGGCGATGTTCACCACGGCCTACTTCCACGCACCGGAGGACGTCCCGGCCGAGTTCGCGGACGCCGGCCTGACGCCGCACGGACAGTACGGCGTCGAAGGCGCGGCCTGGCTGATGGGCGACGTCGTCTCCTGGCTGGCGGACCCGCAGCGCCGTGCCCTGGTCCTGGGAGCGCTGCGGCAGACGGAGTCCGTGCCCTCACTGCTCGGGGTGAGCGGCCACCTGCTCACCGCCGGCACCCGCCCCGACGACGTCCCCGGACGCTAGATCCCCGGACGCTAGATCCCCGGCCGGTAGCGCATCGGATGGTCCGCCGGGACCTCCACCAGCACGACGGGGACGCCGTCCGGGTCGGCGATCCACATCTCGACCAGGCCCCACGGCTCCTTCACCGGCGGCCGGACGATGTCCACGCCCGCGGCCCGCAACTCCTCGTGCGCGGCCGTCACGTCGTCGACCTGCAGCCACAGCCGGACCGCGGACGACGGCGGCGTCTCGGACCTCCCGGAGACCTCGAGGAAGCCGCCGCCGAGGAAGTAGACCGTCCCGCGCTCGGGCCCGGTAGCGAACTGGCGGTAGACGGACAGCCCGAGCCGCTTGCCGTAGAAGGCCCGGGAACGCTCGGGGTCGGTGGGGGTGAGCAGCGTCCGGCTGCTGAGTACATGCACCATGCAGGCGGAGCCTACTTGCAGGGTTACCCTCGACCCTGGCTCAGCCACGCCCGAGACCGAAAGGCCGCCCATGGAAACCGCCGCCACCGGACCCACCTTCCGCGACGCCACCGACGCCGACGTCGACGCGCTCGTCGCGCTGATCGAGTCGGCCTACCGCGGGGACTCCAGCCGGGCCGGGTGGACCACCGAGGCGGACATCCTCCAGGGGCAGCGGACGGACCCGGAAGGCGTGCTGGATGTCATCAAGTCGCCCGACAGCAAGCTGCTGACCGTGGAGCAGAACGGCCGGATCGTCGCCTGCTGCCAGCTCGAACACCGCGGTGACCACGCCTACTTCGGCATGTTCGCGGTCAGCCCCGCCCTCCAGGGCGCGGGTCTCGGCAAGACGGTCATGGAGGAGGCGGAGCGCCAGGCCAGGGAGAGCTGGGGCGCCACCGAGATGCACATGACGGTGATCTCCGTACGGGACGACCTGATCGCCTGGTACGAGCGCCGCGGCTACCGCCGTACGGGAAAGATGTCGCCCTTCCCGTACGGCGACGAGCGCTTCGGCATCCCGCAGCGCGACGACCTGCAGTTCGAGCTGCTCGTCAAGAGGCTCGTGTGACCGTCACGCCGTGAAGCGCGCCGTGCGCTTGATCTCCGGATAGTCGGTCGTCGCGCCGTCCAGCTCCAGGGCGCGCACCAGCCGCAGATGATCCTGGGTGTTGACGACCCAGCCGATGATCCGCAGCCCGGACGCGCGCGCGTGCTCGACGACCTCCAGGGTGAGCCGGCGGATGTTGAGACAGACGGTCGCCGCGCCCGCGGCGACCGCGCGCTCCACGATGTCCGTGCCGTAGCGGCTTGCGATCAGTGCCGTGCGCACGCCCGGCACCAGTCGGGCGATCTCGGCGACCGCCTCGTCGTGGAACGAGGACACCTCCACGCGCCCGACCAGATCGTGCTCGTGCATCACCGCGGCGAGTGCCCGGGCCGCCGCCACGTCCTTGATCTCGGCCTGGAGCGGGGTGCGCACCGCGGCCAGCACCTCCTCGAACACCGGCACCTGCTCGCCGCGGCCCGCGTCCAGGGCGCGCAGTTCGGCCAGGGTCTTGTCGGCGATGGGCCCGGTGCCGTCGGTCGTGCGGTCCACCTCCGCATCGTGCATGACGACCAGGGCGCCGTCCTTGCTCAGGTGCAGATCGAGTTCGATCAGATCGAGGCCGGCGTCCTGCGCGGCGACGAAGGAACGAAGGGTGTTCTCGGGCTCGACACCCATGACCCCGCGGTGACCGATGGTAAGGAAGTTCAAGGTTCGACTCCGTTCCGTCGACGGCGGCTCGGCACGCGCGGAACGGGCTGACGCCGTCGTCCGCGCGGGCAGAGTCGCAGCCTAATGGCCGGGCCGCGCGATGAACCCGCACGTGCACGAGGCATACGGGTGTGTGGCGGGCGCGGACTGGCCGGTATCCGCCCCCGCGGTCACCCTGCCGTGGGCGAGTCCTCGCAGGCTTGACCACTCCACGGAACACCGCGCGGCGATGGGGCCGTGCTCGACGGAAGTGAGCGTCGTCACGGTTTACGACAGGAAAAACGGCGGCGACCAAGGCGTCAGACAGAATAATTTCCCGAGCAGCCTCTTGCTGGCTGAAACGGGGTATGCATACGGTGTCCTTACGCGAGCTTCTCCCGTGGAGGATGGGACATGACGGAAATTCTTGTGCAGGCGGGTGCGGAGGGACAGGTTCCTTCGACGACCAGGGTGATTGAGCACCCGGCCTGGCCCGTGCTCAAGGATGCCGTGGAGCGGATCCGGCCATGGCAGTCCAAGGACGGATCGATCGACTTCGAGGCCGAGGGGGCCCCCGCCAAGGCGGACGCCGAGGCCGCCGTACGGCGCGTCGTGGACGCGGTCGAAGAGCTGTCCCCGCTGCTCCCGCACGACGAGGCCTACCACCACGCCCTGGTGAAGGACCTGCACCGCTGGGCCGAGGGCGGCTTCCAGGTGCCGGACTTCCTGGACTCCCTGCTGGCCTTCCAGCCCGCCGCGAACCGCGCGGACGGCCTGCAGCATCTGGTCGTCTTCCCGATGTACACGCAGAACGGCAACCTGGACCGCAACCTCGAGGCGGTCGTGCTGCGCATGGTCTGGCCGGACTGGCTGGCCGAGCTGGAGCGCACCCGCTACGACAACCCGCTGTTCTGCGGTATCACCTTCGAGGACTTCACCTCCGGCTACGACACCAACTCGGCCGTCCTCTTCCCGGAGACCATCGCCGTACGCGAAGCGCCGGAACGTTTCTCCTGGGGTGGCATCTTCTGCGACCGTGAGGCCGCCCGCTTCCGCCGGGTCACCGACGCCGCCGTCGACATCCTCGGGCTTCAGCTGCCCGAGGATATCGCCGCCATGGTCCACGACCAGAAGCGCTGCGAAGAGGCCTTCGTGCTGTGGGACATGGTGCACGACCGCACCCACAGCCACGGCGACCTGCCGTTCGACCCGTTCATGATCAAGCAGCGCCAGCCGTTCTGGATGTACGGCCTGGAGGAGCTGCGCTGCGACCTCACCGCCTTCAAGGAGGCCGTGAAGCTGGAGGCGGACGGCGTCCCGCAGGCCCGTGACGTGCAGTACGCGGTGCTCTTCGACCGCATGTTCCGCTTCCCGGTCACCGGTGACCGCGTCCGCAACTACGACGGCCTCGGCGGCCAGCTGCTCTTCGCCTACCTGCACAAGCACGACGTCGTCCGCTGGACCGACAACAAGCTCGCCATCGACTGGGAGCGCGCCCCGCAGGTCACCAACCAGCTGTGCGCCGAGATCGAGAAGCTCTACAAGGACGGCATCGACCGCCCGAAGCTCGTGCACTGGTTCGCCGGCTACGAGCTGGTCGCCGGCTACCTCGCCCCGCACCCCGGCTCCAAGTGGGCCAAGGGCCCCGACGCCCTGGACCTGACCCAGCCGCCGCGCAAGCTCGTGGACGACGTGCTTCCGGACGAGTTTCCGCTGAGCATGTTCTACGAGGCCCTGTCGAAGAAGCTGAAGAATGTGATCGCCTCCACCAAGGGCATCACGGCGGACAGCGCCGAGCCGGTCGCCGCGTGAGCGACCGCGTCCAGAACACTGCTGCTAAGGGGAAGACCATGGGGAACGGGGCGAACGGGCCGCTCAGCGGTGCGGTGATCGCGGTCGCCGGCGCGGGCGGACCCGCAGGGCGCGCGACGCTCCTGCGGCTGGCCGAGGCGGGGGCGACCGTCGTCGGGGCGGACAACGACCCGCAGCGCCTGTCGGAGGCCGTGGACGCGGCCCGGTACGCCTCCGGTGGCGCCAGCGTCACCGGGGACACGGTGGACCTGCTCAACCTGCAGTCCACCCGGGACTGGGCCGCCCACATCGAGAAGGACTTCGGGCGGGTCGACGGCCTCGTGCACCTGGTCGGCGGCTGGCGCGGCAGCGAGACCTTCACCAAGACCAGCCTCGACGACTGGGACTTCCTGGAGCTGCTGCTGGTCAAGACCGTGCAGCACACCTCCCTCGCCTTCCACGAGGCGCTGCAGCGCAGCGAGCGCGGCCGGTACGTCCTGATCAGCGCGGCCGGTGCCTCGAAGCCGACCGCCGGCAACGCCGCCTACTCGGCGGCCAAGGCCGCCGCCGAGGCGTGGACGCTGGCCATGGGCGACTACTTCCGCAAGGCGGGGGGCGCCGAGGGGCCGACGTCCGCGGCTACGATCCTGGTGGTGAAGGCGCTGGTGCACGACGCGATGCGCGCCGAACGCCCCAACGCGAAGTTCGCGGGCTTCACGGACGTCAAGGACCTGGCCGAGGCCATCGAGGGCGTCTGGAGCAAGACCGCCGCCGAAGTGAACGGACACCGCCTGTGGCTGACCGAGAAGCCGTGAACCCTCCCAAGACCGACGCGCGTCGCCACCACGACCCGCAGGTCCGCGGTTTCGCCAGTGACAACTACGCCGGAGCCCACCCGGAGGTGCTGGCCGCCGTCGCCCTGGCCAACGGCGGCCATCAGGTGGCCTACGGCGAGGACGACTACACCGAGAACCTCCAGCGGATCATCCGCAGCCACTTCGGTGCCACCGCGGAGGCGTTTCCCGTCTTCAACGGCACCGGCGCGAACGTGGTCGCGCTCCAGGCGGTCACCGACCGCTGGGGCGCGGTGATCTGCGCCGAGAGCGCGCACATCAACGTCGACGAGGGCGGCGCTCCCGAGCGCATGGGCGGCCTGAAGCTGCTCACCGTCCCCACGCCGGACGGCAAGCTCACGCCGGAGCTGATCGACCGGCAGGCCTGGGGCTGGGAGGACGAGCACCGGGCCATGCCGCAGGTCGTGTCGATCACCCAGAGCACCGAGCTGGGCACCCTCTACACGCCGGACGAGATCCACGCGATCTGCGAGCACGCCCACGCGCACGGTATGAAGGTGCACCTGGACGGCTCCCGGATAGCCAACGCGGCCGCCTCCCTGAACGTGCCGATGCGGACGTTCACCAACGCGGTCGGCGTCGACATCCTCTCGCTCGGCGGGACGAAGAACGGCGCGCTGTTCGGCGAGGCGGTCGTGGTGATCAACCAGGACGCGGTGCGGCGGATGAAGCATCTGCGCAAGATGTCGATGCAGCTCGCCTCCAAGATGCGCTTCGTCTCGGTGCAGTTGGAGGCGCTCCTGGCGAAGGACCTGTGGCTGCGCAACGCCCGGCACGCCAACGAGATGGCCCAGCGGCTCGCCGAGGGCGTGCGCGCGGTGCACGGCGTGGAGATCCTCTACCCGGTACAGGCCAACGGCGTCTTCGCGCGACTGCCGCACGACGTGTCAGAGCGTCTGCAGAAGCGCTTCCGCTTCTACTTCTGGGACGAGGCCGCCGGGGTGGTGCGCTGGATGTGCTCCTTCGACACCACGGAGGAGGATGTCGACGCGTTCGTGGCGGCGGTCAAGGAGGAGATGGCGCGCTAGTCCGCGACTCCGCGGCTCTGCATAGATATGCGGTCACCCGAAAAGTCATTGACTGTCGGGTGATCGCATTCCTATGCTCTGCGTGCATGGAGCTCATCCAGGACACCGCAGACCTGTCCGCGTACTTGGCCGCGGACGAGGTCATCGACCATCAACACCCCGTGGTACGGCAGACGGCAGCGCGACTTGCCGCAGGGGTGGCGGACTCGTATGCCTATGCGCAGGCCGCCTATGAATTCGTCCGGGACACCATCCCGCACTCCGCCGACGCCGACGATCCGCGCGTCACCTGGCGCGCCTCCGACGTCATCGGACAGCGCACGGGCATCTGTCACGCCAAGGCGCACGCGCTGGCGGCCCTGCTGCGTGCGGAGGACATCCCGACGGCGCTGTGCTACCAGCGTCTGACCCATGACGACGGGAGCGGCCATGTCCTGCACGGTCTGGTCGCCGTGCGCTTCAACGGGGCCTGGCACCGCCAGGATCCGCGCGGCAACAAGCCCGGTGTGGACGCCCGGTTCTCGCTGGACGGTGAGCGGTTGGCCTGGATCCCCGACCCCGCGGCCGGTGAACTGGACTACCCGGTCCTCCATGCCGAGCCCCACCCGGCCGTCCTCAGCGCCCTGAAGGCGGCCGCGGACCGTCCGCACTTGTGGAAGACACTCCCGGACGCACTCTGAGGCAGGGCGCCCCCTACCGTCCGGCACCCCCGGAGGGGCTCCGGTCGAGGGGTGTGAAGCTGTGGCGCCTCCGCGGGTGGACGGGGCCGGTCGCAAGCCGCCTGGGTGAAGGCCAGGAGGGCGTGCCGGTCCAGGTCGCAACGTCCGGCGGGATCCGTGTCGTTCACCAGCGGCTCGTCCTGCCGGTGTGCGGCCTGCGGGATCCGCGCGCGGGTCACCCCGCGGCAGCCGACGGCTCGGCGCTACAACCCAGGTGCCAGGAAGCCGAGTTGAGGAACAGCATCTTGCGCGGCCGGCCCGCCGCGTCCACCGGTCCGCAGCTGAACAGAGCGCCGAGACCTGCGGGCCGAACCTGGGCGAAGCAGCGCAGTCAGTGCGCCTCGGCCGCCCGCAGCTGCTCCACCGTCGGCGCCGTACCGCCCAGATGAGAGGGCAGCCACCAGGAGTCCTCGGCGCCCTTGGGGCGGCCCGGGTAGGCGCGCTGTGCGGCCTCCAGAACCTCCTGGACGGCCTCGCGCAGCCGACGGGTGATCGCACCCGCGTACTGGTCGCGGGGTGCCTCGACCGCCTCACCGACCCGGATGGTCACGGGCAGGTGGTTGCGCTTGAAGTTGCGGGGCTGGCCCTTGGTCCACAGCCGCTGGGTTCCCCACACCGCCATCGGGACCAGCGGGACGCCGGCGTCCTGGGCGAGGCGCGCCGCACCGGACTTGAAGCTCTTCAGCGTGAACGACTGCGAGATGGTGGCCTCCGGGAAGACCCCGATGACCTCACCGGAGCGCAGCGAGTCCAGCGCGTGCTCGTAGGCCGCCTCCCCCCGCTTGCGGTCCACCGGGATGTGCTTCATACCGCGCATCAGCGGACCGGAGATGCGGTGGCGGAAGACGGACTCCTTCGCCATGAAACGCACCAGGCGCTTCTGCGGCAGGGCCGCCAGACCGTTGAAGACGAAGTCCAGATAGCTGATGTGATTGCTCACCAGCACGGCGCCGCCCGAGCGCGGGATGTTCTCCGACCCCTGGCAGTCGATCTTCAGGTCCCAGACCTTGAACAGCGTCTTGGCGAAACCGATGACGGGACGGTAGACCAGCTCTGCCATGGGCGGGGTGGACCCTTTCTGCTCTGCTCGGGAAAGGGGGCTCCCGGCGGGAAAGTTACGCAGCCGTAGGTTTACGGCGTCTCGCAGATCGTGCCCGAAGAACGGACGGGTAGCCAGCCCTGGTGCCCCGCGGCGGCGAGATCCTCGTCACGTCGGCCTACCCGCCGCCATCGATCTTTACCCCCTCATTACTCCGCCCGTACCGTGGCCCTCTTCAGGAGCAGGAACATCTCGCACCCCAGGCAGTAGCCGAACGCCGCGTTGAGGAGCGCGGCGGCGAGCGCGGCGCCGGTCGCGACGAGGCCGAGCCACTGCGGCCCCACGGTGAACCCGACAAGACCGAACCCCGCGAACACCAGCCCCACGGCCTGCGCGAACCGCGGCGGCTCCGGCGATTCGAACTCCCTCGGCGGCCCGAGCCGCGGCCGTACCGCCGTACGGAACGCCCAGCCGTACGGCGAGCGCTGAACACCCGCGCCCGCGCCGAGCGCGAAGACGAGCGTCTGCCAGCCGAGCACCCAGGGGTTCTGCAGGCTGAGGGCCACGGCCAGAACGGCCGTCGTCACGGCGGCCGCGAAACGCGGTCCCCTCACGTCGATGTCCATGAACCCAGCATTCCGCAACCGAAACTCGTACGGGAGACGGGAATCTTTGCGGTCTCGTGAATGCTTGGGCACATGATGACCGGACTGGTGGTGTGCGTGGCGGTGCTCGTCGTGGCGAGTGCCGCGGGAATGCTGCACAAGCGGCGGAGCGGGAGAGTGCGGGTGCGCGGGCGGGACGAGGGCAAGCGGCTGGGAGTGGCCGAACTGGGGGGCGAACTGGGCGAGCGGGCCACGCTGGTTCAGTTCTCCAGCGCCTTCTGCGCGCCCTGCCGGGCCACCCGGCGCGTGCTCGGTGAGGTCGCCGGAATGGTCCCCGGTGTGACCCATGTCGAGATCGACGCCGAGGCCCGGCTGGACCTCGTACGCGAACTGGGGATCCTGAAGACGCCCACCGTGCTCGTGCTCGACGCCGACGGGCGGGTGGTGCGGCGTGCCACCGGCCAGCCCCGCAAGGCCGATGTCATCGCGGCCGTGGGCGAGGCCGTATGAGGGGCCCTCAGGCGGCGGCGGGGTCCCTTCCGGATCCCGGACCGCGCTTGACTGTGCGCACCATCTATCGTCAGCCTGACTGTATGCCGACCGAACTCCTTCTCCACGGGCGGGTCCACATCGACCTCGCCCGGACCGCGAGCGCCACCTGTCCGGGCTGTTGAGCACCGTAGGCCCGGCTCGCGAACTCCACAGCAGAAGGACAACTCCATGACGGCCTCGCCCGACCTCGGCACCGTTCAGCTCGCCTCTCCCGACCTGTTGCGCTCGACCTTCCGCCGGCACGCTGCCGGTGTGGCGGTGATCACCGCGCGCGGTGACTCCGGCCCGGTCGGCTTCACCGCCACCTCCCTCACCTCCGTCTCGGCCGAGCCCCCGCTCGTCTCCTTCGGCATCGGCACGGGCGCCTCCAGCTGGCCCGCGATAGCCGAGACGGACCATGTCGGCGTCCACATACTCGGTGAGCACCAGGGCGAGCTGGCCGCCACCTTCGCCCGCAGCGGCGCCGACCGCTTCGGCGCGCCGACCGCCTGGCGCGAGGGCCCGGAAGGCGTACCGGTGCTCGACGACGTATTGGCCTGGCTGGTGTGCCGGATCGTCGGGCGGGTCCCGGCCGGTGATCACCGGATCGTGCTCGCCGAGGTCGTCCTGGGCGACCCCTCCGGCGCCGGCCGGCCCCTCCTCTACCACCAGGGACGCTTCAACGGCCTGCGGGATTGATCACGCCCGAGGTGGGGGCGCCGCGCCTGCGAAGCCGTCGAGTTCCGGTTACGCTGCGTTGCGAAGGTCACAGTTCAAAGCGCTTGCTTAGCGGGCATGAACTGGGTGTACTGGCGAGTAATATTTCGGTCGGAGCGCGCGGACGCCCCGACCGGGATCGGCCGCTTCAGGCGCCTATGCTGCCTGCAAGAGGCAGCCCGGAAATGACGATGCAGTAGGAGAGCCGGCGTGAGCTTGAGGATCGTTGTCACTGTGAAGTACGTGCCCGACGCCACTGGCGACCGGCACTTCGCCGATGACCTGACCGTCGA
>NZ_JBEZMO010000045.1:0-47098 GCF_040652655.1 Streptomyces sp. NPDC048191
GTGGAGGTCCGTTTGTCCTTGAGGGGTCCGAGGATGGCGTTGTCGACGAAGTGGGGTCCGCCTTGTCCGACGGTGTTCTGCAGGCGTGTGTTGGCTTCCTGGATCTGGGTCTGCAGGAGGGTGAGGTTGCGGTCGACCTCGGCCTTGGCGGCGGCGGGGACGGCCGGGAGCTTGCCGGCGACGTCGGGACAGGTGATCGTGCCGGGGCCGGTGGCGCCGGAGGCCGTCGTGCCCGCACCGGTGCCCGCCTGCCGGGTGGCGTCCGTGCTCGGTGTGCCGGCGCCGCCGCCCGAAGTGCCGGTGCCGTTCGCGTTCAGCGTGCAGGCGGCCAGGGTGTCCAGCCCGGTGGGCTTGGTGGTGGTGCGGCCGATGGCGGTGGCGATGCGGTCGATGGTGGAGGTCCGTTTGTCCTTGAGGGGTCCGAGGATGGCGTTGTCGACGAAGTGGGGTCCGCCTTGTCCGACGGTGTTCTGCAGGCGTGTGTTGGCCTCTTGGATCTGGGTCTGCAGGAGGGTGAGGTTGCGGTCGACCTCGGTCTTGGCGGCGGCGGGGACGGCCGGGAGCTTGCCGGCGACGTCGGGGCAGGTGATCGTGCCGGGGCTCGCCAGAGTGCGGGCCCGCGCGGTGCTGTCGCTCTTCGCGGGTGTCCCGGCCAGCGCCGATCCGGCGATCACCGCACCGGAGAGCATCACCGCGGTCGCATCGCCGATGAGCGCCACGCGTCGTTTGTCGTACTTCGGAAGAGCCCTGGACATACGGATGCCTCACTCGGTCGGGAAGTGTCGTCGTCACCCACGCGGCGCCTGCGTGCACCGAGAAGTACGAGAAAGCGGTTTCCCCCGTTCAAGAACCCCCGCGATTGACGAATCATGCAGAACTCTGCATACTCATGCATGACAGCAGGTGCAGTGTGAGGAGAAACCCGTGACCGAGCGCGTCGTACTCGCCTATTCGGGCGGTCTGGACACCTCCGTCGCCATCGGCTGGATCGCCGAGGAGACGGGCGCCGAGGTCATCGCCGTCGCGGTGGACGTCGGCCAGGGCGGCGAGGACCTGGACGTCATCCGCAAGCGCGCCCTCGCCTGCGGTGCCGTCGAGGCCGAAGTGGCCGACGCCAAGGACGAGTTCGCCGACGAGTACTGCCTCCCGGCGATCAAGGCCAACGCCCTCTACATGGACCGCTACCCGCTGGTCTCCGCCCTGTCCCGGCCGGTGATCGTCAGGCACCTGGTCGCCGCGGCGAAGAAGCACGGCGCCACGACCGTCGCCCACGGCTGCACCGGCAAGGGCAACGACCAGGTCCGCTTCGAGGCCGGCATCGTCGCCCTCGCCCCCGATCTGAAGTGCATCGCCCCGGTCCGCGACTACGCCATGACCCGGGACAAGGCGATCGCCTTCTGCGAGGCCAAGCAGCTCCCCATCGCCACCACCAAGAAGTCCCCGTACTCCATCGACCAGAACGTCTTCGGGCGCGCCGTCGAGACGGGCTTCCTGGAGGACATCTGGAACGCCCCGATCGAGGACATCTACGAGTACACGGCCGACCCGGCGCAGCCCCGGGAGGCCGACGAGGTGATCATCACCTTCGAGGAGGGCGTCCCGGTCGCGATCGACGGCAGGCCCGTCACCGTGCTGCAGGCGATCCAGCAGCTCAACGAGCGGGCCGGCGCCCAGGGCATCGGCCGGATCGACATGGTCGAGGACCGCCTCGTCGGCATCAAGTCCCGCGAGGTGTATGAGGCTCCCGGCGCGATCGCCCTGATCACCGCCCACCAGGAGCTGGAGAACGTCACCGTCGAGCGCGAACTCGCCCGCTACAAGCGGCAGGTCGAGCAGCGCTGGGGCGAACTCGTCTACGACGGCCAGTGGTTCTCCCCGCTCAAGCGCGCCCTGGACGGCTTCGTCGACGAGGCCGGCCGGCACGTGACCGGCGACATCCGGATGACCCTGCACGGCGGCCGGGCGGTCGTCACCGGCCGTCGCTCCGAGTCGTCGCTCTACGACTTCAACCTCGCCACCTACGACACCGGCGACACCTTCGACCAGGCCGCGGCCAAGGGCTTCATCGACATCCACAGCCTGTCGTCCAAGATCGCCGCCCGGCGGGACCTCGCCTGAGTACGGTTCCTCCATCCACCCTCTCTCTAGGAGCAGCGCAAGTGAGCAGCAACAGCGGTGACGTACGGCTCTGGGGCGGCCGTTTCGCCGACGGCCCCGCCGAGGCCCTGGCGAAGCTGTCCGCGTCCGTCCACTTCGACTGGCGGCTCGCGCCGTACGACATCGCCGGTTCGCGTGCCCACGCGCGCGTCCTGCACACGGCGGGCCTGCTCACCGAGGACGAGCTGACCCGCATGATCACCGGGCTGGACCAGCTCGAGGCGGACGTGGCCGACGGCTCCTTCGTGGGCACGATCGCCGACGAGGACGTCCACACGGCCCTGGAGCGGGGCCTGCTGGAGCGCCTCGGCCCGGACCTGGGCGGCAAGCTGCGCGCGGGCCGTTCCCGGAACGACCAGGTGGCGACGCTCTTCCGGATGTACCTCCGGGACCACGCCCGCGTCATCGGCGGGCTGATCGCCGACCTCCAGGACGCCCTCGTCGGCCTCGCGGAGGCCCACCCGGACGTCGCCATGCCCGGCCGCACCCACCTCCAGCACGCCCAGCCGGTCCTCTTCGCCCACCACGTCCTGGCCCACGTCCAGTCCCTGTCCCGGGACGCCGAGCGCCTGCGCCAGTGGGACGAGCGCACGGCCGTCTCACCGTACGGCTCCGGCGCCCTCGCGGGCAGCAGCCTCGGTCTCGACCCGGAGGCGGTGGCGAGGGACCTCGGCTTCGAGCACGGCAGTGCCGGCAACTCCATCGACGGCACCGCGTCCCGCGACTTCGTCGCGGAGTTCGCCTTCATCACCGCGATGATCGGAGTCAACCTCTCCCGGATCGCCGAGGAGATCATCATCTGGAACACGAAGGAGTTCTCCTTCGTGACCCTGCACGACGCGTTCTCCACGGGCTCGTCGATCATGCCGCAGAAGAAGAACCCGGACATCGCCGAGCTGGCGCGCGGCAAGTCCGGCCGCCTGATCGGCAACCTCACCGGTCTCCTGGCCACCCTCAAGGCCCTGCCCCTCGCCTACAACCGCGACCTCCAGGAGGACAAGGAGCCGGTCTTCGACTCCTGCGACCAGCTGGAGGTGCTGCTCCCCGCCTTCACCGGCATGATCGCCACCCTCACGGTCAACCGCGAGCGCATGGAGGAACTGGCCCCGGCCGGCTTCTCGCTCGCCACCGACATCGCCGAGTGGCTGGTCAAGCAGGGCGTGCCGTTCCGCGTCGCGCACGAGGTCGCCGGCGAGTGCGTCAAGGTGGCCGAGGCCGAGGGCAAGGAACTGGACGACCTGACGGACGAGCAGTTCGCGAAGATCTCCGCGCATCTCACCCCGGAGGTGCGTACGGTCCTCAACGTCCCCGGCGCCCTCGCCTCCCGCAACGGCCGTGGCGGTACGGCGCCGAGCGCGGTCGCCGTCCAGCTGGCCGAGCTGAAGACGGACGTGGCGGCGCAGCACGAGTGGGCGGCCGCGAAGAAGAAGAGCTGAGGGGCGGCGTCCCGAAAGGGGCGCGGGGCTGCATCGATGTGCGGCTCCGCCGCGTGGGCGCGACGGGCCGAGGACGACCGGTCCTCGCCGAACCAGGGCAAGTCCCGAGCTCTCAGGCGCCCCGGCTCGCCGAACGGAGTGCCATCGCGGGTTACGTTGGTCGGTAGCCGTACCGGAGCCGACCGAACGGAACCCGCGATGCCCTTCGCCCGCCTCGCCACAGCAACGACCCCGACGTGCCACATCGGCCTCGGTCTGGCCGCAGTGGGCCGTCCCGGCTACATCAACCTCGGCCGCGAAGAGGACCTCGGCGAGAACCGCAGCGCGGACGCGCTCCGCACCCGTACCCACGAACTCCTCGACGCCGCCCACGCCCAGGGCGTGCGGTACTTCGACGTGGCCCGCTCCTACGGCCGTTCGGAGGAGTTCCTCGCCGACTGGCTGAACGCCCGCCCCGACATCGACGACGTGGTCGTCGGCAGCAAGTGGGGCTACACCTACACCGCCGGCTGGTCCGCCGAGGCCGAACAGCACGAGGTCAAGGACCACAGCCTCGCCGCGTACGAGCGTCAGCGCGCCGAGACCGACGGGCTGCTCGGCGACCGCCTCGACCTCTACCAGATCCACTCGGTGACGCCGGACAGCCCCGCCCTGACCGACAAGGACCTGCACGCGCGGCTCGCCGAGGCCGCCGCTGAGGGACTGACCATCGGTTTCTCCACCAGCGGCCCCGCCCAGGCCGACGCCGTCCGCGCCGCCCTCGCGATCACGGTCGACGGCGAACCCCTCTTCCGTACCGTCCAGTCGACGTACAACATGCTCGAGAAGTCGGCGGGACCCGCGCTCGCCGAGGCGCACGACGCCGGGCTCACCGTGATCGTCAAGGAGGGCATGGCCAACGGGCGGCTGGCCGAGCCGCACGCGGCGGAGGCGTTGAAGGCCGTCGCCGAGGAGACCGGGCTCGGCTGCGACGCCGTGGCCCTCGCCTGGATCCTGCGCCAGCCCTGGGTCGGTGTCGTCCTCTCCGGCGCCGCCACCGTTCCCCAGCTCGTCTCCAACCTCCACGCGCCCGCCGTGGACCTCGACGTGGACCAGCTGACCCGCCTCGCCACGCTCGCCGAGGAGCCGCGCGCCTACTGGGACCGGCGCGGACAGCTGCCCTGGCACTGATCCCTTGACCTGCTGCCACCAGCGGCGTGAGCCACGGATGCCTATTGTGAGACATTCATGTCTCACATGCGCTATCTTTGTCTCATGGCTCTCGACCGTGACCAGGTGCTGCGCAGCGCGGCCGCCCTGCTGACCCGCAAATCCACCGCGACCATGGACGAGGTCGCCAAGGCCGCCGGGATCAGCAGGGCCACGCTGCACCGACACTTCGCCGGGCGGGACGCCCTCGTGCGGGCGCTGGAGGCGCTCGGCATCGAGGAGTGCGAGGCGGCGCTGGACCGCGCCCGGCTGGACGAAGGGACCGCGAGCGAGGCCGTACGCAGGCTGGTGCGCGAGATCCAGCCCGCCGCCGGGCTGCTGGCCTTCCTGTACGGCGAGAGCCAGCTGTGGGAGGGCGAACGGCAGAACGGCGGCTGGCTCCACCTGGACACCCGCATCGGAGCGGTGTTCCAGCGCGGACAGCGGACGGGCGAGTTCCGTATCGACCTGACACCTGTCTGGCTCACCGAGGCGCTCTACGGACTGATCGCGTCCTGCGCCTGGGCCACCCTGGACGGCCGCGTGGCCGCCCGGGACTTTCCGACGATGGTCGCCGAGCTGCTGCTCGGCGGCGCTGTGCGAAGAGAGGAATCATGACCAGCACCCTGCAGCCGGCCGCGACGACGGAGGCGGTGAAGCGCCCGGGCCGCTGGCTCGCGCTCTCCGTCCTCGTCCTGGCCGTGCTGCTGGTGGCCGTCGACGCCACCGTCCTCGGCCTGGCGACCCCCTACATCAGCGAAGACCTGAACCCCTCCGGCACCCAGCTCCTGTGGATCGGTGACGTGTACTCCTTCGTCATCGCCGGTCTGCTGGTCTCCATGGGCAGTCTCGGCGACCGCATCGGCCGCAAGCGCATCCTGCTCGGAGGGGCCACGGCGTTCGGCGCGATATCCGTCCTGAACGCCTACGCCACGACCCCCGGACTGATGATCCTGGCGCGGGCGCTCCTCGGTGTCGCGGGCGCGACCCTGATGCCCGCCACCCTGGCCCTGATCCGCAACATCTTCCACGACCCGCGCGAGCGCAGCCTCGCGGTCGGCATCTGGGGCGCCACGGCTTCCGCCGGCACGGCGGTCGGCCCCATCACCGGCGGCTTCCTCCTCGAACACTTCTGGTGGGGCTCGGTCTTCCTCATCAACCTGCCGGTGATGGCGGTGCTGGTCCTGGTCGGCATCCGCACCCTGCCCGAGTCCCGCGACCCCGCCCCCGGCCCCTGGGACCTGATCAGCGTGGTCCTGTCGCTCGTCGGCATGATCGGCGTCGTCTACGCGGTCAAGGAGGCGGCCACCCACGGCGTCACCGCTCCCACGCTCGCCGCGGGCCTGCTGGGCGCGGCCGCGCTCTACGGCTTCGTGCACCGGCAGCTCACGATGCCGACGCCGCTGCTGGACATGCGGCTGTTCAGGCGCCGCGGTTTCGGCGGGGCGGTCCTCGCCGACCTGCTGACCGTGCTCGGCATGTCGGGCCTGGTGTTCTTCCTCTCCCAGTACCTGCAACTCGTCCAGGGCAGGCGCCCGTTCGAGGCGGGTCTCGCCGAACTGCCCGCCGCGGTCGGCGCGGTGGCGTCCGGCCTGGTCGCGGGCCGTGCGGCCCGGCGCTTCTCGGTGCGCGCGGTGGTCTCGGGCGGGCTGGCGGCGGTCGGCCTGGCCCTGGCCGCGCTGACCACCCTCGGCCGGTCCACCGGCTACCCGATCCTCGGCGCCGCGCTCCTGGTCGTGGGGATCGGGGCCGGCTTCTCCTTCACGGTCACGGCCGACGTGATCCTCTCCAGCGTGCCCAGGGAACAGGCGGGCGCCGCCTCGGCGGTCTCCGAGACGGCGTACGAGCTGGGCGCGGCCCTCGGCATCGCGCTGCTGGGCTCGATCGTGACGGGCGCCTACCGTGCCTTCACCGGCCCGGCCGGCACCCCGGCCCAGGCACACGAATCACTGGGCGCGGCCGTGGAGGCGGCGGCGAAAATGCCCCCGCACACGGCCGAGGCACTCCTCGACGCGTCCCGCGACTCCTTCGTCCACGGCCTGCACCTGGCCTCGGGCGCGGGAGCGGCGGTCCTGCTGGGAACGGCGGTGGTGGCGTGGTTCCTGCTGAAGAACCAGAAACTGGAGAGCGCCGGGTGAGCGAAGCGCCCCGGAAGGGGCGCGGGGCCGCTCACTGTGCGGCTCCGCCGCGTGGCGCGAGCGACCATGAGGCACCCGCGCCCGGACAACCGGCCGAACCGCCGGCGGCGCTAGGCGGCCTTGGCCTTCGTGGCGTACATGTCCACGTACTCCTGCCCGGACAGCCGCATGACCTCGGCCATCACGGAGTCCGTGACCGCCCGCAGCACGTACCGGTCCCGGTCCATCCCGTCGTACCGCGAGAACTCCATGGCCTCGCCGAAGCGGACGGTGACCTTGCCGGGCCGCGGGACACCACGGCCGCCCGGCTGCAGCTTGTCCGTGCCGATCATGGCGAACGGTACGACGGGCGCACCGGTCATCAGCGTCAGCCGCGCGATACCGGTGCGCCCCCGGTACAGCCGCCCGTCGGGCGAGCGCGTGCCCTCGGGGTAGATCCCGAAGATCTTCCCCTCCTCCAGCACCCGGCGCCCGGTCATCAGCGCGGCGACACCGCCCCGGCCGCCGTCGCGGTCCACCGGGATCATGCCGACGCCGGTGAAGAACCAGGCCATGAGCCGGCCCTTGACGCTCTTGCCGGTGACGTACTCGTCCTTGCCGATGAAGAAGACCTGACGGTCGCAGACCAGCGGCAGGATCATCGAGTCGATGAAGGTCAGATGGTTGCCGGCCAGGATGACCGGGCCGTCCCCCGGGATGTGCTCCACGCCTTCCACCTGTGGGCGGAACATCAGGCGCATGATCGGTCCGAGCACTGCCTTGATGAGCGCGAAGCGGGACAACGGGTCCTCCGATGTCGAGGGGTCGATATGAGTCTGTGCAGGTGAGGACATTACTCGCGGCTCCGGTGCGGGCGCACATCGGGGATGCCCGGTTCACCGAGGTCTTACGAAGTGTTGACGCGGGTTTACCTGCGGTGGCGTACCGGAGACGGGCTGTAACGTCCCCGCGACGATGTGACGGAGATCGCGTACGGCCGTCACTCACACGGATGCCCGGATCCCGCCCGGCCAAGCCGACGGACCGTCACCACACGCCTCCCGCACGACACACGGCGGCACCCCCGTGTTACGGCCCAGGTCTCCCTGCGGTCATGTCCGCACCCCTACGATCGGCCCGCACTCAAGAGCGGACGGCAGGAGGGCGCTGATGGGCAGCGACCAGGCGAACGAGAAGACTCAGGGCACCGGACGGCGGGCGGTCCTCGGCGCCGCGGTGTTCGGCGCGAGCGGAGCGGTCCTCGGGCTGCCGGGCGCGGCCGAGGCCGCCGGGGCCCGGACGGCCGGGCAGGGCGGCCGGGGACTGAAGAGCCTGCCGGTGCCGACGATCATCGGCCACCGCGGCGCCAGCGGCTACCGCCCCGAGCACACCTTCGGCTCGTACGACCTGGCGCTCGACCTGGGCGCCGACGTGGTCGAGGCCGGTGACCTGGTGCCCACCAAGGACGGCCATCTGGTCTGCCGGCACGAACCGGAGATCGGCGGCACCACGGACGTCGCCTCGCACCCGGAGTTCGCCGGCCGCAAGACCACCAAGATGCTGGACGGCGTCGCCACCACCGGCTGGTTCACCGAGGACTTCACCCTCGCCGAGCTGAAGACCCTGCGCGCCGTCGAGCGCATCCCGGCCAACCGTCCGCACAACACCCTCTACAACGGGCGGTGGGAGATACCCACGTTCGAAGAGGTCCTGAAGTGGCAGGACGAGCAGACCCGCAAGCGCGGCAGGCAGGTCTGGATCTACCCCGAGACCAAACACCCCACCTACTTCCGGGCGCTCGGCCTGGGCCTGGAGGAGCGGGTCGCCAAGCTGCTGCGCAAGTACGGCAAGGACGGCCGGAACTCGCCCGTCATCCTGCAGTCCTTCGAGCCCAGCAGTATCCAGAAGCTCAACCAGTTGGTCGACAACCCGCTCGTCGTGCTGCTGTCCACCGCCGACAGCCGCCCCTACGACTTCGTCGAGGCGGGCGACCCGCGCACGGTCGCCGACCTGATCACCCCCAAGGGCCTGCGGGAGATCGCCGGCTACGCGCAGGGCATCGGACCGACCCTGGACCTGGTCATCCCCAAGAACGCGGACGGCACCCTGGCCGAGCCGACGACCCTGGTCTCCGACGCGCACCGGGTGGGTCTGGTCCTGCACCCCTACACCATGCGCAACGAGAACCCGTTCCTCCCGGCCGAGTACCGCAAGGGCAGCGCGGCCGACGCCTACGGCGACCCCTTCGGCGCCTTCAAGACCTACTTCGCGACCGGCATCGACGGCGTCTTCACCGACAACGCGGACACCGGCGTGCTCGCCCGCGCCGACTTCCGGCAGGGCTGACCGCGTCAACCCACCGGTCTCCCGCGCACCCCGTTCGGGCTCACTCCGCGCCGTCCCGGAAACCTGCGTCCGGGGCGGCGCGTCGTTCCGCATATGACGTACGACTTGGTTGCCGCCCTGCATCCGCTGCTCACCGCCGAGGCCTCGGCCGAGGCATATGCCGCCGGAAGCGAGCCGGGGGACCTGGAACAGGCCGTCTGGCTCCGGCTCCTGGAGCGGCTGGAGAGTGACGGGCCGCCGCTGGATCCCGAGGGCTGGCTGCGCAAGGCCGTCCGCGCCGAGGCCCGCCGCAGCCGTCGTACCACCCGCCGCGAGCGCCCGTACGGCATCGAGCCGGCCGACGACACCCGCCCCGGCCCGGAGCAGCTCGCCCTCGCCGCCGCCCGGCGCCGTGCCCTGCGCGACGCGGTGCGCCGCCTGCCCGGCCGCTGCCCCCGGCTCATCGAGGCCCTGCTGTCCCCGAAGGACCTGACATACCGGGAGATCGCGGGGGAGTTGGGTATCTCACAGGGCAGTCTTGGCCCGGAACGCTCCCGATGTCTCGGATGTCTGCGCCGATTGCTCACACCGGAGGTTGCGGCTCGCGAACCGCGGGGATAGGAGTGAGGGACGACAGGTGATCAGGTGAGCGGGAGGCGTGCGCACATGGGCATGAGCGTGACCATCTCGGTGGCGACCGAACAGGACGCGGAGCAGATCTTCAAGCTCCAGTACCTGTGCTTCCAGAGCGAGGCGGCGCTGTACGGCAACTACCGCATCGACCCGCTCGTCCAGACCCTGGACTCCGTCCGTCAGGAGGTCGCCTCCGACTGCGTCTTCGTCGCCCGGCTCGGCGACGAGGTGGTCGGCGCGGTGCGCGGCAAGGTCGCCGAGGACGGCGCGGCCGCCATCGGCAGGCTCTGCGTCCACCCCCGTCTGCAGGGTCACGGCATCGGCGCCCGGCTGCTGCGCGCGGCCGAGGCGGCGCTGGTGGAGGAGCGGGGCGCCACCAAGTTCCGTCTCTTCACCGGCCACCGCAGCGAGGGCAACCTCCGCCTGTACCGCCGCTCCGGCTACGAGACGGTGGGCAGGTCCAAGGGCGCGGACGGGGTGGAGCTGATCGTCCTCGAGAAGCAGGCGGGGACGTACGCGGCTACGGCCTGACCGTGTGCCGCGCCTTCCGCAACCAGTACAGCGCGGAGAGCGGCAGCAGCACCGGAATGAAGATGTACCCCGCCCCGTAGTACGACCAGACCGTCGCGTCCGGGAACGCCGAGTGGTCGACCAGGGTCCAGGTGCCGACGAGAAGCACACCCGCGAGCTCGGCGGCACAGCACACCAGTGCCGCCCGGCGGGCCGTCTCGCCGCCCCGGACGAGCGTGTAGGTGATGAACCCGTACACGACACCGGCCACCGCCGACAGCGTGTAGGCGAGGGGCGCCCGGTCGAACTCCGTGGAGATCTGGAACGCCGACCGCGACACCGCCCCGACCACCATCACGCCGTAGAACCAGACGAGCAGCATGCCCGGCCCGCTGATCAACCGGGTCGGCTTCTCCTCCACCGCCGTCACCTCAACCTCCCCAGATGTCATAGAGCCGCACCTCCAGTACCGCCAGCACCACACCGCCGGCGGCCGCGGTCACCGAGCCCCAGCGGGTCCGCTCGGCCAGTGACATGAAGCCGGCCGCCGGGACGCACGCGAACGCGCCCAGCAGATACGCCACGAAGATCGTCGTGCCCTGCTCCGGCTTCTCGCCCCGCGCCAGCTGCACGATCCCGACCACCAGCTGGACCAGGGCGAACAGGAACACCACGGCCATGCCGATGAAGTGCCAGTCCTTGGTCGGCTGGTCCCGATAGGCGGCCCAGCCGCACCAGGCGGCGAGCAACAGCGCGGCGACACCGGTCACCAGCGTCAGGGCATTGAGCATGCCGTGACCTTATTACGGCGGAAACGGGCGTCGGCCGCCGACCCCGCCCGTAGGCCTACGGTCTAGACCACACCGTAGGGTTTAAGTATGACGATTCATGCGCACGCCCTCCTGTTCGACAACGACGGCACCCTCGTCTCCTCCCTCGACTCCGTCGAGCGCTGCTGGACCCGCTGGGCCCGGGAGTACGGGATCACCGCCGAGGAGTTCGGGCGCGTGGCGCTGCACGGACGGCCCGCCGCCGAGATAGTCGCCGACCTGCTGCCCGCCCGCCTGGTCCCCGAGGCGGTCGCGCGCGTCGAGCAGCTGGAGGTGGACGACGTGCCCGACGGCGGTGTGCGGCTGCTGCCCGGCACCCGGGACCTCCTGGACGTCCTGCCGGCCGAGCGCTGGGCCGTCGTCACCTCCGCCACCCGGCGGCTCGCCGAGGCCCGGCTCGACGCCGTAGGCATCCGGCCCAAGACGCTGATCGCCGCCGACGACATCACCCGCGGCAAGCCCGACCCCGAGCCTTACCTGCTCGCCGCCCGGCAGCTCGGTGTCGACCCGGCCCACTGCGTCGTCTTCGAGGACGCGCCGGCCGGACTCGCGGCGGGCCGCGCCGCCGGAATGACCACCGTGGCGTTGGCCACAACCCACCGGGCGGAGGAACTCGACGCCGACCTCGTGGTCAAGGACCTGTCGGCCTTGTCGGTACTGGTCACCGACGGGGGCGTGGAGATCTCCGTGCGCCGCTGAGTGCCCGGCCTGGGCTGTCCGCCGCTGTCCACTATCCGGACAGCGGCGACCGGTCAGCACCGTAGGTCTGGTTTACTGATCGCATGACCACGACGAGCTGCCGCACCCTTGCGACCGAGGCGACCATGACGCCCGGTGCTCGTTGTATGTGTCGCCTGATGCGCCGAATGTGAGCCTTCCAGAGGGCCCCCGCATCAGCTGAGAGCCTCGCGCCCCGAAGCGAGAGCCGTGGCATGTCCGTGCGCGCAGTCCGCACGAGGCGCACATCCACTTCCATGCCTGAACCGCATGCACCCGTGCCCGGGCACACCCACGCCCGCGCACTCGACAGTGACGGAAATCCTGTGATCACCACCTCGGGCCTGACCAAGGTCTACCGCTCCCGCGGCCGTGAGGTCACCGCCCTCGACGGCGTCGATCTGCACGTCCGCGAAGGCGAGGTCTACGGCGTCATCGGCCAGTCCGGCGCCGGCAAGTCCTCCCTGATCCGCTGCGTCAACCTGCTGGAGCGCCCCACCTCCGGCACCGTGACCGTCGCCGGGGACGACCTCACCGCCCTCGCCGGTCGCGGCCCGCGCGCCGGCAAGGAACTGCGCCGGGCGCGCAGCCGCATCGGCATGGTCTTCCAGCACTTCAACCTGCTCTCCTCACGGACCGTGCAGGACAACGTCGAGCTGCCGCTGGAGATCCTCGGGAAGTCCGGGAAGGAACGGTCCCGCAAGGCGCTCGAACTCCTCGACCTGGTCGGTCTCGCCGACAAGGCCAAGGCCTACCCGGCCCAGCTCTCCGGCGGCCAGAAGCAGCGCGTCGGCATCGCCCGCGCCCTCGCCGGCGACCCCAAGGTGCTGCTCTCCGACGAGGCCACCAGCGCCCTCGACCCGGAGACCACCCGCTCCATCCTCCAGCTGCTGCGCGACCTGAACCGGCAGCTGGGCCTGACCGTCCTGCTCATCACCCACGAGATGGACGTCGTGAAGGCGGTCTGCGACTCCGCCGCCCTCATGGAGAAGGGCCGGATCGTCGAGTCCGGCACGGTCAGCGAGCTGCTGGCCACCCCCGGCTCCGAGCTGGCCGCCGCGCTGTTCCCGGTGAGCGGTGAGCGCACGGGCGCCGACCGGACCGTCGTCGACGTCACCTTCCACGGCGAGGCCGCGACCCAGCCGGTCATCTCCCAGCTCTCCCGCACCTACAACATCGACATCTCGATCCTCGGCGCCGCCATCGACACCGTCGGCGGCCTCCAGATCGGCCGCATGCGCATCAAACTGCCCGGCCGCTACGAGGACAACGTGGTGCCGATCGGATTCCTGCGCGAACAGGGCCTGCAGATCGATGTCGTGGGCCAGGAGGCCCTGCTGGTGAAGGACGGTGCCAAGTGACCTGGTCCGAGATGCAGCCGCTGCTGTCGCAGGCGTGTACCGAGACGTTCCAGATGCTGCTGTGGTCCACCCTGATCGCCGTCGCCGCCGGGCTCCCGCTCGGCATCCTCCTCGTCCTCACGGACCGGGGCGGCCTGCTGCAGAACGTCCTTGCCAACAGGCTCATCGGTCAGATCGTGAACGTCGGCCGGTCCATGCCGTTCATCATCCTGATGGTCGCCCTGATGAGCTTCACGCGCTGGGTCACCGGGACGACGATCGGTACGTCCGGCGCGATCGTGCCGCTTGCCATCGGCGGCATCCCGTTCTTCGCCCGGCTGGTCGAGACGGCTGTCCGCGAAGTGGACAACGGTCTCGTCGAGGCCGTGCAGGCCATGGGCGGCAACACCTGGACCATCGTCCGCAAGGTCCTCGTCCCCGAGGCCCTGCCCTCGCTGATCGCCAGCACCACCACCACGATCATCGCGCTCATCGGCTACTCCGCCATGGCCGGCACGGTCGGCGGCGGCGGCCTCGGCGACCTCGCCGTCCGCTACGGCTACCAGCGCTTCGAGACCGAGCTGATGTGGATCATCGTCGCGATCCTCGCCGTCGTGATCTCCCTGATCCAGTTCGCCGGCGACCTCGCGGCCCGCTCCCTGCACAGCCGCGGCGGCCGCTCCGGCCCGGCGCCGAAGCTCCGCCTGCTCAAGGCCGAGGAGCCGGCGGCGGCCGACGTCGGCAAGGTCGCCTAGAGCCGTTCTGCACGGCACCCACAGACTCCCCGTTCACCCACACACGGGGTCGCACCACCCTTAAGGAAAGGCACTTTTCGTGCGTAACACCGCCAAGCTCACCACCGCCGTCCTCGCCGCCGGAGCCCTCACCTTCGGGCTGACCGCCTGCGGCTCCGGCAAGGACTCCGCTTCCTCCGCCGACTACAGCGGCCCGCTGGTCGTCGCCGCGAGCCCGACCCCGCACGCCGAGATCCTCGACTTCGTCAAGAAGAACCTGGCGAAGAAGGCGGGCCTCGACCTGGAGGTCAAGGAGTTCACGGACTACATCACGCCCAACACGGCGACCGAGGACGGCTCGGTGGACGCCAACTACTTCCAGAACCAGCCGTACCTGGACGACTTCAACGCCAAGCGAGGCACGCACATCGTGCCCGTCGTCACGGTGCACCTGGAGCCGCTCGGCCTCTACTCCCACAAGGTCAAGAAGGCCGACGCCCTGAAGAGCGGTGCGACCGTCGCCGTCCCGAACGACGCCGTCAACGAGGCCCGCGCGCTGAAGCTGCTCGCCACCAACGGGCTCATCACCCTCAAGTCCGGTGCGGGCAACGAGGCCACCCCGCAGGACATCACCAAGAACCCCAAGAACCTCAAGTTCAAGGAGGTCGAGGCGGCCCAGACCCCGCGGTCCCTGGACGACGTGGACGCCGCCGTCGTGAACGGCAACTACGCCATCTCCGCGGGCCTGAAGCCCGCCAAGGACGCGCTCGTCCTGGAGTCGGCGAAGAACAACCCGTACGCCAACTTCCTCGCCGTGAAGAAGGGCAACGAGAAGGACCCGCGCGTCAAGAAGCTCGCCAAGCTGCTGGTCTCGCCCGAGGTCAAGAAGTTCATCGAGGACAAGTACCAGGGCTCGGTCATCCCGTCCTTCTGAACCGACTCGTACACGTACGGGGTCCGCTCCCTCACCTGGGGCGGACCCCGTCGTGCGGTTCAGTGGTCTCATGCTGCATGCTGGGCAGTTCAGCAGGCACTGAAGGTTTTTCCGAAGTTACGGAGCGGCGCATGACTGGCACCTTTCCCAACGTCTCCATCAGCACGGAGCGGTTGGTGCTGCGTCCCTTCGAGGAGTCGGACATCGCCGCCTTCGCCGAGATGATGAACGACGAACTGGTCACCGCCTGGACCTCGGTCCCACAGCCCTACACGGAGGCCCACGCCCGGGACTGGATCACCACCCGGGCCCCCGCCGAACGCGCCGGCGGCCGCGGCATCGTGTTCGCCGTCGACGAGTTCCTCACCCAGCGCCTGGTCGGCACCGTCCATCTGCGCAACACCGACTGGCGGGTGCGTTCCACGGAGATCGCCTACGTCATCGCCCCGTGGGCCCGCGGTGAGGGCTACGCCTCCGAGGCGGCCCTGGTCACCGCGCAATGGCTCTTCCGCGACCAGGCGTTCGAGCGGCTGGAGCTGCGCACCGCCGCCGACAACACCGCCTCCCAGCAGGTCGCCCAGAAGATCGGCTGCATCAGCGAGGGCGTGCTGCGGGGGGCGTGGATAGCCCGCAGCAGGACGGAGGACGGCGCGTGGACCGATGTCCGCACCGACGTCATCGTCTGGAGCCTGCTGCCGGAGGACCTGGCCGGGGCCGGTGAGCAGCTCGCCGACACCGGTGGCTTCACGGCGTACTCCGACTGGAACTGACCCCCGAGCCTCACCAGGTACGCTCAGGGGGCCCGGCTAAGGGCCCGTAACCCTGACGACCTGCGAAGACCTGGAGTGAGACGACGATGGCCGACCGGGTCACGGTGATCGGCTGGGACGGCTCGCCGCTGACCGACGCGGCACGCGCCGCCCTCGGCGCCGCCACGCTCGTGGCGGGCGCGGCCCACCACCTGGCGCTTCCCGAGGTCCCGCCCGCCGCCGAACGCATCCGCCTGGGCAGTGTCGCGCTCGCCGCCCGCAGGATCGCCGCCCACCGCGGCACCGCGGTCGTGTTCGCCGACGGCGACCCCGGCTTCTTCGGCGTCGTACGCACCCTGCGCGCCCCGGAGTTCGGCCTGGAGGTCGAGGTCGTCCCCGCCGTCTCCTCCGTGGCGGCCGCCTTCGCCCGTGCCGGCATGCCCTGGGACGACGCCCAGGTCGTCGTCGCCCACCCGCGCACCCTGCGCCGGGCCGTGAACGTCTGCCGCGCCCACACCAAGGTCGCCGTCCTCACCGCACCGGGAGCCGGACCCGCCGAACTCGGGCTCCTGCTGGAGGGCGTCCACCGGACCTTCGTCATCTGCGAGGAACTGGGCACCGAACGCGAGCAGGTCACCGTCGTCACCTCCGACACGGCCACCGACCACAGCTGGCGCGACCCCAACGTCGTCATCGTCATCGGAGGACCCGCCGGAAGAGGTGCCACGGGGGACAGCGGCGGCTGGATCGCCGGCCGCGACCCCGGCGCCGGTCCGCGCGGCTGGGTCCAGCCCGACGAGTCCTACGGCGACGGCCTCGGCGAGGGTGAGACGGAACTGCTGCGCGCCGCGCAACTCGCCCGCCTCGGGCCCCGGGTCGGCGACCTCGTCTGGGACATCGGCTGCGGCTCCGGCGCGTTCGCCACCGAGGCCGCGCGCGCCGGCGCGGCCGTCATCGCGGTCGACCGGGATGCCGGGGCGTGCGCCCGGACCGACGCGGCCGCGCGGCGCTTCGGCGTTCAACTCCAAGTGGTCCAGGGCACGGCACCGCACGTCCTGGAGAACCTGCCCGAGCCGGACGTCGTCCGGGTCGGCGGCGGGGGAGCGGCCGTCGTCTCCGCGGTCGCCGACCGGCGCCCGCAGCGCATCGTCACGCACGCCGCGACGCGCGACGCGGCCGAACTCGTCGGACGCGACCTGACGGAGCACGGATACCGGGTCGAATGCGCGCTGCTGCAGTCCGTCGAACTCGACACCCGCGCCTGGACCGAGACCGAGCGGAGTGTCGCGTTCCTGCTGAGCGGGGTTCTTCCCGATCGCGCCCCGTGATCCTGTTGTCGTACTGCGCGCGGTAGGCTGGCCGATCGTTGTGCCACACCGGGCGGCCCGGAACTTCGTTCGCCAATGTCCGGAAAGCGCGCCCGTTTTGGGGTGGGTGTGGTACCGCGAGACCGGAGGACGCGCAACGTGGCGCAGTCCACAGCGGACTGTCGCGGATCATGCTGTCGCGACGGCGGAACGGCCGGGACAATGCCACTGAATGGCTTTGTCGCCTTTTCCGGCGGGTCGTTCGTGCCGCTGGGCGCGGACGCTCGTTCTTCACTACGGGCGGTCGGTGCGCCGTTCCGGGTGAGCTGGTCGTAGGAGCACTAAACCGATGGGCGAGGGGTACGCATGACCGACACCGGCCAGGTCCCGGCCGAGGGACAGCCGGAGAGCGCAGGCATGGTGGAGCAGCCGGGCGTTGCCGCGCACGGTGCGTACGCCTACCTCTCCGAAGCACCCGCCGAGGACGAAGAACTGCTGCTGCCGGGCGCCCAGGGCGCGTGGGGCAACGAGGTGCCGCCACCCGCTCCGGAACCGGTCGTCGAAGCCGTCCACGAGCCGGGCCCGCACGAGACGGCCGGCCGCGACAGCGGCTCCGTGGACCTCAGCGGCGTCCGCCTGCCGAACCCGGCCCCGGCTCCCGCGCCGCCCTCGGCCGTTCTCGAGGCCCCGCAGGACCAGTCGGCCGCCGCGCAGCAGCCACGCCGGCCGCTGCACCTCGGCCCGCTGATCCCCGACGCCTCCGCCAGCCCGGTCCGCTCCCTCGCCGACCGCGGCCCGGCCGGAGCACCGGTACGGCAGCCCGGCCCGGCCGTGGCCGGACCCGAGTACCTCGACGCCCAGCCGCTGCGCGACATGGGACCGCAGAGCGCGGCCCCCTGGGGCGCGGTGCCCGCCGCCGCACCGGTGGCGGCCGCGGTGGCCCGGACAGGCGCGGGGGCTCCGGCTGCCGAAACGGTTGACCCGGCCGCCGTCTCCCTGGACGCCGCCGACGGGAACGAGCCGTCCGGCGCGGCCCAGGCCGCCGTCGAGCGCCTCACGAACCAGGCGGCCGCGCAGACCCCCGGCACGGCCCCGGTGGTGCACGGCCACGACGGCGTCCAGCCCGTGCACGGGCACGACGCGGTGTACACGGCGCCTGCGGGCGCTGCTCCCGAGGGCGTCGCGCCGTTCGCGGCGGAGTACGCGCCGGAGGGTGCCCCTCAGCCTTCCGCCGAAGCCGGCCAGGACGCGCCCGGTGGGCAGGCCCCCGAGGAAACGGCCGCCGTGGACGGTGGGTTCGCCCTGGCCGGCGCTGTCGCCGCGGACGGCGGGCCCGTGGCCGGCGCCGAGGCGGTGACGGAGCCCGGGCCTGCCGCTCCCGAGCCCGCGCCGGTGGCCGCGGAGCAGCCGGAGACGGCCGTTCCCACTCCGGCGATGGAAGCGAACCCGGCCGAACAGAACGCCCCCCAGAACGCCGGGTTCCAGGCCGTGCCCGGTCAGGCGCCGGAGGCCGTCCAGGTCGCCACCGCCGCCGAGGCGGCCGAGCCCGCGCAGCCGGGCCACGGTGAGAGCGTGCCGCAGACACCGGGTGCGCCCGAACCGGTCGCGGTCGACGCCGGACAGGTGGCCGAGGGTGCCCTCGTCGTGCAGACGCCGGACACCGTTCCCGCGCCGGAGGCGTCGGACCCGGCCCAGGCCGCCCCGGGGGCCGTTCCGGTCCAGGGCGAGGCTCCCGCTCCCGCGCAGACCGACCCGCACACCCCGATCGCAGTGGAACCGCAGCCCGGCACGGTGGAGGCGGACGCCCAGCCCGCCGCTCCTCAGCCCGCGCCCGCCGCCGAAGCCGTACCGGTCAACGAGGACGTTCTGGCCGCCGAGGGCGTACCGGCCCCCGAAGCCGTACTGGCCCCCGAAGCCGTACCGGCCCCCGCGTCGGCGGCAGTGCCCGAGCCCGGTTTCCCGGCCCCTGCGCCGGAGGCCCCGGCCCCGGCGGCGGAGGCTCTCGTCGCTTCCCCGGCCCCCGAGGCCGTACCGGCGCCGGTCGCCGCCGCTCCCGAGCCGCACCTCCACCCGGCTCAGGGTCCCCAGCTGGCCGAGCCCGCCACGCCCGCCGCCGAGGTCCAGCCCGGCGCTTCGCAGGCCGAGGCCGCTGTCGTGCCGCAGGCCCAGCCCGAGCCGGCCGTGCCGGACGCCCACCAGGTCGCCCCCGGCACCGAAGCGGTTCCGCCGGCCGGCCCCGGCGATCCCGCCGGACCGCAGCCCCAGCCCGCCGCCGAGGCCGTCGCCGCGCCGATCGACGACGATGCCCCGGTACAGCCGGCGGACAGCACCCCGGAGCCGGCCGCCGCCGCGGCCGACCCCGCTCCGGCCGGTTCCGCCGCCCAGCCGGAGACACCCGAGCAGGCCGAGCCGCTGCCCTCCGGCGTACCGGCGGAGCCGCAGCCGGAGCAGCCGTTCGGGCAGTTCGTGCCGGTCGAGGGCCAGGTGCCCACCACCCCGCACCTGGCGCCGACCCCGCCGCAGCCCCTGGTCCTGCCCACGCAGGACGCGCAGGAGCCGGTGGCCACGGTCCCCGCGCCGCGCGAGGGCGAGCCGGCTCCCGTACCGGCGGCGTCGGACGCGGAACCCGCACCCGATGTCGTACAGCAGGCGGAGGACCTGCGGACCAGGGCCGCCGACCAGGAAGAGGAGGGCACGGCCACCGTGGCGGAAACACCCCGGCCCACCGGTCCCGCCGCTTCCGGCTACGCCGAGGCCGAGCGCGAGGCCGTCCTGAAGGTGATGCGCGAGCGCCGCGACATCCGCAACGGCTTCCGCAGCGACCCCATCCCGCACGAGGTGCTGCTGCGGGTCCTGGAGGCCGCCCACACGGCGCCCTCCGTGGGCCACTCGCAGCCCTGGGACTTCGTCGTCATCCGCTCCGCCGACACCCGGCGGACGATGCACGAACTGGCGATGCGTCAGCGCGAGGCGTACGCCAAGTCGCTGCCGAAGGGCCGGGCCAAGCAGTTCAAGGAACTGAAGATCGAGGCCATCCTCGACACCCCGGTCAACATCGTCGTCACCGCCGACCCCACCCGCGGCGGCCGTCACACCCTCGGCCGCTACACCCAGCCGCAGATGGCGCCCTACTCCTCGGCGCTCGCGGTGGAGAACCTCTGGCTCGCCGCCCGCGCCGAAGGCCTCGGCGTCGGCTGGGTCAGCTTCTTCGACGAGCGGGAGATGGTCCGCGCGCTCGGCCTGCCCGAGCACCTGGAGGTCGTCGCCTACCTGTGTGTCGGGTACGTCGACGAGTTCCCGGACGAGCCCGAGCTGATGCAGGCCGGCTGGTCCAAGCGACGCCCCCTGTCCTGGGTGGTGCACGAGGAGACGTACGGCCGCCGCGCCCTGCCCGGAGAGGAACCCCACGACCTGCTTGCCGAGACCGTCGCACAGATCCGCCCGCTCGACGCCAAGGCCCTCGGCGAGGCCTGGGAGCGCCAGAAGCGCATGACCAAGCCGGCCGGCGCGCTCGGCATGCTGGAGATCATCTCCGCGCAGCTGTCCGGGCTGTCCCGGCAGTGCCCGCCGCCCATCCCCGAGCCCGCCGCCGTCGCCATCTTCGCCGGCGACCACGGTGTGCACGCCCAGGGCGTCACCCCCTGGCCGCAGGAGGTCACCGCCCAGATGGTGGCCAACTTCCTCGGCGGGGGAGCGGTCTGCAACGCCTTCGCGGGCCAGGTGGGCGCCGAGGTGTGCGTGGTGGACGTCGGCGTCGCCGCCGACCTTCCGGCCACCCCCGGCCTGCTGCCGCGCAAGATCCGCGGCGGCACGTCCGACATGACGACCGGCCCCGCGATGACCCGTGAGGAGGCCAAACAGGCCATCGAGGTGGGCATCGAGACCGCCCGCGACCTGGTCGCGGCGGGCAACAAGGCGCTGCTCACCGGCGAGATGGGCATCGCCAACACGACGGCGTCGGCCGCGCTGATCTCCGTGTTCACGGGCGCCGACCCGGCGGAGGTCACCGGCCGCGGCACGGGCATCAACGACGAGACGCTGGCCCGCAAGACCGAGGTCGTCCGCCGCGCCCTGGACCTCCACCAGCCGGACCCCGCCGACCCCGTCGGCGTCCTCTCCGCGATCGGCGGCTTCGAGCACGCGGCCATGGTCGGCCTGTTGCTCGGCGGTGCCTCCCTTCGTACGCCGGTGATCCTGGACGGCGTCAGCGCCGGCGCCGCCGCCCTGGTCGCCCGCGCCATCGCCCCCGAGGTGCTGGCGGCCTGCATCGCCGGCCACCGCAGCGCCGAGCCGGGGCACGTGGCCGCCCTGAACAAGCTGGGCCTGCGTCCGCTGGTCGACCTGGACCTGCGCCTGGGCGAGGGCACCGGCGCGCTGCTCGCCCTGCCGCTGGTGCAGAGCACGGCGCGGGCGATGCACGAGGTGGCCACGTTCGACTCGGCGGGAGTCACCGAGAAGTAGGCGTCACGGCATGGGTGGTCCGGTGTTCAGCTGCCGGACCGCCCGGTGCCCTCTGCCCTGCACCTAGCTAAAATCGCACGTCAGGGCCGCTCCGAAGGTGCAGCGGGCCCCCACCGCACAGCTGCACGAGGAGCCGCCCCTCATGGCCGAACACCCCGCCTACCCCGTAGGCCTCCGTCTCTTTGGCCGCCGCGTGGTCGTCCTCGGCGCCGGCACGGTGGCCCAGCGCCGCCTCCCGGCCCTGATCGCGGCCGGCGCGGACGTCGTCGTCGTGTCCCCCGAGGCGACCCCCTCCGTGGAGGCCATGGCGGACGCGGGCGAGATCACCTGGGAGCGGCGCCCCTACGCGGACGGTGACCTCGCCGAGGCCTGGTACGCCCTCATCGCCACCAGCGACCCCGACGCCAACGCCCGGGCCTCCGCCGAGGCCGAGCGTCACCGCGTGTGGTGCGTCCGCTCCGACGACGCCGACCGGGCGACCGCCTGGACCCCCGCGACCGGCCACAGCGAGGGCGTCACCGTCGCCGTGCTCACCACGGACGCGCGCGGCCGCGACCCCCGCCACACCGCCGCCATCCGCGACGCCGTCGTCGAGGGACTGCGTGACGGCACGCTGGTGGCGCCCCACCACCGCACCCGCACCCCCGGCGTCGCCCTGGTCGGCGGAGGCCCCGGCGACCCCGACCTGATCACGGTCCGCGGCCGGCGGCTGCTCGCCGAGGCGGACGTCGTCATCGCCGACCGGCTCGGCCCGCGCGACCTGCTCGCCGAACTCCCGCCGCACGTCGAGGTCATCGACGCGGCGAAGATCCCCTACGGCCGCTACATGGCCCAGGAGGCCATCAACAACGCGCTCATCGAGCACGCGAAGCAGGGCAAGTCGGTCGTCCGGCTCAAGGGCGGCGACCCGTTCGTCTTCGGCCGGGGCATGGAGGAGGTCCAGGCGCTCGCCGAGGCCGGCATCGCCTGCACGGTGGTCCCCGGCATCTCCAGCTCGATCTCCGTGCCGGGCGCGGCGGGCATCCCGGTCACCCACCGGGGCGTGGCGCACGAGTTCACCGTCGTCAGCGGCCATGTCGCCCCGGACGACGAGCGTTCCCTGGTCGACTGGCCGTCGCTGGCGAAGCTCACCGGCACGCTCGTGATCCTGATGGGCGTCGACAAGATCGGGAAGATCGCCGAGACGCTCGTCGCCCACGGCAGGTCCCCGCAGACTCCGGTCGCGCTGGTCCAGGAGGGCACGACGGCCGCGCAGCGCCGCGTCGACGCCACCCTCGCCACGGTCGCCGAGACCGTACGGACCGAGGAGGTCAAGCCCCCGGCGGTCATCGTCATCGGCGAGGTCGTGACGGTGGGCCCGGAGCCCACCGCGTGACCACCCACCCCCTTGATCACGCGTAACCCGGGGTAACGTAGCCGTTCCCAGCCGTTGGCAGCACACCCAGGACAAGGCAGTATCACCCTGTGGCCGATCTCATCACCGTCGAGGATCCCGACGACCCCCGCCTCTCCGACTACACGGGCCTGACCGACGTCGAGCTGCGCCGCAAGCGCGAGCCCGCCGAGGGCCTGTTCATCGCCGAGGGCGAGAAGGTCATCAGAAGGGCCAAGGAAGCGGGCTACGAGATGCGCTCCATGCTGCTCTCGGCCAAGTGGATCGACGTCATGCGCGACGTCATCGACGAACTGCCCGCCCCGGTCTACGCCGTGAGCCCCGAACTCGCCGAGCAGGTCACCGGCTACCACGTGCACCGCGGCGCGCTCGCCTCCATGCAGCGCAAGCCGCTGCCCACGGCCGGCGAACTGCTGCGCTCCGCACGCCGGGTCGTGGTCATGGAGTCGGTCAACGACCACACGAACATCGGCGCGATCTTCCGCTCGGCGGCCGCGCTGGGCATGGACGCGGTCCTGCTGTCCCCGGACTGTGCCGACCCGCTGTACCGCCGGAGCGTCAAGGTCTCCATGGGCGCGGTGTTCTCGGTGCCGTACGCCCGTCTGGAGACCTGGCCGAAGGGCCTGGAGTCGGTGCGCGAGGCCGGCTTCACCCTGCTCGCCCTCACCCCGGACGACAAGGCCCGCAGCCTCGACGAGGCCGCCCCGCACCGGATGGACCGGGTGGCCCTGATGCTCGGCGCCGAGGGCGACGGGCTCTCCACCCAGGCGCTGGTCGCCGCGGACGAATGGGTCCGCATCCCGATGTCCCACGGCGTCGACTCGCTCAACGTGGGCGCGGCCGCGGCGGTCGCCTTCTACGCGGTGGCCACGGGCCGCCCGGGGTCCTGACCGCCGCGCCCCGCGGCAGCGGCGGCTACTTCCCGAAGTCCCGGCTCGGCGCCGAGGCGTACCCGTCGGGCACCGGCAGGTCGGCGTCCGCCGGCCGGTGGCTCTGCTGCGCGTGCCGCCCGCTCGGGCCGCCGTCGCCGCCGAGCCCGCGCGCCGGACCCTGACAGCCCTGGGCCACCGCGATGCCGAGCGCCACGAGCAGCGTGACCACGACGAACACGAACAGCCGCTGGCGCAGCAGCCGCGGATTGGCCGGCCGCAGCCCGCTGCCCGTCGTACGCGGTGCCGGACGCCCGGAACCGCCCCGCGCGGGCGGACGGCTCCCGCCGCCCGAGCGCGGGCCGGCGCCGCGGGGCGCTGGGGTCGGGCGCGCCGTGCCCGGCCGTGCGGGGGCACCCGCGCCGTTGCCGCCCCGCGGGACCGTGCCGCCGCGTGCCGGCGCGCCTCCCCGGGCGGGGGCTCCGCCACGCGGGGCCGGGGTGCCGGGGGAGGTGCGGCGCTGGGTGCGCTGCTGCTCGGGGTAGGTGTCGACGAGCCGCCCCGTGGGCCGGTCCGCCTCCGCGGCGCGCGGCGAGGGCGGCCGCACCTCGGCCAGGCCCTGTGCCTCACGGGCGGCGATCTCCTTGAGCCGCAGCGACAGCTGCAGCGTGCTGGGCCGGTCGTCGGGGTCCTTGGCCAGACAGGCCCGTACCAGCGGGGCGAGCGCGTCCGGTACGCCGTGCAGCTGCGGCTCCTCGTGCACCACCCGGTACAGCATCACCTCGGAACTGCCGTGCCCGAAGGGCGAGTCGCCGGTGGAGGTGTAGGCGAGGGTCGCGCCCAGGGAGAACACGTCCGTGGCCGGAGTGACCGCCGCGCCGCGCACCTGCTCGGGCGCGAGGAAGCCGGGGGAGCCGACCGCCGTACCGACGTGGGTGAGCGTGGAGGCACCGGTGGCCCAGGCGATGCCGAAGTCGATGATCCGCGGCCCCTTCGGGGACAGCAGGATGTTGGAGGGCTTGAGGTCCCGGTGGACGACACCCGCCTCGTGCACGGCGACGAGTCCCTCGGACAGGGCCGCGCCGACCGCCGCCGTGTCGGCCGCGCTCAGCGGGCCCTCGTCGGCGACCTTGTCGTGCAGCGACGGACCGGGCACGTACTGCGTGGCGAACCAGGGCCGCTCGGCCTCCAGGTCCGCGGCGACCAGCCGGGCGGTGCAGCCGCCCCTGATCCGCCGGGCGGCCGAGACCTCGCGGGCGAACCGCGACCGGAACTCCTGGTCCTCCGCCAGATCGGGCCGGATCACCTTCAGCGCGACCCGCTGCCCCTTCTTGTCGGAGCCGAGGTAGACCACGCCCATCCCACCCGCGCCGAGCCGCCTGTGAAGCCTGAACGAGCCGACGACGCGCGGGTCCTCGCGCCTCAGGCGCATCATCGCCATGTTCATCCCCGCTGCCCGGTCCCTGTGACGTGGCACAGCTTACGTTTCCACGGCCCGCTGCGCGCAGAGGCCGCGCCCTCCGGGCCGGGTGGATTGTGCGAGGCGCGGGTAGGAGGTGAAAAGCGGTCAGGAGGGCGGTGCCTTCCGGGCCATTGGGTCACCTCGTCCCCCAACCACAGCCGGGCACAGGGACGTTGGGGGCGCAGGACGGCGGCAGGCACAGGTCCGCGCACCCGCCCGGCACCCGTCGCGGACCGGCCGCGGGCGCGGTCACGGGACCGGCCTCGCACCGGACGCGGCGGCCGCCCCATCCCCGGTCGAAGTGATCGAAGTCACTCCTTCCGGCCGATGGACGCTTCGGAAATGACCGGACACAGTGGGCACCCCCTCGGGGAAGACCCCGAGACCCGGAGGGGCGTCTCCACCCAGGGGAGTACGTGCCGCGTCGTGGCTCATCCTCGGGGAGGCCCGGCAATCGGTACGAAGGCATGACGCCCCGGCACCCGCCCCCGCCTAGATTTGGGGTCAAGCGGCGGGTGCAGCACTCGTCCCCCGAGGTCAGACACCCGCCGCTGCCGACGACAACCGAAACGGTCAGGAGAGGGACCATGGCCCACACGGCACCGCGACGCCCGGCGTTCGCAACCCGCCGGACGGGTCGCCGCCACCCCCTGGTGGCGACGCTCATGGCCCTTCCCCTGGCGGCCCTGCTCCTGCTCGTCTTCGACGGCTGGGAGACGGTGGCCACACAGGCGTCGTCCGTGGGTGCGATGCTGGGGCGCTGAGCGGCGACCCCAGGCCCGGAAGAGCGGTCCGGGCGGGGACATCCATCCAGGAAACCCCGTGGGGACGGGGGTGCGGCGGACGGCACAAATGCCGGCGCAGCTGGGGAGCTGCGCCGGCATGCGCCGTTCACGGGGCCCTGCACCACTGCGGGCGGTCATGCCTCCCCCGGCGCGACCCCGCCTCCGGCAGCGCGCCAGTACCCTGTGCGCAGCCCACCATCCCGAGGCACCGTTGACCGCAGACAGCCCCGCTCTCACACCCGCGCTCACCGCAAAGGCCAGAGCCGTCGCCCACCCGAACCGCACCGGAGGCGCCCCCTGCGCCTGCGGCGGCGGCGTCCTCGCCGACCGCCCCGACGCCACCGTCGTACGACACGCCGACACCGTCGCCAAGGCCCACGCACCCGGCACCGACCCCGCCGAGCTGACCCTCCGCCTGGCCACCGCCACCCGTCTCCCGGACGTCCTCCTGCCGCCGCTCGCCCCGGCACCCGCTTCGCTGGGGGACCGCCCGGTGACCTTCTGGCCGTACGGCGCCCCCGTGGACCCCGACGATCCCGGAGCGGCCCCCTGGGAGGCGACCGCCACCCTCCTCGCCCGTCTGCACCGCACGGCCCCGCCCGACGGACTGCCCCCGATGCGCGGCCCCGCCAAGGCCGCCCGCGCCCTGGCCCGGCTCCACGCGGCCCTGCGGGGCGCGCCCCATCCCGCGGCCGGGCCCGTCCGCCGGGCCTGGGCCACCCTCCCCGCCTGGGCCCGCGCCGAGGCCCCCATGCCCGGCCCGCCCGTCCTCTGCCACGGTGACCTGCACCTGGGCCAGCTCGTCCGCCACCCGGCGCCGCACGGCCCCTGGCGGCTGATCGACGTGGACGACCTGGGTACCGGCGTCCCGGCCTGGGACCTCGCCCGCCCCGCCGCCTGGTACGCCTGCGGGCTCCTGCCGCCCGCGGAGTGGACCCGTTTTCTCGGCGCCTACCGGCGGGCCGGCGGCCCGGCCGTCCCCGCGGACGGCGACCCCTGGCCGGTCCTGGACGTCCCGGCCCGCGCGCTGACCGTGCAGACGGCGGCCCTCGCCCTGGCCAAGGCGCTCGCGGCCGGCCGCGAGCTGGACGAGGTCGAACAGGCCGTCGTCGACGCATGTGCCCGAATGGCCCCGATTCCGCACCAGTTGGCGCCCGAAGTCACCGGCTAGGCTGCAACCGGCCGGGGCTGGACGGAGTCTGTCCTGGGGAAACACGAAGCAGTACCGACCGGCGAGGAGTTGAGCCGACGATGCATTGTCCGAAGTGCCATGCGCCGATGCACACCTACAACCGCAACGGCGTCCAGATCGAGCAGTGCAGCGGCTGCCGCGGCATCTTCCTCGACTACGGCGAGCTGGAGGCGCTGACCCAGCTGGAGGCCCAGTGGTCCAAGCCCGCGCCGCCGGCCCCGCAGGCCTACCCGGCCCCGCCCGCGCCCGCCTGGGGCGCTCCGCACGGCGGACACCACGGACACCACGGTCACCATGACCACCACGGTCATCACAAGAGCTGGGCCCACATGCTGTTCTCCAGCTGAGCGCACGAAGAAGCCCCCGGTCGCGAGACCGGGGGCTTCCTGGTGTGTGGACGATACTGGGATTGAACCAGTGACCTCTTCCGTGTCAGGGAAGCGCTCTCCCGCTGAGCTAATCGTCCGCAGGCCGTGACCCTGGGGTCACAGTCGGTGCGCGATACTGGGATTGAACCAGTGACCTCTTCCGTGTCAGGGAAGCGCTCTCCCGCTGAGCTAATCGCGCGGGTGGGGACCTTCGAGAAGACCCGTGGATCTTGCGAGAAGATCCAGTGGACGATACTGGGATTGAACCAGTGACCTCTTCCGTGTCAGGGAAGCGCTCTCCCGCTGAGCTAATCGTCCTTGGAGGTGGAGACGGGATTTGAACCCGTGTAGACGGCTTTGCAGGCCGTTGCCTCGCCTCTCGGCCACTCCACCAGGAGTGTAGGGGATCGGGATGACCCCTTCTTCCTTCGAGCGGACGACGAGGCTCGAACTCGCGACCTCAACCTTGGCAAGGTTGCGCTCTACCAACTGAGCTACGTCCGCCTGTCGTTTCGGTCCGCTTCCGCGTCCCGGCGACGTGTTGAACTCTAGCGGATTCCCGGGCCAGTACAAAAACGCGTTTGCGCAGCGTGCTGCGCTGGCCCCGGCGGACCCCGCGGCCGGAGCCCGCTCCGGGACATCCCGGGGCCACCTGTCGGACACCCGACCTAGACTCGACCACGTGCTTCACCACCGTCCCGACCTCCCCCCTCTGGCCCGCTTCGGCGACCGCGTCGCCACCGGCCTCCTCGACGTCACCGGCGACCCGGCGGCCCTGGACGCCACGGGCTTCTGGGCCGTGTGCGCGGACTTCGAGGGCCGGCTGACCTGCGCACGTTTCGCGGACGTACGCGAGGAACCCGTGCCCGCCCCCGTGCCGGGCGGCTGGCAGGGACCCGCGGTGGGGGACTGGACCTCCTCCCTGGACCGGGCCGCGTACACGGCCGCCGTCCACCGGATCCGCGAGCACATAGCGGCGGGAGAGGTCTACCAGGCCAACCTCTGCCGGGTGCTCAGCGCGCCGCTCGCCCCCGACGCCGACGTGGACGCCTTGACCGCGCTGCTGGCCCGGGGCAACCCGGCGCCGTACGCCGGCACGATCCGGCTGCCGGACCACGGCGTGGAGCTGGCCACCGCCTCACCCGAGCTGTTCCTGCGCCGGGACGGGCGTGTCGTGGAGTCGGGACCGATCAAGGGCACCGGCCGCACGGAGGCGGACCTCCTGGAGAAGGACTACGCCGAGAACGTGATGATCGTGGACCTGGTGCGCAACGACCTCGGGCGTGTCTGCGCGACCGGCAGCGTGACCGTCCCGGACCTGTGCGCCGTGGAGAAGCACCCCGGCCTGGTCCACCTCGTCTCCACGGTCCGCGGTGAGCTGCGCGACGGGGCCGGGTGGCCGGAGCTGCTCGCCGCCGCCTTCCCGCCGGGTTCGGTGACCGGTGCGCCCAAGTCGAGCGCCCTCGGGATCATCGAGGCCCTGGAGACCGCCCCGCGCGGGCCGTACTGCGGCGGCATCGGCTGGGTCGACGCCGACCGGGGCGTGGGCGAGCTGGCCGTCGGCATCCGCACCTTCTGGATCGACCGCGCCGAAGGCGCGCTGCGCTTCGGCTCCGGCGCCGGCATCACCTGGGGCTCCGACCCCGAGGGGGAGTGGCGGGAGACCGAGCTGAAGGCCTCCCGGCTGCTCGCGGTAGCGTCGGGGGCGTACGAGGCAAGTGGAGGGGTGTTCGCATGAGGATCTGGCTGGACGGCGGGCTGCGGGACCTGGAGTCCGCCCATGTCTCCGTCTTCGACCACGGGCTGACGGTCGGCGACGGCATCTTCGAGACGGTGAAGGCGGTCCACGGGCAGCCCTTCGCGCTCACCCGGCACCTGGATCGGCTCACCCGTTCCGCCCGCGGCCTCGGCCTGCCCGACCCCGACCACGACGAGGTCCGCGAGGCCTGCGCGGCCGTTCTGGAGGCCAACCCGATGCCGCTCGGCCGGCTGCGGATCACCTACACCGGCGGCCACGGCCCGCTCGGCTCCGACCGCGGCGAGCACGGCCCGACCCTCGTGGTCGCCCTCGGCGAGACGACCCGGCGCCCGGACACCACCGCCGTGATCACCGTCCCGTGGACGCGCAACGAACGCGGCGCCCTCACCGGCCTGAAGACCACCTCGTACGCCGAGAACGTCGTGGCCCTCGCCCGCGCCCATGAACACGGAGCGTCGGAGGCGCTGTTCGGCAACACGGTCGGACAGCTCTGCGAGGGCACCGGGTCGAACGTCTTCGTCGTCCTGGACGGTGAGATCCACACCCCGCCGGTCTCCTCCGGCTGTCTCCCCGGCATCACCCGCGCGCTGGCCGTCGAGTGGACCGGCGCCAGGGAGACCGAGCTGCCGCTGGACGTCCTGGGGCGCGCCGACGAGGTCTTCCTCACCTCGACCCTGCGGGACGTCCAGGCCGTGCACCGGATCGACGACCGCGAGCTGTCCGCCGCCCCCGGCCCCGTCACCGCCAAGGCGATGCGGATCTTCGACGAGCGGTCCGGGCAGGACCTGGACCCGTGAAGGCACGGAAACTGAGCTGACGTGAGTCTTCCGGACGGGTAGAACACCCCTGATGACCACGACCCTGCGGCCGGCCGAGCCGCTTCAGCAGCATCCCGACGGCACCCGTTCACGCCGGTACCAGGTGTGCGTGAACAGCCGTCCCGTCGGCGAGATCCACCTCGGCACCTCGCCGTCCCTCGGCGACTCGGTGGCCCGCGTGATCGACCTGCGGATCGACGAGCCCGACCGGCGCCGCGGCCGGGCCACGGTCGCCGCGCTCGCCGCCGAGGAGGTGGCGCGCGGTTGGGGCTGCACGCAGATCGAGACCGTCGTCCCCGCCCCGGCGGACATAGCCCTGCGCCTGTTCGGCGCCCTCGGCTACACCCTGCGCAACCGCGGCATGGAAAAACGCCTCGGCACCACCCCGCCCGTACTGCCGCCGGACAGCAGCGCGCGGCCGATGACCGAGGCGGAGTACGAGGCGTGGCACGCGTACGAGAGCGAGCAGTACGCGCGCCTGTGGATCGAGCGCGGGGTCCCCGAGGCCACCGCGCGCGCCAAGGCCCGCCGCGACCACGAGAGGCTGCTGCCGCACGGCCTCGCGACCGAGGGCATGCTCTTCAGCGTCCTGGAGCACGAAGGGGCCCGGGTGGGCACGCTGTGGGTGGCCCTGCAGGACGGCAGGGCGTACGTCTTCGACGTCGAGGCCGACGCGGCCCACCGCGGCCGGGGGCACGGGCGCACGCTCATGCTGCTGGCGGAGCGCCAGGCGATCGAGGCCGGCCGGCCGGTCCTCGGGCTCAACGTGCACGCGGGCAACGGACCGGCCGAGCGGCTCTACGAGTCACTGGGCTACGAAACCACGTCGCACGCCCTGTCCAAGCCCCTCGTGTAGACGCCGCGGACTCAGGCCTCCCGCTCGCCCAGCAGCCGGTCGGCGATCTCCTCGACGCGCTCGCGCAGCCCCTCCTGGCTCTTGCCGCCGTCGAGGCGTTCGCCGCCGATGACGTACGTCGGGGTGCCGGTCACGCCGATCGCCTTGCCCTCGGCCTGGTCGGCGTCGACGATCAGGATGTGCCGGCCGTCGATCAGCGCGGTGTCGAACTCCTCGGCGTCCAGCCCGAGTTCACGGGCCACCTCGACCAGGAAGGGTTCGCCCTCGCGGTCCAGCTCCTCGACCCGGGCCAGCACGGCCTCCACGTACGGCCAGCCCTTGCCCTGCTCCAGCGCCTCCTCGGCGGCCTGCGCGGCGGCGAAGGCGTGCTTGTGCTTCTCCAGCGGGAAGTGCCGCAGCCGCAGCTCCAGCCGGTCGCCGTAGCGGGCGCGCAAGGCGCGGACGTCGTCCAGGGCGGTGCGGCAGTCGGGGCACTGCAGCTCGCACCAGACGTCGAGAACGGGGGCGTCGGTGCGTGCGGGGGAGGAGTCGCTCATGCCGACCAGTCTTCCAGGCCGGACGCGGCCGACCCAATCGGCCCGGTACGCCGGCCGTTCCCGGTCAGGGGGTCCGTGGGGTACGGCATCGCACCGGCACTCCAGTAGGACACGACCCGGAGATGTCCCTGATGTCCCGCAGGAGCGTGGCATCGCGCGGACGTGGCGGTGCAGGATGGAGGAGGACGGAGGCGGTGTGCCGTGCCGGTGCTCCGTGTCCGCCGAGTTCAGCCTTCCACCCGACCGAGCCCGCCAGGAGGACCGGATGATTGCCGAGACCGTCTGCTCCGCCGTGTCCGCGGCGGGCCTGGGCATCGCGGTGGTCACGGCCTACCGCAAGCGTTTCCTCGCGGCGACCCGCATCGCGGCCTATGCACTGGTGCCCGTCGGCCTGGTGATGACCGGGGTCGTCGGCTGGCTCGCCGACACCGCCTTCAGCCCCACCGCGTGGGCGGGCTTCGGGGTGCTGGGTGCGGCCTGGCTCCTGTTCGCGAGCACCCGGGCGGTCGAACGCCGGCGCGGCGGCACCCGTGCCGAGCGCAGAGCGGCGGCCGGTGACCGGACCGAGGCCGTGGCCCCGGGGACCCCCGCACCCTCCCTGGGCGCGGGCACCCGCCCCGCGACCGGGTCCGGCAAGGCGTCGCGCGCCACCGGCTCGGGCGACGACTTCAGCGACATCGAGGCCATCCTCAAGAAGCACGGCATATGAAAGCCGCACGCCACCGCGGTGGTCCTGGGCCCCCGCAGACCCTCCCGGGCTGAAACGACACAGAGCGTCGCCCGGGTGTCCGGAACCGTTCACAACCCGAAGCAAGTCGGACGAGACGACGCGATATGCGGCAACTCCCTCATATCGCGGGTGTGTTGATCGCGAGCGGGCTCCCTTCTGCGCCATGATCTCCGCGAGATGCTGGACACGAGACAGAGCGAGGCCGCGCCGCCGAAGGACGAGCCGCGCGGGTGCCTCTTCGCCCTATCCCAGCCACCGCTGATGATCTTCCTTGCGGTGATCGGGTGTCTGCTGCTCATGGCTGCGCTGCACGACCTGCTGTTGCTGTGAGCCGTACGCGTCCGTCCCGGCGCCACCCGCCGGGACCGACGTCGCACCGGACGCCGCGCGACGACTTCGATGCCGCTCACTGTTCCCGGTGTCAGGCTGCCGGCGCTGCCCCCTGCGTGACGGGCGTGCTGGGCTGCCGGCGCGCCTCGTGACCGTCGCCCCGCCGGTCCGTCCGCCGCGCGACCGGGCCCGCTGTCACCCGGCCTGCCGGCTGCCGGCCGGCGGCTTGCGCTGGGCGGCTGAGCAAGCTGTCCCTGAGCGAACCGCCACCGTACGTCGGCCCTCCCGACGACGTCGGTCCACCGCGCCGTCCGCGTTCCGCGCGGTCAGCCCGTCGCCTCCTTGCGGCGGGCGCGATAGGCGGCCACATGGAGTCGGTTTCCGCAGGTGCGGCTGTCGCAGTAACGCCGCGAGCGATTGCGGGAGAGGTCGACGAAGGCACGCCGGCAGTCCGGTGCCTCGCAGCGCCGCAGCCGCTCCTGCTCCCCGGCCACCACGAAGAAGGCGAGCGCCATCCCGCAGTCGGCGGCCAGATGGTCGGCCACGGAGGCGCCGGGCGCGAAGTAGTGCACATGCCAGTCGTAGCCGTCGTGGTCCGTCAGGCGTGGGGTGGTGCCCGCGGCGGCGACGAGCTCGTTGATCAGTCCCGCGGCGGAACGGGGGTCCGGGGCGGCGAAGATCGCCGCGAACCGCCCCCGGATCCGGCGCACCGCCGAGAGGTCGAACTCCGACAGCACACCGACATCGCTGATCTCGTGGTTTCGTACGAAATCCGCGAGAGCCGGCACATCGGGCAGTGCGTCGGCCGCCCCGCCGTCCTCCGGCGCGGTGTTCACCAGATCCACCACGGTGTCGAGGGCGCACCGGGTGTCGTGGGTGATCAGCACGTTTCGCTCCCTGGCCTGAGGGTCGGGCGGACGCCCGCCGATGCTGGCCGATGGTAGCGACAACCCCGACCGGCGCACCGTGCCCGTCCGACCTCGACTGTCGGGAGAACGCCGCCGCGCCCCGGGAGGTTCCCGCACCGCGGTGGCGTACGCCGGCCCCGTCCGTCGACGGAGCCCGTGCGCGCACAGGTCGGCGCCGTACCGTGATCTGCTCACGGTAACGGCGCCGGGCTGTGCCGTATACGGCTGTCTTGGCCCGAGCCGTCTCCCCGAGTGGACGGCGCCGGGCTGCTTTCGGAGGCCGCGACCTAACTCTCCGCCAGGATGTGCGAGAGCTCCTGATCCAGATCGAAGTGCCGGTGCTCCGTGCCGGGAGGCACGGCGGCGTCGGTTCGCTTCAGGAAGGACTCCAGGGCCCGCGCCGGGGCCTCGAGCAGGGCCTCCCCCTCAGGAGAGCTGAGGGCGATGCACACGACGCCCTGACCGTGACTGCGCGACGGCCAGACACGGACGTCGCCGGTGCCGGTGGGCCGGTGGAGCCCCTCGGCGAGGAGGTCGCGGGCGAACACCCACTCGACGGTCTCCTCGGCTCCGGTGTGGAAGGTGGCGTGCACGGCGTAGGGGTCGGCCGTGTCGTACCGCAGGCCTGCGGGGACAGGCAGGGAGGACTCGCTCGACACAACGAGGCGCAGGTGCAGCTCGCAGCTGACCGTGGTGTTCATAAGCGCCAGGGCCTTTCGCTCAGTGTGCGCTCGGGGATTCGCACGTCGGCGAAATCGACATGCCACCTACGATGCCGTTGTAAACCCCTCTGAGGGTTTTGCGTGTGTTTACGTAACTCTTCCGGCCGAGAACTCGTACGGGATCTACGACCATTCCGGTGACTGATTCACTCCGGTAGGGTTTGTCTGTATGAATACGGGGAGTGACGAGCCGGGCGAGGTCGCCGTGGCACCGGACGAGGCGAGGGCGGACCGGCGGGAAGCCGGGCCGGGCAGCGGGCCCGGGAACGGGGACGGGCTCGGCTCCCGCGCGCCGGAATTCATCAAAGCCCGCCGGTTGCTCCATCTGAGTTGGCAGGTCGGGGTCTTCGTGGTCGGCCTCGCGGTCGTCGGCGCCGGCGTCGTCATGCTGCCGCTGCCCGGACCCGGGTGGGTGGTGATCTTCGGGGGCATGGCGATCTGGGCGACCGAGTTCGTCTGGGCGCAGCTCGTCCTGCGCTGGACCAAGCGCAAGGTCACCGAGGCGGCCCAGCGGGCCCTCGATCCCAGGGTGCGCCGCCGGAACATCACCCTGACCGTGATCGGGCTGGTGATCGTTGCCGTGCTGGTCGGGATCTACGTGTGGCAGTTCGGTCTCGTCATGCCGTGGAAGATCAAGGATCAGTGATCCTGGGCCGCGGCCGGGCCTTCCGCCGCCCCGGCCTGTGGTCGGGGGCACCCCCTGACATGGGGTAATGTTCTTCCTGTGCCCGGGCGATTAGCTCAGTGGGAGAGCGCTTCGTTCACACCGAAGAGGTCACTGGTTCGAACCCAGTATCGCCCACCCGGACCGACGGCCCATCTGCGAAACAGCAGGTGGGCCGTCGTCGTGTGCGCGTCAGAACCGTACGGGCAGCCGTGCTGAGCCGGCCCCGATGGGCGCGGTGTCTTTTGCCGAACCGGCAACTTTTCTCGTGCCCTGAGGGCCACCCGTCGCACCATCGTCGCCACGGGGTGCGACCGGAGGGGCCGGCATCCGGCCGGGCCGTTGCGGAGCGTCAGCCGCAGGGTGGCCGACGTATGCAGAACTGCCGACAGATCGAGACGCACCGGCGCATCCCGCCGTCCCGACACGACGAGACACACCGGCGCAACGTGCCACCACGTCCGGCGTCAGACAGCCCACAAGCGCCACCCCCCTCCGGCGCCCCCGGAGCGCCGCCCCTCCGCTGGCCCTCCCTGCCCTGGGGCGAGCCTCACCGACACCGGCTCCCCAACAGGACCCGCACCAGCACCGGCACCAGTTCCAGCAAACGGTCTAGTACCAGTACCAGCACCCGCCCCGCACCCACGGCCCCAGGAGGCCTGATGCCCAAGCCCCCCGCTCCCGCCCCCGTCCCGGCTCCCACCCCGACCCCGGCCACCGCCCCCACCCACCACCTGGTCCCGTCCCCAGCCGGACGCGTGCATGTCGTGGAGCAGGGGCGCGGCCCCCTCGTGCTGCTGGTGCACGGGTTCCCCGAGTCCTGGTACTCCTGGCGGCACCAGTTGCCCGCCCTCGCCGCCGCCGGATACCGGGCGGTGGCCGTCGACGTCCGGGGCTACGGCCGTTCGTCGAAGCCGGCGGCCGTGGACGCGTACCGGATGCTCGACCTGGTCGCGGACAACGTGGCGGTCGTGGAGGCCCTGGGGGAGGAGTCCGCGGTGGTCGTCGGGCACGACTGGGGTGCCACGATCGCCGCGACTTCCGCTCTGACCAGGCCAGATGTGTTCCGGGCCGTGGGGCTGCTGGGCGTGCCGTACAGCCCGCCGGGCGGCCCGAAGCCCAGCGAGGTGTTCGCGGGCATGGGCGGGGACGAGGAGTTCTACGTCTCGTACTTCCAGCAGCCGGGCCGGGCCGAGGCGGAGATCGAGCCCGATGTACGCGGCTGGCTCGCAGGCTTCCACGCCGCCCTCTCGGCGGACACGATGCCTGCGCCGGGCGCTCCCGATCCGCACTTCGTCGGCCCCGGCGGCACCCTGCGCGAGCGCTTTCCGGCCGGCCCGCTTCCGGCCTGGCTGGACGAGGGCGACCTCGACGTCCTGGCCGCCGAGTTCGAGCGGACCGGGATGACCGGGGCGCTGAACCGTTACCGGAACATGGACCGGGACTGGGCGGACCTGGCCGGTCACGAGGGCGCGCCGATCAGGCAGCCCTCGCTGTTCATCGGTGGCGGCCTGGACGCCTCCCTCGCCTGGCTGGCCCCCGCGGTGGAGGCCTACCCCGAGACCCTGCCCGGCCTCCTCGGCTCGCACATCCTCGACGGGTGCGGTCACTTCGTCCAGCAGGAGCGGCCGGAGGAGACGAACCGGATCCTCGTCGACTGGCTCGCCGCGCTGCCCGGCTGAACCTCCGTCCGTTCGGCCCTCGGCGTTCGGTCCGGAAGAAAATCCTGTCCGACTCATTGACGCACCCCGGGCCCCTCCGTAACCGGGACGGTGACGATCCGTTACTCGTGGTGGGGTGCCGAGGAGCGGGCCAAGAAGATCGAGCGGACCATCGCGCTCTTCGAGAAGAAGTACCCGAAGATCAAGGTCAAGACCGACTTCCAGACGTACCAATCCTTCTGGGAGAAGTTCCAGACCCAGGCCGTCGGCGGAAATCCCCCGGACGTTTTCCAAAATGCCGTCACCTTTCTCCGGAAGTACGACAAGCGAGGAATTCTGCTCGACCTCAAGTCCCAGGCACAGGCAGGCAATCTGACCCTGGATCACGTGACGAAGGTCGGCGAGGTCGACGGAAAGCAGCTCGGAATTCCCGTCGGTTCCAACACCATGGCGCTCGTCGTCGACAGGAAGGTGTTCCAGAAGGCCGGCGTCGAGCCGCACACGGGATGGACCTGGGACAACTACTTCAAGGCCCTGAAGACCATCCACGACAGGACGAAGATCCCCGGAGACACCGGGTACTTCGCGATCATGTACCTGTACGACCTCTACCTGCGGCAGAACGGCAAGGCGTTCCACACCAAGGACGGACTCGGCTTCGACAGGGCCGATCTGACGGAGTGGTGGACCACCGACCCGAAGGTCGTCTCCCAGGACTACCCCAAGTCCTCGCTGTCCGCCGGTCACGGCGCCTCGGAGTTCACCTGGGACAACTTCACCGTCCGCTACTCGTCGGAGGGCGACAGCGCCTACGGCCTCGCCCCCATCCCGACCATGGACGGCAAGCACACCGGCCAGTACCTCGCCTCCCTGATGCTCAGCGCCTCCGCCCGCACCTGCCACCCCAAGGAGGTCGCGCGGTACGAGGAGGACACCGCCAAGGCGGGCGTCCTCGGCACGATCACCCCGCACCCCTCCGGATCCGGCGGGAGTCCGCGTTCGGCACCCCCTACGGCATCGCCCGCACCTCCGAACTCCTCTTCTGGGGCAACGACTCCACACCCGACGCCGACACGCTCGCCCAACAGGTCGCAGCCGTGTGGGTGTTGCCCCAGCTCGCCGCCCCACCCAGGCAACTCGTCAAGGCCGGGGGGCTTCTGGGACTACGGCGACTTCATGCACAGCTACGACACCGTGCGTCACCAGTGGCGGTACGGCATCGGCGGCTACGCCTGGGACAACTCCGAACTCTCGCCCGACCTGTGGCTCTGGTACGCGTACCTGCGGAGCGGCCGCTCCGACCTCTTCCGCTTCGCCGAGGCACTCACCCGCCACACCGGCGAGGTCGACGTCTACCACCTCGGCAAGTGGGCCGGCCTCGGCACCCGGCACGGCGTGCAGCACTTCGGCGACAGCGCCAAACAACAGTGCATCGCCAACACCACCTACCGGCGCTTCTACTACTTCCTCACCGCCGACGAACGCGTCGGCGACCTCATGCACGCCAACGTCGACTCCGACGAGACCTTCCCCGTCCTCGACCCCCAGCGCAAGGTCCGCACCGACCCCTACACCCCCGACCGGCACGCCCTGTCCATCGGCTTCGGCACCGACTAGAGCGGCCTGGTCTCGGCCTGACCGGTCGGAACGCAAGGGACCCAAGTGGGAGAAGGCCAGGGCCCGTGTGCTGTCCACGATGGAGGGCATCGCTGCCCAGCCCAACGGCTTCGTCCAGGGCAGCGGGTTGTACGACCTCGACACCGGAAAGTTCGCCGTAGCCGACCAACCGGTGGTCTCGGTCTCCCACCTCTCGGCCGTCTTCGGTCTCAACGAGCTGTGCGCCGAGCTGATCGACCCGGCCGACATGCCGAAGTTCAAGGACGCCTACCTGGACTACTGCCGCTACTTCAACGCCACCAAGGCCGAACGGGCGGACCGCTACGGCAGCGACTTCGGGACCCTGCTGCTCTTCCAGGGCCACTCGCGCCTCGACGCCTACGCCGCCGTACAGACCGGTGACGCCACCCTCGCCAAGCGCGCCTGGGCCAAGTTCTACGGCTCCGACGGCTACACCGAGTCCTCGCCGTGGAAGACCGAGAAGCTGACCGGCCCCGCCACCCTGGTCGAGGGCAGCGAGGCGAGCTGGGTGTCCAGCAACGACACCGCGCTCTACGGCCTCGCGGCCATCGAGAACCTGGCGTTGCTCGGCGACAGGATGCCCTGGACGTGCCGGGGGAGCGCCGTCGCACGGGCGGCGGCGCTCACTCGTCGAGTCTGCCCCGGCGCCCGGCTCGGCGCATGAGTACGCGTACTCAGATCCCCGCCCCGCACCGGGCAGACTCTCCCCATGGACTGGACCCACTACCGCTTCCTGAGCCTGTGGTCCCTGCCCGCGCCGCCCGCCGCCGTGTACGCGGTGCTGGAGCGGCCCGAGGACTATCCCCGCTGGTGGCCCCAGGTGCGCTCGGTGACCCGGCTGGACGACTCCACCGGCGTCCTCACCATCCGCTCGGTCCTGCCCTACGACATGACCTTCACCGCACGCCGCACCCGCCACGAGCCCGGCGCCGGCGTGCTGGAGGTCACCCTGTCCGGCGACATCGAGGGCTGGGCACGCTGGACGGTCACCGCCGACGGCTCAAGGACACTGGCCCGCTACGACCAGGACGTCCATGTGCACAAGCCGCTGCTCCGCCGCCTCGCCGTACCCTGCCGGCCGGCCTTCCGCGCCAACCACCGGCTGATGATGTGGTCCGGACGGCGCGGACTGCTGCGCCGGCTGCAAGCGGTTTGAAGGATCGGCGCCGGGACCTGTATTGTTCACTGCGTTCCCGGGCGATTAGCTCAGTGGGAGAGCGCTTCGTTCACACCGAAGAGGTCACTGGTTCGAACCCAGTATCGCCCACCGGGAAAGAGCCGGTCCGCCCAGCGGACCGGCTCTTTTGATGCCATGGGGGGCGTCATGGGCAAGGAACAGGGCGGGGAAGGACCGAGACTTGGCGGGCGGGTGCGCCGGCTCCGGGTCCGCAGTCTGATCAGGATCCTCCTGATCGCACTGGTGCTGGGCGGCGTCGTGGCGCTCGCCAGGATCACCTTCAACACCGAACGGGTCACCACGATGTGGGTCGGCGCACGGATCGCCGCCGACGGCAGCGCCCGGATCACCGAGGTCGTCGACTACGACTTCGGCTACCCGCACACGGAACGGCACGGCATCTATCGCGACCTGCCCGACCTGCCCTTCGACGAGGACGAGGCCCACATCGCCGTCAGCATGGACGGCCATCGCGTCCCCTGGGAACTCACCATGGGCGACTACTACACCGAGCCGAACGGCCACCGGGAGATCGCCACCCGCATCAAGATCGGCGACCCCGGCCGGGCCGTCACCGGCGTGCACCGCTACCGCGTCCAGTACACCCTGCGGGACGTCGTGAAGAAGGGCAGGCTGGCCTGGGACGCGGTCGGCACCGGCTGGCAGGTCGACCGGTCCCGCGTCGAGATCCATGTCCTGGCCCCCCACCTGCTCACCGCACCGCGCTGCGTGCACGGCACCGACGGCTCCGAGCACCGCTGCGCCGTCGAGCCGACTGGCCCCGGCCTGCTCACCGTCGAGCTGAACCGGCTCAAGGGCAAGGAAGGGCTCACCCTCTACGCCGGCGAGGGCCACCGCATTTCCGGAATGGAGCCGCTGCTGCCCGCGCCACCCGCGGGCAAGGCCGTCGGCACCACCGTGACCCATCCGCTGCTGAACGCACTGCTCGCCGTCGGCCTCGCCCTCGCCCCCGCCCTGGCCACGATCGGGCTGCTGCGCCTCCTCGGCCGCGACCGGCCCGCACCGCAGGGCGCCGACGCGAACCGGGGAACGCCGAGCACCACACCCCCGCAGGGACTGAGTCCCGCCCAGGGCGGCATCCTGGCCGACGAGCGGGTGGAGCCCTGGCACCAGACCGCCTGGCTGCTCGGCGCCGTCGCCGACGGCCACCTCGTCCTCGGCGGCGAGGGGCACGCTCCGACCCTGCGCCGCAGCAGCAGGGGCGCGGGGTCCGACGATCCGGTCGCCAGGGAGGTCCTGCGGTACATCTTCGCCGGGCGCGACCGGATCACCCTGGGCATGTACGACTCGTCCTTCCAGACGGGCTGGCATGCGCTCGCCCGCCACCTGCGGCAATGGCAGACCGACTCCGGCCTGTGGGACACGGCGTCCTTGCGCCGGGCCCGCACCGGACGGTATGCCGGCATGGCCGCCGCCGTGCTCGGCTTCGTCACGGCCGCGGTGGGCGCGGGCCTCGGCGGCGGCCGCCTCGCCGCGGGAGGACCGGTGCTCATCGCGGGCGCGGTCGTCTTCGGTGCCGGCCTCGCGCTGGCGCGGCGCGCCTGGGAGCTGCACCGCCGCACACCCGAGGGCAGCGCCCAGCGGCTGCGGGTGGAGGCGTTCCGGCGCTACCTCGCCGACCCGTCGGCGACTCCCGCAGAGCAGCCCCTCGACGACGAACAGGTCCGGCGCTACACGGCCTGGGCGGTCGCCCTCGGCCTGGGCGACACCTGGCGGCACGCCGTCGAGACGTCCGCCGTGCCCACCCGGCAGCCCTCCTCGCCCGCCGTCCGGCTGGGGCCGGCGCTGGCCCTGGGACTCGTCGTCAGCGCCGCGCTCTCCTCCCGGACGCCGTCCTCCAGCGGCGGTGGCTCCGGTGGCGGCTCCGGCGGGGGCAGCTCCTCCGGAGGTGTCGGCGGCGGAGCGGGCGGCGGCGGAGGCGGCTCCTGGTGACCGCCGTACCGGGGGCGGTACCCGCTCCTCCTATGCCGCGGCCGGCAGCTCCGGCCTGAGCGGCCACTCCGTGCTGACGATCTCGTCCGAGCCGCTGCGGGCGAACCACGCCTGCAGCCCACGGGCCTGCGCCGCGTGCCAGTTGGCCTGGAGCGTGTGCAGCTCGGCGGGGGACAGACGCTCCAGCCGGGTCGCGTAACGGCGGCCCAGGGCCCGTACGACCTCCAGGGCGGCCAGCGCGTCCGCGCCCGCGTCGTGCGCGTCCTGGAGCGTCACCTCGTAGTGCGCGCACAGGTCGGTCAGCGTGCGGCGGCCCTTGCGGTAGCGGTCGAGGTGCTTGTCGAGCACCCTCGGGTCCAGCACCCTGAGCGGCACCGACTCGAACCAACGGTCCAGCGAGGACGCGCGGTGCCGGCGCAACTCCCGGTCCAACAGGGTGAGATCGAAGGGCGCGTTCATCACCACCAGCGGGCGGCCCATCGCCGCGTGCTCCGCCAGTTGCTCGGCTATCTCGTACATCACCGGCGCCGGCCAGCGGCCGTTGTGCTGGAGGTGTTCGTCCGTCAGTCCGTGCACCGCCGTCGCCGCCTCCGGCACCGGCACCCCCGGGTTCACCAGCCAGCGGGTGATCCGGGGCCGGGTCCCCGGCGCGTCCTGGACGACGACGGCGGCCGACACGATCCGGTCGGTCTCGACGTCCACGCCCGTCGTCTCCGTGTCGAAGGCGGCCAGCGGCCCCTCGTACCAGTACGTCATCCCAACCCAACTCCTCGTTCACCGAGGGCAGGTGACGTTCCGTCTTCTGCCCGTTTGGTGATACCCGGGCCGTTTGCGCCGTACGCCGCAAGGACACAACAGGAGTACGGGTCTTTGCAGTTCAGCGGCCCGCAGCGGGGAAACTCATTGCTTGGAAGGCTGTTGGTCATGGCCATAGCGCAGCCCGAGCGGGGCGGGCTGCTGCCCGATCGCCCGGGCACCGTCCGCGGCACGCTCGCCACCACCGCCTGCATGGAGACACTGCAGGTCGGCTATCTGCACGCGGTCGCCGCCGCGGCGGGATGCTCGCTGTCCCAGCCCTTCCCGGACAACGGCATCGACTGGCACGTCAGCCACAGCGCGCCCGGACACACCGTCGACGACGAGGTCACCATCAAGGTGCAGCTGAAGGCCACGTACCAGGTCGCGCCGAACCCTCCGGGGCGTTCCTTCTCCTTCACCCTCGACAACGACCATCTGCGCAAGCTCGCCCGCACCCCCGTCTCGGTGCACAAGATCCTGGTCGTGATGCTCGTCCCGCGCTCGCAGGACGACTGGCTGCGCGCCAGCCACGACCGGCTCGACCTCAGGCACTGCTGCTACTGGGTCAACCTGGCCGGCCACGCCGTCACCGGCCGGCACCGGACCACCGTGCGGATCCCGACCACGCGCATCTTCGACGACCGGGCGCTCTGCGAGATCATGACGCGCGTCGGGACGGGAGGCAGGCCATGAGAAGCCGTCCGTACGAGCAGTTGCCCCGCCAGGCCCGGCCGCATCCGGACGACCTCGCCTGGAACCGGCCCCCGGAGCCCGCCGAGGTCGACCCCGCCGTGCTCGGCGCCCTGCTGCACCGGCACGGCTGGCAGCGGCGCGGCGGTGCCCCGGGACGCTACGGCCGCTGGACCCCGCCGGGGCCGGGCGGCGGCGGGACCAGCCTGCTGGTGCCGGAGAGCCGGGCCTTCCCCGACAGCGACGACCTGCTCGGCGAGGCCCTCGACGCCCTCGCCCGCAGCGCGACGCCCGCCGCCCGCGAGGTGCTGATCTCCCTCGCCGTGCCCAGCGACGAGATCCGCTGGTGGCGCGACACCCCGAGCGGACCCGCCGGCGCCGCGCCCTGGACGGCCGACGAGCAACTGCGCGGCGCCGCCCGGCAGATGCTGCTCGCCGCCGCGCTCGCCACACGCGCGCGGGCCGGCTACTACGGCGCCCGCCACCGCCGCGCCGCCGCCGCACTCCTTCAGGACGTCCTCGTCGGCCCCGCCGACGAGGGCCGCCGGCTCACCGCCTTCGTGCCCGTGCCCACCGGCCGCTCCCTCGCCGTCCGCCTCCACCAGGCCCTGTACGCCGCCCGCGAGGCCGTCGACTACCGACGGGCCACCGGCGGCATGGACGCCTTCGACGGCGCGGTCGAGGCCGGCGTCAGCCGCGAACTGACCGAGGCGCTGGCCGTGCTCGTCCGGGGCACCGAGGGCGCCCGGATCGCCGTCGCCTGGGCACCCGGCGCCGGCGTCCCCGAGGGCTGCGCACCCTCCGCCGAACCCGTCGAGTTCTCGCCCGGCGACCTGCCCGTCCTGCGCGAGGCCGCCGCCCGCTACCTGCGCGAGGAACCCTCCGTGCCGGTGCGGATCACCGGCGCCGTCGTCCGCATGCGCCGCTCCGGGCCCGGCGGCGAGGGCACCGTACGGCTGCGCGTCCTCGCCGGCGCCGACGTCCCGCACGTCCGGGTCACCCTGGACGAGGAGGACTACCGCATCGCCGGCCACGCCCACCTCGTCGGGCTCCCGGTGCGCGTGCACGGCCGGCTGGAGCGCCGGGGCGGCTTCCGCCGGCTCACCGGCGCCTCCGGGGTCGTACCCGTGCAGGTCGACGAGGGCGAGCGGGACCGGCTGATGAAGGCCCTCCAGGAGAACCTGGACTTCTTCGAGGAGGCCTGCGGCGACGGCGAGCCGGGAGAGTACGGGAGCGGGGACCGAGGGTGACCGTTTAGCGGTCGGTACGGTCGGGTCGGTACGATCGCCTGTGCGCGCGCTCCTGGTATGGCGCCGCACCCACCTTCAGTCAGGAGAGACCGGTGTCAGACGTCCGTGTGATCATCCAACGCGATTCCGAGCGGGAAGAACGCGTGGTGACGACGGGCACTACGGCCGCCGACCTCTTCGCGGGCGAGCGCTCGATCATCGCCGCGCGCGTGGGCGGCGAGCTGAAGGACCTCGCGTACGAGCTGTCCGACGGTGACGAGGTCGAGGGCGTCGAGATCTCGTCCGAGGACGGCCTGAACATCCTGCGCCACTCCACCGCGCACGTCATGGCGCAGGCCGTGCAGGAGCTGTTCCCCGAGGCCAAGCTGGGCATCGGCCCGCCCGTCAAGGACGGCTTCTACTACGACTTCGACGTCGAGAAGCCGTTCACGCCCGAGGATCTCAAGGCCGTCGAGAAGAAGATGCAGGAGATCCAGAAGCGCGGGCAGAGGTTCGCCCGCCGTGTCGTCACCGACGAGGCGGCCCGCGAGGAGCTGGCGGACGAGCCGTACAAGCTGGAGCTGATCGGCCTCAAGGGCTCGGCCTCGCACGACGACGGCGCGGATGTCGAGGTCGGCGCCGGCGAGCTGACGATCTACGACAACCTGGACGCCAAGACCGGCGAGCTGTGCTGGAAGGACCTCTGCCGCGGTCCGCACCTGCCCTCGACCCGGCTGATCCCGGCGTTCAAGCTGATGCGCAACGCGGCCGCCTACTGGCGCGGCAGCGAGAAGAACCCGATGCTCCAGCGCATCTACGGCACCGCCTGGCCGTCCAAGGACGAGCTGAAGGCGTACCTGGACTTCCTCGCCGAGGCCGAGAAGCGCGACCACCGCAAGCTCGGCTCCGAGCTGGACCTGTTCTCCATCCCGGAGCAGATCGGCTCCGGCCTCGCCGTCTTCCACCCCAAGGGCGGCATCGTCCGCCGGGTGATGGAGGACTACTCGCGGCGCCGCCACGAGGAAGAGGGCTACGAGTTCGTCTACACCCCGCACGCCACGAAGGGGAAGCTCTTCGAGACGTCCGGGCACCTGGACTGGTACGCCGAGGGCATGTACCCGCCCATGCAGCTCGACGAGGGCGTGGACTACTACCTCAAGCCCATGAACTGCCCGATGCACAACCTGATCTTCGACGCGCGCGGCCGCTCCTACCGCGAACTGCCGCTGCGCCTCTTCGAGTTCGGCACCGTGTACCGGTACGAGAAGTCGGGCGTCGTGCACGGCCTCACCCGTGCCCGCGGCTTCACGCAGGACGACGCGCACATCTACTGCACCCGTGAGCAGATGTCCGAGGAGCTGGACAAGACGCTCACCTTCGTCCTCGGCCTGCTGCGCGACTACGGCCTGACCGACTTCTACCTGGAGCTGTCCACCAAGGACCCGGAGAAGTTCGTCGGCTCCGACGAGGTCTGGGAGGAGGCGACCGAGACGCTGCGCCAGGTCGCCGAGAAGCAGGGCCTGCCCCTCGTCCCGGACCCGGGCGGCGCCGCCTTCTACGGCCCGAAGATCTCCGTCCAGGCCAAGGACGCGATCGGCCGGACCTGGCAGATGTCGACCATCCAGCTCGACTTCAACCTGCCGGAGCGGTTCAACCTGGAGTACACGGGCCCGGACGGTTCGAAGCAGCGCCCGGTGATGATTCACCGAGCCCTGTTCGGCTCGATCGAGCGCTTCTTCGCCGTGCTGCTCGAGCACTACGCGGGTGCCTTCCCGGCCTGGCTGGCCCCGGTCCAGGCACTGGGCATCCCGATCGGTGACGCGCACGTGGAGTACCTGGAGAAGTTCGCCGCCGCGGCCCGGAAGAAGGGCCTGCGCGTCGAGGTGGACTCCTCCTCGGACCGCATGCAGAAGAAGATCCGCAACGCCCAGAAGCAGAAGGTGCCCTTCATGGTCATCGCGGGCGACGAGGACATGTCGAACGGCTCCGTCTCCTTCCGCTTCCGCGACGGCTCCCAGGAGAACGGCATCCCGTTCGACGAGGCCATCGCGAAGATCGCGCAGGTCGTGCAGGAGCGGGCGCAGGTCTGAGCAGGCGTTCCGCAGGGCCCCCGGTGACTCGGTCTCGCCGGGGGCCTTGCCTTGTCCCACACCTGGACGCCATATGCTGCATGGCATGACGAGTGAGCCGGAGCAGCAGATCGGAGTGGGGACGCAGGACGCGTTCCAGCGCCTGTGGACGCCCCACCGGATGGCCTACATCCAGGGCGAGAACAAGCCGACCGGTCCTGGGGCCGACGACGGCTGCCCCTTCTGCTCGATCCCGGCCAAGTCCGACGAGGACGGGCTGATCGTCCGGCGCGGTGAGCACGTGTACGCGGTCCTCAACCTCTACCCGTACAACGGCGGCCATCTGATGACCGTGCCGTACCGGCACGTGGCCGACTACACCGAGCTCAACGGGCCGGAAACCGCCGAGCTGGCCGAGCTGACCAAGCAGGCGATGACGGCCCTGCGCACCGCGTCCGGCGCGCACGGCTTCAACATCGGCATGAACCAGGGCACGGTCGCCGGCGCCGGCATCGCCGCCCACCTGCACCAGCACATCGTCCCGCGCTGGGGCGGCGACACGAACTTCATGCCGGTCGTGGGCCACACCAAGGTACTGCCGCAGCTCTTGGCCGACACCAGGAAGATGCTGGCGGAGGCCTGGCCGACGACATGATCCCCGCGCCGGCCGCCGCACCCGCCCCGCAATGTGGCACCGGCCCCGCCCCGCTCAATTGCCGCAGGCCCCGCAGGCCCCGCTCCAGCCGAGACACCGCTGGCTCCCGCACCAGCCGAGCCGCCGTTGACTGCCGCGCCGGTCAAGCCGCCGCTGGCTCCCGTACGGGCTGAGCCGCCGTTGGCTGCCACACTGGTCAAGCCGCCGCTGGCTCCCGCGAGAGCCGGGCCGCCGTTGGCTGCCGCGTCGGCCGAGCCGCCGCTGGCTCGCGCACCGCTCAATTGCCGCAGGCCCCGCAGGCCCCGCAGGCCCCGCAGGCCCCGCAGGCCCCGCAGGCCCCGCAGGCCCCGCAGGCCCCGCAGGCAGATCGGAAGAGCGTCGAGTAGCGAAAGAGAGTG